>NZ_JBYRIW010000002.1:0-440453 GCF_057815395.1 Chryseobacterium sp. 27AL | reverse complement strand
ACTTGCCGAGAGATGGGCTAAAAGAGCTTCGGGAATAAATTCTAAAACATCTTTAAGAGCTATTTTATGATCTTTAAAAACTGACATAAACAATTGATTATCAGCTATAAAGATACGAAAATAAATTCTAAAACGCAAGTTAAATAATTGATAATCAAATAATTAAATTGCTTTTTCTCAGGATGAAAAACTAAAAAAGTCGGAAGAATTTTTCTTCCGACCATGACTAGGGACGAACCCGGTTTAATTATAAAGCTGTTTAAACTTTTTATATACCACAAAAGTCACAAAAGATGAACTCAATTTTATCTAAAGTTGATGACGATAATGAAAAAGGGCACAATAGCCTAAAAAAATCTTCGATTTTTATTCTTTTGAGAACTTTGATTGTTCTAATCATTTCGTTAAGAATATCTCTTGTGACTTTTGCGGTTAATTCTGCAATTAGTTTAAAAGCTTTATGTTAAATAATAGATTTTATTTAAAATCAGCTTCTGAAACACCGGAATTAAGTGTGATTTTTGTAGTTTTAATAACCACTTTCTGACCGTTTCCTTCCGCGTCAATTTCCTGAGGAAACTGAATTCCGTCTACAGTCATATAACTTTTTACAGTTGCTACTCCTTCAGCTGCAGAGGACTTGTATAATAATCCTGTAGAAGCATCAAAATAGAATTTTCCTTTATCTGAGTTTAACACATTATAGTCTTTTCCATCTACTTTTTCAACGGTAACTGTTGTGAAGCTGGCCGGATCATACGCTAAAGCATCAATTACTTTGCTTTTTTTCAATTCTGCGATTTTATCAGCCGGAATATCCATTTTCTGGCCTCCCTGCTCAAAGTATCCTTTTTCACCATCAAAAAACTGGACCATCTTCTGACCCATCACAGATTGCTCAGATTTGAATTTGTTTCCCATTTTTTTTGTGGTCATTGTAATATCCATTCCCTGAACGGTAAGCGTGTTTTCGATAAGTGTCGTTTTGATACCTTCAAGTTTATCTTTTCCTCCTAAAGCTTTCAGGTAGTTGTCGATAACTTCTTTAGGCGTTAATTTCGATTGTACAGCTTCCGTCTTAGCCGGAGCAGCAGTAGTTGTTTGTGCAGCCACAGGAGCAGCATATAGCACAGCGCATAAAAACGGAATGATGATCTTTTTCATATACTAAATTTAAGTCGTAAATATATGAATATTGTATGATAAAATTTATGGATGACCCATAAAAAAACCACCAAAATGGTGGTTTATAAATATTTATAATTGTATAAATTATTTTTTAAGCTCCTCTAAAAACTCGTCGTGAGAAATTACAGTTTCTTTTTTTGTTGCTTTTTCAAGAATTACATCTTTAAGTTTTGTCATAGCAACTTCAGAAGAGATTTGTCTTACCTGCTCCTGGTCTTTCAACATTTCAACAGCATATTTCTGGATTTCTTCGTCTCCTAAGTGGTGGATTCCGTAGATTGCCAGTTGATTTCTTACCAATTGCTCAGCCTGTGCCAAAACATCAGCATAGTCTAATTGAATCTCATTATCCGTCATTAATTTACCTTCAATGATCTGATATTTCAACTGATTTTTCTCAGTTTCAAGGATTTGCTTGGCCTGCTCCTCAGACTGGATGTTCTGATTAGAGAAGATTAACCATTTTACAAGGAATTCTTCCGGTAATTTTACTTCTTCTTTTTCAGAAACCTGCTCCAAAACTTTATTTACAAAATGTACATCTGCATTTTGCTGGAAGTATTCATCCAGTTCAGATTTTACTTTTTCTTTTAATTCTTCTTCAGATTTGATGTTTCCTTCACCATATACTTTATCGAAAAGATCCTGGTTAAGTTCGGCAAGATTCAAAGAATAGAAATCTTTTACTTTTACTTCCACTTCATTGTGGTGTAAGTGCTCAACTTCTTCTTTAGAGAATCCTAATTCTTTAGCCAATTCTTCGCTACCTGCAAGCGTTTCTTTAGAAACCTTTACAGATCCGTCCATTTTCAAACCTTTTACCAATTTGAATGCTTCTTTGTTTTCAGCAGTGATGGTAACATTTTTAGGATGGTGGTGGTGCTCTCCTTCTGCACCTTCTTCCACTACCTGAGAAACTTCCAGTGCGATGTAAGAATCTTTAGTAATTTTATCTTGAGGAACCTGCTCAGCGAAACGCTTCTGCATGTTTTCGATACTCTTGTTAATTTCTTTTTCAGAAGCTTCAACTTTGTAGTGAGGCGCTTCATATTTAGCTAAATCGATGCTAAATTCAGGCTCAAATCCTACTTCAAAAGCCACTTCCAGCTGATCAGCATTGTAATCGAATTCGTTTACAGGCTGAGGAACAGGCTGACCTACTAATCTTAATTTGTTTTCGTTTACGTAGTTGTTTAAAGCATCAGAAACCTGCTTGTTGATTTCTTCGAAAGCAATACCTGCTTCATATTGTCTTCTAACCATACTTAAAGGCACTTTTCCTTTTCTGAAACCAGGAACTTGCGCATTTTTAGCATAATTAATCAATTGCTTCTCAACTTTTTCTTTATAGTCAGATTTTTCCAATGTCACTGTAAGCAATGCACTTACATCATCATGGTTTTGTGCGGTAACCTTCATTATTGATTAAAATTTTAGGTTGCAAAAATAGGAAAATTTTATGAAAATCACTCATCCAATTTGTTATAATCCGTTAAAATACAAAAGACATCAAAAAATGATGTCTTTTAATATTAAAAATTTGTTGATGAGGTGTATTAATGAAGATCAATGATCGCATCCACGTCAGATTCGCCACCTACAGCACTTCCCTGCTGATTGTCTGCAGAAGGAGAGTTTTGGTTTACCGAAGTTGGCGCATGTACCAATTTGATGTTTACTTTCCCGGTTGAAGTAGCGCTTACAACTGTCCACTGCGTTTTCAACCCCAGTTTATTACCATCAGTTCTTGCGACATCAGTAGCTGCTCTTTTCACGGTAACATTGGCTCCGGTGAAACCGAATGTAATGAAATGTTCATCTTTTTCTTCAATAATTTCTCCATTTACACTATCATAGTGGTTATCGTGCTTTACCTGAAAGTCAAGTTCTACATTAAATACATCTCCTGCTTCGGCATGAATGTGCTGATCGGCAACTCCGCCAATATAATTAATGGTTTGTATATCCGTTGCATCATTTACGTTGGTTAATTTCACCACCATTTTTTCTATTTCTTCGTGATCATGAATATCTTCCGGAATATCGGTAGAATCATTTCTACAAGAGAAAACTAAAAGTGCTGTAAAAAGCATTAGGGTAATGTTTAAGAATTTTTTCATTGTATTTAAATTAATAATTAAAAATTGTATTTAAGAGTTATAATAAAGTTTCTGCCATTTTCGGGCATGAAAAAACGGAGTCTGTTAAGATACTCCCGATATTCGGTATTGAATATATTGTTGATTCTGAAATTGATGTTGAAATTTTTAGCCACATCTGCACCCACCGAAGCATTAAATACGGTGTACGCTGGAGGTGGAGTACTTAGATCCAGCTCTTCGCTGAAAAAAGTTCCGTCTTCTATAAAATCTACATTTTGATTTCTGATTGGGAAACGATTTTGCCTGAATGCACTTACATTTTCCAGTCTCAAATAAAAGTTATCCGGTACATTCAATTTCCATTCTAATGAATTTCTCAGATTGGAAGGCATCATCAGGATCAGAGGTTCGTTATTTGATAAATCGTCACCACGTAATGCACTGAAACCCGTATTCCATTTTAAATGATCAAGAATTTGAAGTTCTGCATCAGCATCAATTCCAAAAATTCTTGCTTTGATCTGTTGGTAGCTCCAGATCGGAAAAACTCCCCGATTTGAATTTTGCACTCCCGTAGGAATCTGATTGATAAAATTATCAGAAATCATTAGGTAAGGAGTTGCTTCTATGCTAAGACCTTTAAGGACATTAATTTTAGAAATTAAAGAAAGATTTGCCTGGTAAAGCGTTTCTCTTTTAATTCTAAGGTCACCTTCCTCTACAATTGCCGCAGAGTGATGCAATCCATCAGCAAATAATTCTGCAGGATTGGGAGTTCTGTCGGCTCTTGATAAATTAAACTTGATTTCAAAACTGTTAAAAGGTTTATAATCCAGTCCAACATTAGCAGAAAAATTATGATAATCCAGAATTGGCCTGGCTAAAATTCTGCTGTCGCTTTTCTGAACAAAAAATTCAGGAAACACCGCTGCAAATCTTGCATTCCAATCTGATTCGTCATAATATTTATAAGCATCATATCTGCTGAAATCATACCGTATTGCCGCTTCTGCATTTAACTTTGAATTAAATTTATACTTAAATACAGAAAATGCACCTGCATCATACCGGTAATAATCAGGGATCAGACGTCTTGCCCGGGTTGCAGGGTTGGGATAATTATCCTGGAACCCGCCGGAAATTCCACTCTCTAAACTCCAGTCTGGGCGTTCTATCAGGTGAACTAAACTTGCAGAATGCGTGATAAGCCTCAAATCCATAGAAGGAAGCGCATTCAAATCTCCTCTTCTGATGTCAAACTCTTTTCTCCGATTTAATTGAAAACTGTATTGAAAAGTGAGTTTTCCAAAGTTTTCAAATCTTTTATAAGCAGAAATTTTAGCAATATGATGCTCTACTTCCTGCTTCGGACTGCCAATTTCGTAACTGAAATCATCCAGAAAATAAGGCTGTCCCAGATTGATCGCTTTGTAAAAATCTGACGGGCTTCCCAAATGTGCACCTCTATAAATTCCAAATTCCTGACGGATTCCACTGTAAGACACATCAAAACCCTGCAAAAAACCATGATTTCCGAAAGCGAAATTAAATGAATTAACTTCTGCCCCCGTGTTTTGCAAAGTGTGATGCGGAATATAAAGGTCGCCCAACTTCCTATAGCTCCCACCCGTTTTTACAAACCATTGGTTTTTCCATGATTTTAAAAGGTTGGCAGCCATCTCGCCTCCCCGTCCGTTAGAAATTCCGGAAAGTTTTAGACTTCCCATTAAAGTATCCTTCTTAGGAATTGTTGCCGGTTCTAAAATGACAACTCCTCCTACTCCTTCATTTCCGTACTTTAAAGCAGACGCACCTTTTATGACATCAATATGCTCAAAATCATTCACATCAACATTCGGGGCGTGTTCTACTCCCCATTCCTGCTCCGCCATTTTAACCCCGTTATTCAGGATGGCAACACGACTTCCGTATAAACCATGAATAACAGGTTTAGTAATATTGTTTCCGGTTTTCAAAGCTGTTACTCCTGAAAGCTGTGACAATAAATTACCAAGATTTTCGGTAGAATTTTTCTCAATTTCAGATTTGTCCAATGTTTTAATGACCATGGACCCATTATTTTTATGGCTTCCGTGGATGGTTACCGTTTCAATATCCTGGATATGGTGTTCAAGCGTTATCGCTAAATGCAAATCCTGTGTAACTCCTACATTTTCAGTATAATCATTACAATCAGGATGTTTAGCAATGAGTATATAATTTCCCGCAGGAATTTTACTGATAGAAAATTTACCGCTTTTATCTGTTTTGGCAGAAAATTCACCAATTTTCACCACTGCATTTTCCAGCATGGTTTTGTCATGAAAATCCTGAACAGTTCCTTCTACAGTATAAGTCTGCTGCGCATTTGTAAATGCAAATCCACACAGGATAAGCATAAAACTGTATATCAATTTCATTGTTAAATAGATTGATTGTGTACTTTATCAAGTACTTTTCGTAATTTTTTGATGTATTGTTTAAAGTAAATTTAAATATGTATACAGCCGTGGAATAAACCTTCAGCCGGAAACACTAAACTTTAAACGAAAGAAATCTATGAATTATGAAATTGCGGGCGGACCGCGAAGCTGAAACGTGAATTTAGTCTGAGACCATATTTTCTCCTGAACCGCAATGATATGCTTTACTTCATGCGTATAGCTCTCAAGAGTAAAACTGAATTCTTCAGGAACTAAAGTATGTCCTGTAGTTAAGAAGTGGCAGGCAAGACAATCTGCCGCTTTTTCTTTGGCTACGTTTTTTGTAATGGTATTTCCCGATTTTTTAAAACTGAAATTTTTAAAAACATCTTCGGAGCTGTGGCTATGGAAATTCTGAGAAAACAGCGCAAGAAAATATATCCCAAACAATAATTTGGAAATAAAACTTTTCAGATTTCTGCTTTCTTTAAAGACCATTCGTCAAAATTATAAAAATAAATTAAAAACTTGGATTAAAGTTTTCTTAAAATATTTTTGATTTATAAGTAGGGTGAATTGAAATTTTGTTACAGACTGTTATTCAAACCTTATAGGTTTTTAAAAACCTATAAGGTTTATCTTAGTATAAACATAGAAATCAATTTAGCTGCGTACCCAAATATTCCCATTCCTGAAGAGCAAGGTCCAGTTCTTCTTTTGTTTTATTGTATTTTTCCAGCGTTTCTTCAGAAGGATTTTCTTTAGTGAAAGAAGCTTCATATTCCTCAACTTTAGTTTCAAGCTCAGTAATTTTTTCTTCTACTTTTTTCAGTTTATTCTGAATATTCTTCTGCTCCTTGCTTATAATAGTTGATGATTGCTGGTTTTCTACCGGCTTTTCTTCTTTCTTCACCTTTACCTCAACCTTATTCTCTTCTCCATGAAGTTTTGCTTTCTCTGCAGAAATTTCGCGGATGGTTTCTTTTTGTCTGTATTCCAGATATTCGTTGATATCACCCAGGAATTCTTTCATACGCCCATCACGGAATTCATAAATTTTATCACAAAGTCCCTGAAGGAATTCCCTGTCGTGAGAAATCACAATCAGTGTACCTTCAAACTTCTGAAGTGCCAGCTTGATAATTTCTTTCGACTGAATATCAAGGTGGTTGGTAGGTTCGTCCATGATCAGCGTGTTGAAAGGGCGCAGCAACAGTTTACATAAAGCCAGACGGTTTCTCTCACCTCCGGAAAGCACTTTTGTTTTTTTCGTCACCGCTTCTCCCTGAAAAAGGAAAGATCCTAATAAATCTCTTACTCTCGGTCTTGTCTCTTCGGTTGCGGCGTCTTCCGCTTCTTCCAAAACGGTCTTATTTGGCGTTAAAACCTCTTCCTGATTCTGTGCAAAGTAACCGATATTCACATTATGCCCGAGGTTCCATGACCCGGAGTAATCTTTAATATCTCCTGCAAGGATTTTAGCTAGCGTTGTTTTTCCCTGTCCGTTTTGTCCTAAAAGCGCAATTCTGTCGCCTCGCTGAACGATAAAATCAACATCATCGAAGATCTGCTTCTGTCCGTAGGCTTTTCCTAAATTTTCAGCTTCGAAAATTACTTTTCCCGGAACAACGGACTGTACGAAACGGATATTAAATTTAGAAACATCTTCATTATCCACTTCGATACGTTCAATTTTATCTAATTTTTTAATAAGAGACTGTGCGAATGATGCCTTGGTAGCACTGGCACGGAACTTATTGATATTGTCTTCCATCTGCTTGATTTCCGCATCCTGATTCTTTTTAGCCTGAATCAGCTTTTCGCGGCGGTCTTCGCGCATGATGAGATATTTGGAATAATTGGCTTTATAATCGTCAACTTTTTTATTGTTGATATCAAAAGTACGGTTGCAGACAGCCGTCATAAACTGCTTGTCGTGACTTACTAATACAATCGCTCCCGGATAATCTTTAAGGAAGTTCTCCAGCCAGATAATCGATTCCATATCCAGGTGGTTGGTAGGCTCATCGAGAAGCATGATGTCATTCTTTTGAAGAAGTAGTTTTGCAAGCTCGATCCTCATTCTCCATCCTCCGGAAAATTCATCGGTAATCTTTTGAAAATCATCGGCTTTAAAACCTAAACCGAACAATACTTTTTCCATGTCGCCTTCCAGGTTGTAGGCATCATGATTCATCAAAAGATCATTCAGCTCGGTCATTTTATTGATCAGATCCGTATAAGAATCGCTTTCATAGTCGGTTCTTGTAGCCATCTGATGATTCACCTCTTCAAGTTCATTTTTCCAGGCATTGATCTGCTCGAAAGCCTGCATTGTTTCGGCCCAAACGGTTCTTCCTTTTACAAAATCAAGATCCTGTTTCAGGAAACCGATGGTAATATTTCCTTCGGGCACAACATTTCCTTCATAGAAATTGATTTCTCCTGAAAGCATTTTTAATAAAGTGGATTTCCCCGCTCCATTTTTACCGACCAAACCAATTTTATCATCCTTTTTAATCGTGAAATTCACGTTTTGAAACAGATAGTTTCCCGAATGATGTAATCCTAAACCTTGAACCGAAAGCATGTTGAATAATGATTAAGAGTGAATAATGAATTTTCGCGTGCAAAAATACGGAAAATAAAAGAACTGGTGTAAGAAAAATAACTTCTTATGAATGTGAATCTTAAAAAGACTTCTTTAGAGAGCAGGAATAAAAAAAGAGCTGTCTTACCAGGACAGCTCCACACCTAAATTTAAAACTGAAAAAGTACTAACATTTATAGTATAAATTTTCCTTAATCAATATTGTACGATTCCAATGATCATTATTTGGAATGTTTGTTCCGTATGCGTAATCCACGATAGAATCTTCTATGTGATGTATTTCGTGCTGCAGTTTCGACTGGTTGGCAATGAACTGATCGTCGGAATTTCCTGGAACATTCAATCCGTTGTTGATAAATTCCGTATGGTCATTACTCTCTGAATTTTTTATGATTGCAGGATGATACAATCCGAAATTCCCTGATATATGGGTATAATTTGCCAGTGCATTATAGCTGTAATCAGGTTTTGCTTCCGGAGAAAGATTTTTGATATAATTTTCCAGAGTTTCTGAAAGCCGTATCAGATAAGCATGTCTCTCAGAATCAATTGAAAAATAAGTATCTTCATCGGTATTAAAAATTTGCTTTTCAGCATTTGACTCTTCCAGCATAAGTTTTCCGTACACTTTGGAAAGTTCGTTGTATACAAGGTTTCTGGCAATATATGCCTGTGAAAAAACCTCTCCCTGATCAATTCTGAAGTCATTTAGAAGACATTTCCATATAGCGCCCCCTTCATCGGTTGCTGTTGTTCTGATGGTATTGATGTAAACGTCCAGCTCACTATCAACCAGAAAGTTCGGTGAAATGTAAACTGATTGAGAACCTTCCAGATATCCTCCTCCAATATCAGCATGAGCACCGGGAACAAATATTTCTTTCCAGGTGGTATTTACCGTTTCCAGCTTCGAGTCTTTCATTAAACCTGAATCTTCAAAAAAACCTGTCAGGGGAAAGAAAAAACGGCATTCGTTCACGGCACAGATATGGAGTGCTCTTTCTGTCGAAGAATGTAGCGTAACATTATAATCATTAAAGGGTGCAGACTCTACCGTATCGAAAACTCCGAGAAATTTAACTTTGATATTTCCATGAAAAGAAGAATCAGCTTTCAGCAGTTCGTAGCAGAAATTCCTTGCCAGCATGGCTCCTCTGCTGAATCCGTAAATATAAAATTCATATTGTTTCGTGCAGTCGGACATGATATCCCTGGTAAAAGAAAATGCTTTCTGAATCTTATCATCAGAAGAGTATCCGTGAGATCCTGAAGGATTCTTACAGGTGGCCATGGCAAAATCACTGTCTTTCTTACCGGTGACGGTACCAATCCCTTCTACGTAAAGCTTTTCCTCACCATTAAACAGTTGAAACAATTTATAAATATTGGTAATATTTCCGTAATAGCTTTCATTGTTTTTCGGAGGTTTTTCGGGAGAAGTTGCGTTCATCCCGTTATTTCCGGTTCCGTCGAAAAAAACTCCGATGGATATTGTGTTGCTCTGCATGTCACCTTGTGATTTTATTTTTTAAACTTTGTTAAAGATTTTAAACTTTGACAAAGCGAACGAATTCTTCAAAGTAACGATGAAAAAAACCGGGACAGTAGAGTAAAAAGTACTAAATGAAAAATTCCGTATTTCTACGGAATCAAATCCTTTCTAAAGGATGAATATTATTGATTATTGCGTAAATAACGATTCCGACCGTATTTTTTGCACCTATCTTCTCAACGATCCGCTGGCGGTGGCTTTCAACGGTTCTGGGGCTGATGAAAAGCTTTTCAGCAATTTCATTATTTGTACATTCCTGGCAGATAAGCTTTACGACATCTTTTTCGCGGTCGGAGAGTTCATCATCCATTTCAAAAAGCGTTCTTTTCTTGGTAGGACTATTCATGTAAGAAAAAATCATCTGATGATCTTCGGGAGTAAAGAAAATTCCGTTTTTATAAACCATGGTAATCGCTTCTATAAAAGCATTGCGGTTGGAGTTTTTAGGTAAAAATGCTGAAACACCCAGCTTTACCATATATCCCAGAATCGTTGTTTTGTAATGAGAAGAAAGAATAATAATTTTAAGATCGGGATATTTTTCCTTAAGAATCTCTACCAGCTCGAAGCCGTTCATTGGCTGCATCTGAACATCAACCAGGGCGATATCAGGAAAGTTTTCTTCCGAAGTATTTTCCAGAATTTCCAGAAAATCCGGTCCGTTATTGGAAGTAAATTCCACGGAAATATTCTGCTCGGAAGACAATAACATTTTTACCCCTTCCAGGATAAGCTGCTCATCATCAATTAATGCTATTTTGATTTGGGAATTCATTATTATACGGAATTTTAATGATTAATCGGCTTCCTTTATTTAAAACATTTTTCCATTTGTGCGCTGCATTCATGGATTTTATTCTGGATTCTATATTTTTAATACCCATTCCTTTCTTCACTTCGTCATATTCAAAGCTTTCTCCGTTATCCGAAATAACAACTGCCAGATTGGTTTGGTTATCTTTAATGTAAATCCAGACTCTTGATGCTTGCGAATGTTTAAGAACATTGGTTGTAAACTCCTGAATGATCCTGTACAGCTGCACTTCTATGAAAATATCCTTTTTCTGAAATTTCGGGCTTACGCTTAATGAGATGTTTATTCTCCCGGAAAGATTGGCAATCAATTCTTCGATGTAGAGCACAAGTCCGACAGTTTCCAGATTAACAGGATACAATGAATGTGAAATACTTCTTGCAGAATCGATCAGGGAAGACATCTGTGTGTTGATATTTTTCTTGATCAGTTCATCTCCTTTTGTGTCAAGGTTATTCAGCCATAACGATAAAATATTCAGCCTGTTCCCAATATCATCGTGAATCATTACTGCAATTCTTTTTCTTTCCGACTCCTGAGCTTTTATATTTTCAAGCACCAGGTTTTTCTGATGGAGAACTTCTGCCTGATGCTGCACATTTTTTTCTTCAATTATTCTTTTAATAAAACTTCTGTAAGCGAGAAGAATAAACGTCATGATAATTATCAGAACGACAATTAACGTAACAAAAAAGCTGATATTGAGAGTTATTTCTTTAATTTTAAAAAGGTATAAATAAGTGTTATATATAAAACACTGCTGAGGATGTTATTAATACTCCACAACATGGTTGCATCATCTGTTCCTAAATCCGAAAGCTGTCTCAGCAGGAAAAACAAAAAGACCGACAGTGCATAATACAGAAAGATGAGGCTGTCTGCCAGCATAAAACGGTCATCTACCTTACTGCTTTTAATCTCTGTAAGCAATGCATATCCTGCGAAACAGATCACAATGATATTGGATATTGCTTTTTTAACATCATTTGCCAGCAACGGAGAATCTATCATGAATAAAACGGTGAGTATCCCAACTGGAATATACCAGTAATTAGACATCTTCAGCTTTCTTATGAACAAAATGCACAAGAGCAGAAATTCACCGGCAACATAAAAAGGAAAGACAAAATTGACATCCTTTATTCCAAAAATATAAAAACACAGTTTAACAACAGCTTCAATCAAAAAAAGAAAAATGATATAATAGACATACCATTTTTCTGCTTTTTTAAAAAATTTGTACCGGATAAGTCCTATAACAGCACAAATAAAAAGTAAACTATTATTAAGATAAAGTATTACTTTGTAAGTATCCACAATAGATTTTGATATTAATTAAAAGGGCACATTGGCGGGCAAGGCTGAGACCAGTCGTAGGTATTGGTGATCGTCTGTATACTGCCCTGGAGTTGTTTATAAAACGAGATAAAAATAAGCGTCGGCAATACCCTTTGGTATATTTCAGAATATTTTAGTCCAAATGAGGCTACTATACGATAAAGTCCGGCCTTTGCAGGTGTAAGATCCTGTGCGGGCACATAAAATTTTCTGAAAATCCTGCTTCCTTTAAACTCTGAACATTCTCTGTAGAACCACGTCATACCATCAGTTCTCCATGATTCGATTGCAGCAACTGCCTTATCCTGCGCCAGCATAGGCTGACTTGAAACCGGGAAAAAAGTATCTGAATCGTAGTCAATCCTTTGCAGGTCTTTCGATAGAACAGCGTTCTTAATAACAACGTATTGTTCAGTTTCCTGTAATTTCAGATCTCCTTCCAGCTCTTTTAACGGACTGTAAGGAAGTTTATCGACAATAAGTTTCTGACCACGGGAGTCCAACGGACATAATATGGCAACTAATTTACCTTCATGAACACCTATTTCTGCACAAAATTCAGTATACTTATTTTGAGCTGCTATCCAATCGGTCTGTTCTGTATCAAAATTGAAGACATAATTGGTAGGGATAAGATTCTGGATAGATTTATAATCCGAACATCGGTTTGTCCATTCTGCAACGGCTACATCAAATTGATCTCTGCTGAGTGTATTCATATTTCACGGTTTTTTTAAAGTGCCATAAAATTAAAGAAACTAAATTATCTGTGCAAGTATATCACATGTAAATGAAAACTATTTAATAATTCCTAACCGTAATGTGAAAACAGCTTTGCTGCTTCTCTTTGATGTAGTAAATCCGTCCGGCATCATAATAATATTTCAAAACCTTCTCCAGAGCCGCCTCCAGCCTTGAATTATGCTTTAAAACCCCATTGAAACGCACATAGGAGATATCGAAAGAATTACCGTAATTATGGGAGCTGATCCCCAATGAAGCATTCGTATTAACTTTTCTTAATCTACATTGGTCTTCAAGTGTCCTGGTAATCGACGATACCGTGAATGTGCTTCCTTTGGTTTCTTTACTGAAACGCGCACCTATCCGTTCCAGCATAAGCTTTCCTTTAGAAACCATCCAGGCTCTGCTGTAGTCAAGTTTCTGCACCCTATAACCTTTTCCTGATTTATTGATTTTATGGAATTTTCCGTTATTGACATACTTCAAAACAGTTTCTGAATTTTTCAGAAGCTTGACACCAAAACTTTTAGAGGCATCCAGATGAGGCTTATAGAGCAAGGTGGGTTCTACTCTTAAAATTTCCGTAAGATCATAACATGGTAAAGTTTTTTTGGCTACCTGAGAAGAATAAGTCCCCTGAATAATGAAAGCAAAAGCCCCACACAAAAACTTTTTCATTAAAGATGTTTTAATTATTCAAACTAAAAATAATGAAAATATTTTAGACGATTCTACTATTAGAACAATTTATAGTAGAATTTTAAGTAAAAATATCGTAAATAAATTAAGAAACTGGATTATTGAAAACGAGCTATTTCAGTTTTTTAATATCAAACGGATTTTTAAAGATCAGCTCTTCATGCTTTCCTTTAATTTCCATTTTTCGTTGCAGTAAATTCAGAGCCATTTTGCGGATGAAGAGATCTTTATCAATCAGCTTCCAATATGGATCTTCGTGAACTTTAGTGGGTTTTCTGATAGTATAGAACTCTGTGTCCCAAGAATCGACATTATGATAAAACTCGATAATTCCGCAATGCTCAGGAATTAAGCCATGATCTACCATACCCATCGGAAGCAGAAAACTGAATGTGTTGCAAGCATAATCTCCACAGGATATTTTGTCGTGCTTCAGGAATTTTTCGCCGGTATTGGTGTTGGTATAAGATTTTTTAAAATCATTTTTAAAATCACTTTTTGAAAGCTTGATTTCAATTTCATGACTAAAGCCATCTGCATCCACAATCAGAATATCAGCTTCCCAATCTGCCTGAAAATGATTGGTCAGCACAATTTCTTTCTCAAAATCACATTGAGAATAAATAAATGCATGAACCAATTCTTCTATTTTTAACACTTTTTTTCTAATTTAATAGGATTGCATCCTATCCTTGTTTAGGTCGCCCCTCGGGACTCTGTTTAAATTATTTATAGGGCCTATTCTTAATTTGATGTTTAATAGGACTACATCCTATTCTTGTTTAAGTCGTCCCTTCGGGACTCTGTTTAAATTTATTTATAGGGCCTATTCTTAATTTAATGTTTAATAGGACTGCATCCTATTCTTGTTTAGGTCGTCCCTTCGGGACTCTGACAATTTTTATTCCTAACGATATATGCGATAAAAACAAAACAATCATTTACATAGCAACACTCATACTCTTGAACCCTAAAACTCTCGAACCTAACTCACGAGAAGACTGCATCCGCGAATATCAGAATGATCAATTCTCCCCAGAACCTGAAATTTGTTGCCTGTAATTTTACCTAAATCCTGCGTAGCGATGAATGAACAGCTATGAATATTAGCAAGATCAATAATATTTATCGCGCCCGTTCTTCCTTCTTTTTCATAAGAGAACGGATCTTCAGCATTTCTTACCATAATTCTCATCCAATTCGGACATTCATATTCATTGTTTCCCAAAGAATAAGCCTGCGAAAGAAGTTCGGTCATTGAATATTCTGAGTAGATTTTTTTGGTATGAAAGCCTTCCTGTAAGATATTAAGAAGTTCATCTTTCGTCATTTCTTCTTTTCTGCCTTTCATTCCCCCAGTCTCGATCACTATTAAATTCTCTAAAAAATTCAGAGATTCTTCACTTCGTTCAGAATGACAATAGTCGATAAAATCAAGCAAGGCGAAGGATACTCCAAAAAGAATGACCTTCTTATATTCCAATTCGTTTAAAAGGGTAAACAAATCTTCATGATTATAAAGAAAATATCCATTTTCAGGTTTGGCGGACTTTTTCATTAAAAAATCAACCATATAGATCAGGGAAGAATTTTGCCGCTCAAGATAGCTTGGCAGCAATCCAAGGAAAATAAAATCTTCAGGTTTTCCGATAAACTGCTCAAAACTTTTATAAATGCTTTCCTTATAAATCTCTTCATCGGCGATAAAATGTTTCGAAAGATTCATCTGGGTGGTTCCAGAGCTTTGAAAAAAAAGATCAGCAGTCACATTTTTATCCAGAATCTGATGATTTTTAAACATTTCGATCGGAAGAAAAGGAATTTTAGACAGCTCGTCTATCTCATCAGGATTGATATTGAGATAATCTACAAAACGTTTGTATATTTCAACATTCTCATACTGATAACGGAAAGTTTTCAGTGATGCATCCAGGAAATTCTGTTCTGTCTGTATGTCAAATATTGTATTCACTCGCGAAAGTAGTTTATTCTTATTGCCTCATTATAAAGTCATTAATAAAACAAGTAAGGTTTTTAATATTTTTTTAATGCAAAAATCAATTTTTGGTCAGGTTATTGCAATTACAAATCCGGAATATGGATTAAAAACAAGAATGAATCTAGGTTCATTCGAAGAATTACCTCTTTATGAGGTAATTTTTTTTGTATTTCCTTCAAAAGTCTTCAGCTGAAATTCATGCTCGAAAACCCCGTAGGTAAAATAGGAAATCCAGTCTCCCAGATTGATATATTTTGCTTTTCCTTCCAGTTCCATGATCATGGGAAGATGACGGTGGCCGTAGATAAAATAATCGATTTTCTGCGTTTTCAGCTTTTCTTTAGAATAAATGATCAGAAATTCTTTATCCTCACCCAAAAATTCCTTGTCTTCATCCCCTGAAATCATTTTGTTTTTTTGGGACATGTACAAAGCGATCTTCATCGCAATATCCGGATGCAGCCATTTGAAAAACCACTGTGCGACAGGATTCGTAAAGACTTTTTTCATTCTCTTATATCCCTTATCGCCTGGCCCCAAACCATCGCCATGAGCCAGCAAAAACTGCTTTCCACCCATTTCAAAATACTGTTTACTATAAAATACGGTACATCCAATTTCTTCTTCCAGATAATCTTTCATCCAGAGATCATGGTTTCCTACAAAAAAATAGATGTGAATGCCACGGTCTTTCAGTTCGGCTATTTTGCCCAAAACACGTACGTATCCTTTCGGGATGACATGCTTCCATTCGTGCCAGAAATCAAAAAGATCTCCCATTAAAAACAAAACCTGTGCATCATGCTTGATCTCATCCATCCACCGGATAAAGCGCTCTTCACGCACCTTACTTTCCTTTGGATTAGGCGCGCCAAAATGCTGATCTGAAGCAAAATACACTTTCTTTCCAGGTTCTAAATTAATGGTTGTCTTTAACACTTCTGAATGTTTATTGAATAATTACTGATTATCTTCTGCCAGCCACTCTCCGTAAGAGTTTTCTGTTTCGTGAAGCTTAAGGTAAGCTAAAGAAATTCCTTCCGGAAGTTTAGACTTTATTTTTGCAGCAATTGCATACAGCATATTCTCGCAGGTCGGTTGGAAGGTGCAGTAAATTACCTTATGCCCTTTCTCTTCGAGATCCTCACCCAGTTCTTTATGCGGTGACAGCCCGTTGATCAGCACGGCATGATCCCAGACATCTACTATTTCAGACTTTACGATACTTTTTATATCTCCAAAATCAACTACCATCCCGTTTTTCGGGTTCTCCAAATCATTAACAGGCTTTCCCTTCACCGTTACAAACAGCTTATAAGAATGCCCGTGCATATTTTTACATTTACCATCGTAATTATACAGCACATGAGCCGTTTCGAATGTAAAAATTTTTGTAATACGTATCATAGCGCAAAGATAAGGAATTTGATTTGAGTTTCGGTTTGGTATATTATAAATGCCTCTCAGAGAAATTTGTTCTTCATACAATAAACAAAACCCGGATACGTTGATAAAAGAAATTAAATAACCACTAAATGATCGCCGGCTTACGATTTCTCTCATTATTACTGCTTCTTTTAAGTTTAACTTTAAATGCCCAAAGACACTTCCAGGCTCATCCTCTTCTTGAGAAAAAGATCGGTCAGCATTTTCCGATTGAAAATTATAAAAATAAAGAAGGTAAAAACTTCAGCGCTAATGAACTTCAAGGAAAATTTTCGCTGATCAACTTTTGGTCAACGACCTGTATACCGTGTATTGAAGAACTTCCTCATCTGAACAAACTTGAGGAGACGTTAGGCACAAATGTAAATTTCATAGCCATTACCCATGATCCCAAAGAGAAAGTCGACCGTTTTTTGACAACACATCAATTTAACTTTGTGCATATTACAGATTCGGTTAAGGAATTACAATCTTATTTTTCAGTAATCCGAAATCCCATCACCTTT
The DNA here is from genome assembly GCF_057815395.1 of Chryseobacterium sp. 27AL. Taxonomy (NCBI): domain Bacteria; kingdom Pseudomonadati; phylum Bacteroidota; class Flavobacteriia; order Flavobacteriales; family Weeksellaceae; genus Chryseobacterium; species Chryseobacterium sp. 27AL. Next base: position 423,031 of record NZ_JBYRIW010000002.1, on the reverse strand, counting down.
ATTATTGATAAAAAGGGAAACGTGCAGGAAATCACCGGTAATATTGATGAAGAAAAAATGAATATTATCCTTTCAATTCTGAGCGAATAGTTATAAAATATCCAGCCAGTCACTTTCCAGCCTGATAATCCTTTCTGTTTCCTTATCAATAAAAACCCAAAGTGTCAGTGAATCTACCACCAGCTGATCATTACAGTAAAATTCAACTTTTCTGGGCTGCCTGATTCCTTCAGGAGTTTTAGGATAGGTTTTTATAGTGAGTATATCTCCAAGGTACACTTGTTTTTTATATTGAATATGGTGATCCAGAAGCATCCATATATCATCAGAATTACGGGTTTTATGTTTTACAAAATCCCAATGCTCCCCGGCGATCTCTTCCACCCATTTGACGTACTGAACATTATTGACGTGATTATTCCTGTCGATATGTTCTTCTGTTACCTGTATCTGTTTTTCATAAATCAAACTCATTTCTCAATATTTATACAAAAGTAAGCTATAAGTACAAAAACCTCCCCAAAACCGGGAAGGCTCTAACAATAAAATTACTTAAAAATGGAATTTTCTAATGAAATTGTGCCGTCTCTGTAGAATCTTTCATTGCAACAGTTGCCGATGAACCGCCAGTTACGACATTCTGGATCTCGTCAAAATATCCCGTCCCCACAAAAGACTGATGTTTTACGGCTCTGAAACCTCGCTGCTGTAGGGCAAACTCACGCTCCTGCAGCTCGGAATACCCAGCCATTCCTTTTTCTTTGTACGCCAAAGCAAGCTCAAACATAGCTGTATTCAGTGCATGGAATCCGGCCAGGGTTATAAACTGAAATTTATAGCCCATCTTTGCCAGCTCTTCACGGAATCTGAGCATTTCGTCCACCGAAAGCTTTGCCGCCCAGTTAAAAGAAGGTGAACAATTATAGGCGAGCATTTTTCCGGGAAATTTTGAATGAATTCCTTCCGCAAATTTTTTAGCCTGCTCGAGATCAGGGTTTGAGGTTTCCATCCAGATCAGATCTGCATACGGAGCGTAAGACAAGCCACGGTCAATTCCTTGTTCTACGCCGTTTTTCACTACAAAAAAGCCTTCGGAAGTTCTTTCTCCTGTGAGAAACTTTTTATCCCTTTCATCAATATCAGACGTCAACAAGTCTGCGGCGTCAGCATCTGTTCTTGCAATAATAACAGTCGGAACACCCAAAACATCCGCCGCTAAACGGGCCGAAATCAGTTTATTAACTGCTTCCTGAGTTGGAACGAGCACTTTACCTCCCAAATGCCCACATTTTTTAGCTGAAGACAACTGATCTTCAAAATGTACAGCTGCGGCTCCGGCTTCAATCATCTGTTTCATTAATTCATAGGCATTCAGGTTTCCGCCAAAACCGGCTTCTGCATCGGCAATTATCGGAACCAGATATTCTTTTCCGCCTCCTCCGTTTACTGATTGGATCTGATCTGCCCTCAATAAAGCATTATTAATTTTCTTTACTACAGAAGGTACTGAGTTTGCAGGATATAAAGATTGGTCGGGATACATTTCGCCAGATAAATTGGCATCCGCAGCAACCTGCCATCCTGAAAGGTAAATAGCCTCCAAACCAGCATCCACCTCCTGTACGGCTTGATTTCCCGTTAAAGCCCCTAATCCAGCTACAAAATCCTGTTGATTCAACTGATTCCAAAATTTCATGGCCATTTTGGTAGCAATGGTGTAGTCTAATTTATAGGATCCCCGCAATTTAAGCACATCTTCTGCTGTGTAAGTCCTTTTTATCCCTTTCCATCTTGGGTTTTCACACCAATCCTTTTCTATTTCCTGAATTTGATCTTGTCTTGTTTTCATATTATTTTAGTTAGATTATTTTGAATTGTGATTATTTTATCTTACTTAAACTCTTTTATACAAACCTATTATCGGCCTATATAAACGGATATGCTTTCAATGTTAAAAATTCCTCAAACTTTTCACAGAAAACCAATTCATTAAAAAGTTCCTTGGCAAGATTGAATTTTCCGGTTCTGAAGCGTTCCTTCCCAACATATTTTTCTATACGTTCAATCTCTTCAAATTCCCATTGAAGGAACAGTTCTCTGGTCAGTTTTCGGCCATCGCCCAAAATGGTATCATTTTTCAGCCATTGCCACAGCTGTGTTCTTGAAATCTCCGCGGTTGCCGCATCTTCCATCAAATTATAGATCGCTGCAGCACCAATACCCATCAGCCAGGATTCGAGATAAAGAATTCCGACATTAATATTCTTACGAACCCCTTTTTCCGTGATTTCACCTTTTGGAATCTCAAGCAGATTTTTTCCGGTGATCTGATAATCAAATTTTTTATGGATCTGGTTTTTCACCGGCATAAATTGATCGAAAATATCTTTTGCGACAGAAACCAAAGCCGGATGAGCCACCCAAGTGCCGTCATGCCCGTTCTTCACTTCACGTTCTTTATCGGCACGTACTTTATCAAAAGCAATACGGTTTGCTTCATCATCATCTTTAATGGGAATCTGTGCTGCCATGCCTCCAATAGCATGAACATTTCTTTTATGGCAGACTTCAATCACTCTTTTTGAATAAGCACTCATAAAAGGTGAAGCCATTGTCACCTGATCACGGTCCGGTAAAATGTATCCGGGAAGATTTCTGAATTTTTTAATGAATGAAAAAATATAATCCCAGCGCCCGCAATTGAGTCCTGAACTATGATCTTTCAGTTCAAACAAAATTTCGTCAATCTGAAAAGAGGCGGTTATGGTTTCAATCAAAACAGTTGCTTTTATGGTTCCCTGCGGAATTCTGAGATAATCCTGAGCAAAAACAAAAACATCATTCCACCATCGGGCTTCTTCATAATGTTCTAATTTTGGAAGATAAAAGTACGGACCACTACCGTTCCTGAGCAACTGCTTGGCATTTTTGAAAAAGTAAATTCCAAAATCAATTAACGATCCCGAAGCCTGTTCACCATTAATTTCGATATGTTTTTCATTTAAATGCAAACCCCGTGGGCGAACTATTAATACTGCCGTTTTTTCATTCAGATGATAATATTTCCCCTGTTCGTTTGTAAAATCAATACATCGGTTAACTGCGTCGGTGAGATTAACCTGTCCTTCCATACAATTTTTCCAGGTAGGAGAATTGCTGTCTTCAAAGTCTGCCATAAAGGTAAGTGCACCGGAATTGAGCGCATTGATAATCATTTTCCGGTCAACAGGTCCCGTAATTTCCACTCTCCTGTCCAGCAAATCATCTGGAAGTGGTGCACAAACCCAATTTCCGTTCCTGATTTCTTCAGTTTCAGGAAAAAATTCCGGAAGAATTCCTTCATCGAATTTCTGCTGGGTCTTTTTTCTCTGTTCTAAAAGTTCTACTCTTTTCTGATTGAAATTTTGATGCAACTCTACAAGAAAATCTGTCAAATCGCCTGTAAAAATATTCTCAAAATTCTCCTGAGCATTTATCTTTAATTGGATCCTAGTTTCCATAACAAATTGATTTTGCAATTCTACATGACAAACTTAAATAAAAATTTTCACAAATAGCGAACGTTCGCTAAAATATTTAAAAAAATATTATGCGAAAAATCGTAGTTAATATTTATATTTGATTTATGAATCATGAAAGTGACTATATCAAGACGGTTTTCGGACTAAAACTGAAGCAACAGAGACAAAAGAAAAACTGGTCTTTACAGGATCTCGCTGTAAAAACCGGTCTGTCAAAATCATATCTTAATGAGATTGAAAACGGAAAAAAATACCCTAAGCATGACAAGATCATCCAGATTTCAGAAGCTCTGAACTGTACTTTTGACGACCTGGTATCGACAAAGCTTGATAAAAGTTTACTTCCATTCAGTGAAATCCTTCAATCAGATTTTTTTAAAGAAATTCCTCTTGAGCTTTTCGGAATCAATAAAAACAATCTTATCAGCATTATTAGTGACGCCCCTAAAAAAGTAATGGCATTCATCAATGCCCTGATTGAAATTTCACAGAACTATAACTTAGGGAAAGAAAGATTTTATTTTGCGGTTTTACGTTCTTTTCAAGAGCTTTATGATAATTACTTCCCTGAGATAGAAGAAAAAGCAGTAAAGTTTTCGGAAGAAAACCAGTTAGAAATGACTAAAAATCTCCAGTGTGAAGTTTTAGAAAATATTTTGACAGAAAGCTTTAATTATACCATTCGGTCTGAAGATTTTGAACAATATGAGACCTTGGATCATCTGCGGTCTTTATTTATTCCTGAAAAAAGACTGCTACTCCTGAACCGAAAATTAGAGCAAGACCAGAAAACTTTTATTCTCGCCAAAGAAGTTGGATTTAATGTACTGGAATTAAAAAACCGTCCAAATACCTATTCATGGCTGGATTTTGGAAATTTTGAGGAGATCTTAAATAATTTTTATGCAGCTTATTTCGCTGGTGCTCTATTAATATCAAAAGAAAAAATTAAGGAAAAGACTTCAGAATTTTTCCTGCAAAACACATGGAATCCATCTGATTTTGAGGCTTTAACTAAGCAATTCACCCATTCGCCGGAAACATTCTATTACCGCCTGACAAATGTACTTTCCTCTGAATTAGGAATTAAAGATTTGTTTTATCTGTGCCTGGTAAAAAAGAAAAACTCGGATAAAATTCAGATTCTTAAAGAATTACATCTAAATCATCAACAAGCTCCGCACGCCAATGCTACCAACGAGCATTACTGCAGGCGATGGATTGCAGTGAAAAATCTGCATTATCTAAAAGAAAATGAAACATTAACAGACGCACAGATTTCTCATTATAAAGACCAGGGTATAAGTTATCTGGTCATTTCAACATCTCAGAAAAACCCGTTCTCAGATGGAAGCAACAGAAGTTACTGCCTGGGTATTTTATTAAACCCTCAGACGATCAAGAAAATTAATTTCATTAAATCTTCCACTTTAAAAACCATAAATGTTGGTGTAACCTGTGAATCCTGCAGTGTTGCGGACTGCGAAGTGAGGCAGGCGCCACCTATCAGGCTTGAAAAGGAATATTTCAATTCTAATATGAAGATTGCCATTGAAAAGATCAGAAAGGATTTTTAATTTTAAGACATAAAATAAAGATCAAATAATAGATGATTAATTAATATAAAAGAAAACTATCCGAATATATAAATGGTGATTTTGGCTGTAAAAGACTTAGTATAAATTTCTTATTCCAATACAAAATATTTATTTTAGTACTGCCATATGACACACAAATGATTTTAGACCTATTATTCCCGAACCGATGCCTGGGCTGCAACCGTATTATTGATGCTGATCTTCTGGTATGTGAGCTCTGTTTTCAACAGATCAGCTTTATCCATTTCAACTATTTTGATGATCATTTTATTAAAGAAAAGTGCCGATTGCTTTTTCCTGTTGAGCATACTTTCGCCCTAATGCAGTTTGAAAAGGAAAACCTCAGCAGAAAGATCATTCATGAATTAAAATACAAAGGCAGAGAGAAGGCCGGAAAAATTCTGGCAGAATGGACATCAGAACGATTGGATTTTAAAGATAAAAAGCCTGATCTGCTGGTTTCAGTGCCGCTTCATCCCAGAAAATTAAAAGAAAGAGGCTACAATCAATTACATATTTTCACGGAACAGCTTTCTGACTATTATGCAATACCATTCGATCATCATTTAATCAAAAGAAATTATTATTCAAAAGCTCAGGCTCTGAAAGACAGGCAGCACCGGCTGGAAACGGATAATACCTTTTCGATCACGAGAGAAATCTCCGGAAAACATATTTTAATCATTGACGATGTTTTTACGACAGGAAATACTTTAGCGACCATCGCATGGGAAATTCTTAGCGCAGGGAATAATAAAGTGAGTATTTTAGTAATGGCGATGGATGCTTAGATATGACGTATTTCGGTTTGATCGTGTGAGTGTTTCAGTGTTTAAATTTCAGTAAGATTGCATGCATCATAATGAAATAAAATAAATTTCAGTAATTTTCGGGCAAATCTGATATATTATGCTGAATCTCATTTTACTTCATGGGGCATTAGGTCATCCGATGATCTTTGAACCGTTTATTCAGGAACTTTCAAAATATTTTACCGTTCATACACCATTGTTTTCAGGGCATGGTAGTTCCGGACTCCCGCAGGACGGAATCAGCATTGAAAAATACACGATGGAGTTAAAAGAGTTTATTGAAAAAGAAAATCTGAATGACGTTTATATTTTTGGACACAGCATGGGAGGATATGTAGCGCTTTGTTATGCTTCTGAATATCCTGAAAAAGTAAATTCCATCATGACTTTAGGAACCAAATTCGACTGGACAGAGGAGCAGGCATTAAAGGAAAGTAAAATGCTGGATCCCAAAACTATTGCTGAAAAAGTTCCGCAGTATGCTCAATTGCTGGAAGCGCAACACGGAGAAAAATGGAAACAGCTATTACCTTCTATTGCTGAATTGATGATTGCTTTAGGCAAAAATCCACCTTTAAAAGATAATCTGGCAACGATCAATGTTCCCGTACAGATTATGGTCGGTGATAAAGATAATATGGTGACACTTGAGGAAAGTATGGAAGTCTACAGAAGCCTTCCAAATGCAAAATTGGCCGTTCTTCCTGATACCAGACATCCGATGGATAAAGTACGGCCAAATGTATTGTTACATTTAATGAAAGACTTTTGGAATCTTTCTTAAATTATTGTTTAAAGACAGAAAAACATAATCATTTTATCGCTGCAGCTTTTCTCCGTAGCTCAAATCTCCGGCGTCTCCCAGGCCAGGAGTAATATATCCTTTTGATGTCAATTGTTCATCGATCGCTCCTACCCAGATTTTTGCTTCAGGATATGCTTTTGCGATCGTTTCAACACCCTGTTTTGAGGCGATTGCTGCTACAATATGAAGCTGGCTGGGCTTTCCGTTGGTCAATAAATCTTTAATGGCTTCAATTAAAGATGCGCCTGTTGCCAGCATAGGATCTCCGACAATCAGAGGTCTTCCCTCAATATCAGGACATGTTAAATAATCCTGCTTTATTGAGAAATAATCATTGGCGTCGTGTTTCCTGTACGCCGCCACAAATCCACAGTCTGCTTTGTCGAAATAATTTAAAATCCCATGAAACAAAGGAACTCCTGCTCTCAAAATCGTTGTAATGACAGGCTGGACCGCAATTTCCTTCACTTTAATTTTGTCTAAAGGAGTCTGAATTTCAATTTCTTTCTGTTCTAAACTTTTGCTGATCTCAAAGGCTGCAATCTCGCCGATTCTTTCCATATTCCTGCGAAATCGCATTCGGTCGTGCTGGATATCAACATTCCTGAGTTCATTGATCCATGAATTAACCAAAGAAAACTGTTCTGATAAAACAACTGTATTCATTGCTGTGAAGCTTTTATCTAAAATATAAAAATTAATTAAGAATAAAATCCCTCTTAGAAAATCTAAAAGGGATGGTAGTTTATTTTTGTCTGAAATACACTTCAATAGGAACTCCGGTAAATCCGAATTCTTTTCTCAGCTGGTTTTCAGTAAATCTTTTATATGGTTCTTTTACATACTGCGGAAGATTACAGAAGAAAACAAACTGTGGTGACGGCGTAGGAAGCTGTACACAGTATTTGATCTTGATGTATTTTCCTTTATTTGCCGGTGGTGGCGTACCTTCGAAAATCGGCAGCATCACTTCATTTAATTTTGAAGTTTTGATTTTTTTCTTACGGTCTTCATACACCTGCATGGCAACTTCAACGGCTTTTAAAATCCTCTGTTTCGTTAAAGCTGAAACAAACAAAATCGGAATATCATTGAACTGACCGATTTTATCTTTGATTTGCTTTTCGAAGTCACGCATCGTGTTGGTCTGCTTATCCTCAATAAGATCCCATTTGTTGACCAAAATCACAATTCCTTTTCTGTTTTTCTGCGCAAGGCTGAAGATATTCATATCCTGAGATTCCCATCCTTGTGTAGCATCTACCATGATAATAACCACATCAGAAAACTCGATGGAACGTATAGAACGCATTACCGAATAAAATTCCAGATCTTCAGAAACCTTTGATTTTTTACGCATTCCGGCAGTGTCTACCAACACAAATTCGTAACCGAATTTATTGTAAAGCGTCTGAATACTGTCTCTTGTGGTTCCTGCGATATCGGTTACGATATTTCTCTCCACATCAAGCAAAGCGTTTGTCAGTGTAGATTTACCAACATTCGGGCGACCTGCTATCGTAATTTTTGGCAAGCCTTCAAAAGGATCTTTATATTCAGTAGTTGGGAAATCTCTTACGATATCATCCAGCAGATCACCTGTACCGGAGCCTGTTGCGGAAGACAAGGTGTAATATTTATCGATTCCAAGCTGATAAAATTCTGTTGCGGGAAGTTCTTCTTTTGCAGAATCCACTTTATTGATTACAATATAAATAGGTTTGTTGGATCTTCTTAAAAGTCTGTAGATTTCCTGGTCTGTATCGGTAAGCCCCTCTTCCACGTTCATCATAAAAATAATTGATGTAGCTTCATCTACAGCCAGCTGTACCTGCTTACGGATTTCTTCTTCAAAAATGTCATCAGTTCCGACATCGTATCCTCCGGTATCGATTACGGTGAAATCTACGCCGTTCCAGTCTGATTTCCCGTAATGACGGTCTCTGGTAACTCCGGCAGTAGAATCTACAATAGCTTCTCTCCTCTCTAGTAAACGGTTAAATAACGTGGATTTTCCTACGTTGGGGCGCCCAACGATTGCGACAATATTCGACATAAAAAATGTTTAATAATCCTTTGCCAAAGCTCGGGACAAGTTATTAATGGGTTTCTCCAACTTTTGGAGCCCAATTTTTTTTGCAAAGATACTGTTTTTATTTTAGTTCAATTAAATATGAGTAAGTGAAGAATATCAGAATGTAGTAATAGATCAATAATAATCGTATAATCGGCTATCCATTTAATATTAATTTTCAAAGAAAAATAATTCTTTGACTATCAGTAAATAAAGAACGAAGCTACATTTAACATGTATAAATCTTCACATTTCATTTTTATTTTTAAAATAATTTATATAATTTCGCGACATAGAAATACAGACCCATGGTGTAGCGGTAACACTACTGATTTTGGTTCAGTCATCTGGGGTTCGAATCCCTGTGGGTCTACAAAAAAGGAGAAATTAAATAATTTCTCCTTTTTTATTTATAGCAATCCATCGCTGATCTGAAAAATACAGTGTGCATAGAATAATATATAGCCGTGATTCGAAAATATTTTCTTTGGATTTAAATATTTATACAATTTCAATATTTTCTTTATTTTACGCCTAACAATTTGCCTATTGGTATGTTGTTCGATTTCTTTCAGGCAAAAATCCACTGAAGTCCCGTATAAGTGAGAATATTGCTCAGCAATGATGTTAATTACCTGTGGGTCATTGGTAATTCTTGCAAAGTTTGCAAGCCTTTTGTCCAGATTAATTGAATCATGAAAACTCATTCTATTCAGATCTACCATGTAAATTGAATAAGAATCATCTTCTTTTCGAATTAAAAAATTATTTGGTGAATTATCAAGAAATAAAATTCCATCGTTATGTAAACGAAACATGAGCGAGGCGTACTCTTTTATGATTTTTTCACGGTCAGGAAAAGAATGATCTCCAAGAATATGATCGAATGTCCAGCAATTTTCCAGTTGTTCAGTGATGTAATAGCTGGATGTCAATCCGATAAAATCGTGATTTTCAATGTAGGCAATCGGTTTTGGAGTCCAGTAGCTTTTCTGAAGAAGCATATGCGCATATTCAAATGAACGCTGCGCCTTAGACTTCCGGTAAAATTTGTAGATGTGCCTGTTGATAATATTATGTTGTTTGAATAATTTAAAATTGAGATGAATCCCCTTTAAATTAAATACCTTAATTACATTTCGCGAACCATTTCCGATTAATACCCCTCCGGATTTAAATATTTTTAATGTTGATAGAATATCATCTTTATACATGTATAGGCCTTCAGCAATAATAAATTTCATATCATATTATTTATTGTATTCGATGGTTTTACGCAGTAAATCCATAATATTTTCGATTGTCGTGTGTCCTGTATTTACAGAAAAGCTTTTTGAATTATACGGCCTGTAAATGTTTTCATCAGTAACAGAAAACAAGCCTACCGTAGGCACTCCGCTGGCGCTGGCTAAGTGCATCACCCCGTTATCTGCCGCAATAAACAATTGTGTATTTGCCATAAAAGCTCCCATCTCCCTGATATCCGTACTATAAAAATGAGGTATTGTAAAGTTTAATTTAGAAATATTTTCAACAGGCAAGAGCTCGACAATATGATGATCAGGAAATGTTTTTTTCAAGTGGTTATAGAAATTGTGCCACCATTCCTCTGAGTAGCATTTGTCTCCGGTAGCGTTTGTGAACAGGCATATTACAGGTTTGTCATTTTCTACTATGGAAAATAGATTTTTTTTCCCATTTTGAATCTCTTCAGCGTCCAGCTTAATATCCATATAGGGTAGTTCATTTTTATTTTCCGGAACTCCGAGTTGTAATAAATATTGTCTTAAATTATAAATAGGATGTTTTGCTGAGTGCTGGTAATCATTAAACTGTTGTATATATTTTTCATCATATTCACCGAATAATTTATATTTAGACCGTGTAACGTAAGTTGATATTCTGCCTGATGATGAACCAAAGTTTGCATTGATAACCAGATCATACTTTTTCGACCGTAGTGATATCCAACCTGCTAAATATTTAAAAATATTACTAAACGGCTTTTTGGGAAGCTGAATAATTTTGTCGATATTTTTATAATTTTTATATATTACTGGAGTAATCTGTCCTTTAACGAAAAGATCAATCTTACTGTCAGGAAACGTATTACTTACTTCTTCCACCAAAGGACTAAGGAGAAGCAAATTACCCAATCGATGATTAGGCCTGGATATTAGAATTTTATTTATTTTAAGATCATTTTTATCAACTTTTTCAAAACTGGACTTACCAATATTTTCAGTCAGCTTCCTCATTAATGACCTTCTAATGGTATTAATTTTTTTGGGTATTTTCATTAAAAAAATGTATTTACAATAACTAAGAGATTAACGATAAAGTAACTACAAAATCGCATGTCATTTAACATAATATTCATACCAATTACCTATCAGTAAAATAGACACTATCTCAATTCATTTAATACAATCTCATCATTACCATTATCCTTGATCAAAAAAAATCCATATTACATATAGCAATACGGATTTATTTCACTGTTTACAAAACTGCTTTTTTAAGCATTTGTAAAAGGTAAGACGTTTATTGTACCAATTTTATTTAGCTCTACATCAATTTAAATCAAACCTGTCCAGATTCATTACTTTTACCCAGGCCGAAACAAAGTCATTAACAAATTTCTCCTTAGCATCGGAACTTGCATATACCTCAGCGATAGCCCTTAATTCTGAATTGGAACCAAAAACAAGATCAGCACGTGTAGCCGTCCATTTCTTTTCTCCTGTTTTACGGTCAGTGCCTTCATACAATTCGTTATCATCCGAAGCAGCTTTCCACTGTGTACTCATATCCAGAAGATTAATAAAGAAATCATTGGTAAGAACGCCGGGTCTTTGCGTGAAAATTCCATGTTGCGAACCGTCATAATTGGCACCCAAAGCCCTCATTCCTCCTACGAGAACGGTAAGTTCAGGAGCCGTAAGCGTTAAAAGCTGAGCTTTATCGATCAATAAAGATTCCGTAGAGACAGAAAATTTCTTTTTCAGATAATTCCTGAACCCATCCGCTGCAGGCTCGAGATATTTCATGGATTCCACATCGGTCTGCTCTTGCGATGCATCCATCCTTCCCGGTGAGAAAGGTACAATAACAGTATACCCAGCATCTTTGGCTGCTTTTTCCACAGCAGATGTTCCTGCAAGAACGATAAGGTCAGCCAATGAAACTTTTTTACCAGCGGTCTGATTTTCATTAAATTCTTTTTGGATATTTTCTAAAATACTTAAAACTTTCTGCAGCTGAGGAGGATTATTCACTTCCCAGTCTTTTTGAGGAGCCAAACGGATTCTCGCTCCATTCGCTCCACCCCTCTTATCACTTCCTCTAAATGTTGATGCGGAAGCCCACGCAGTAGATACCAGTTCAGAAATACTCAATCCGGACTCTAGAATTTTAGATTTTAATGCTTCAATATCAGAATTATTGATCAGAACATGGTCTACTTCAGGAATCGGATCCTGCCATATTAATTCTTCAGAAGGCACATCTGGTCCCAGATAGCGGGCTTTAGGTCCCATATCTCTGTGGGTAAGCTTGAACCATGCCCGAGCAAAAGCATCTGCAAAAGCGTCAGGGTTTTCGTAAAATCTTCTTGATATTTTTTCGTATTCAGGATCAAATCTAAGAGACAGGTCCGTTGTCAGCATTGTTGGTCTGTGCTTTTTATTTGGGTCAAATGCATCAGGAATGATCTCTTCTCCACTTTTTGCTACCCATTGATGGGCACCGGCGGGACTTTTCGTAAGTTCCCATTCATTTTCGAACAGATTTTTAAAGAAATAATTGCTCCATTGGGTTGGAGTTTCCGTCCAGGTAACTTCAAGGCCACTGGAAATGGCGTCCGGCCCTTTGCCTGATTTATAAGTACTGTTCCAGCCGAATCCCTGTGCTTCAATTCCAGCAGCTTCGGGTTCTTTTCCCACGTGATCTGCGGGTCCTGCCCCATGTGTTTTTCCGAAAGTATGACCTCCGGCGATAAGAGCAACCGTTTCTTCATCATTCATGGCCATTCTTCCGAAAGTATCACGGATATCTTTTGCTGCCAAAATAGGATCCGGGTTACCGTCGGGTCCTTCAGGGTTTACATAAATCAGCCCCATCTGTACGGCTGCCAAAGGTTTTTCAAGATTTCGAGTATGAATATCACCGTCTGCATCATCGTCGGTAGGTAAAACACCGCGACCTTCTACTACACCATCAGATCCGTGTGCATATCGAAGATCACCACCTAACCATGTCTTTTCAGAACCCCAGTATACATCCATATCCGGCTCCCATACATCCTCACGACCACCGGCGAAACCGAAAGTTTTGAAACCCATCGATTCCAAAGCAATATTTCCGGTAAGGATCATTAAATCGGCCCATGAAATTTTCTTTCCATATTTTTGTTTAATAGGCCAAAGAAGTCTTCTTGCTTTATCCAGACTTACATTATCCGGCCAGCTGTTGAGCGGCGCAAAACGTTGCTGTCCGGCTCCTGCTCCCCCTCTCCCATCACCTACACGGTACGTTCCTGCACTATGCCAGGCCATACGGATAAAAAGAGGTCCATAGTGTCCGAAATCAGCGGGCCACCAGTCCTGAGAGTCGGTCATTAAAGCGCGTAAATCAGCCTTAACAGATTCCAGATCAAGACTTTTAAATTCTTCAGCATAATCAAAATCGTTATCCATAGGGTTTGATAATGCTGAATGCTGCCGTAGAATATCTACTCTCAACTGATCGGGCCACCAATCTGAATTTTTGGTACCGCCGCCGGCAACATTTTCTTTTTTCATAGATCCGTTATGAAACGGACATTTACTGATATCATTCAAATCTTTTTCCATTGTCGTTTAATTTTTATGTTGATTACAGTTAATTATATTTTACAAACTTACACTAGTCTACACATAAATACAATCTATCAAAAATATTTAATCAATAGTTAAAAACAATAATGTTATCTTGTCTAAACTTTATTATTTGAAAGATTGTACTTTTAACAACCATTTAAATTAATAAAAATTTGCAATAGGCTGAATTACAATATGAAAGTTCGGTGCTATTTAGAATTATTCCAATATATGAGTGAGGTCATAATTCGAAAATTTATTTTATTTTTATATAATTTAAAAACATATAAATATGAAAAAAGTTTTAGTTGCTATTCTTGTTGCCTTTATCATCATCCAGTTCTTTCCCATTGATAAGACAAATCCGGAGCCCACGCCCGGCATGGATTTTTTAAAAATAAAAAATACGAAGCCTGAAATTGCCAAAATGATCAGGACTTCCTGCTACGATTGTCATTCGGGTGAAACGCAATATCCATGGTATTCCAATATTGCTCCCGCATCATGGATATTGAAAAATCATATTGATGAAGGAAGAAAGGAACTTAATTTTTCAACCTTTGCCATGTATCCCGCAAAAGATCAGGCACATAAATTGCAGGAATGTATAGAAATGATCGAAAATAAAGAAATGCCATTGGAATCTTATTTCATCGGACATCAGGATGCAAAATTGAATGATGAACAAAGAAAGATCTTAATAGATTATTTTAAAAGAGAAAAAACGGAAACGGAAAGGAAAATGTTTTATTAAATCTTAAACATCATGGAAGAAAACTGGCAAAACAAACACATTGTATTTTTCGACGGCGACTGCGGGGTATGCAATTTCTGGGTACAATGGATTCTTGAAAGAGATAAAAAAGACCAGTTCTTGTTTGCCTCACTGCAATCTGAGTTTGGGCAGAAATTTTTATCTGAACGAGGCTTAAATACCAAGGTTTTCAATACGATGTACCTCTGGAAGCCGGGACAATATTACCTGGAAAAATCCAGGGCTGTTCTAAAGATTGCCAATTTGCTTGGCGGTATTTATAAGCTTTCAGGATTGGGTAAAATCATTCCTTCTTTTTTAAGCGATAAGGTATATGATATTGTTTCAAAAAACAGGATGAAACTGGCTAATCAGAAATGCTACCTGCCAACTCCTCATCAGAGGGCAAAATTTATTCAGGTTTAACGTTATTCAATTTAAATTAAAAAGACTGCCTCTCACAGAAGCAGTCTTTATTTATTACGATTATTGATTTAGTGACCATACGGAATAAGAATTGGGTGCACATTGAATTTTTACCCATTTGTCCGATTGTGTAGTTGGATACCAGTTTGAACTTCCTGTAAAATCTTTAATCTGCTGGCTTGTCCAATTGGTTTGAATCCATCGTTCCTGCCAGCTCGAAGAATTATTGATATAAACCACCAGCCCCGGATTTCCATTGTACCCGTTTCTTCTTGCAATATATTCATCGTTGTCGGTATAAAGAATAGAGGTTGTTCCTGTAGCTTTATTATTGTGAATCCAGATGAGATTATTCAGCCGTTCCTTATTCAGCCATTCTTCATAATCTCTGTAAAAGATTGTGGGATAACCTTCGTGAGTTAAAATATAAGCATAAGCCAGCATTTTGTTGTAAATAATATCCGTATCGTGATTCGCTACAAAAGTTACAGCTTTATAAGGGTTTCTTTTCCACATCATGTCATCATTAAGAACATTTAAATTTCCATTATCAAACGCTTCATCCATTTTGTAATAGGCTGCAAAATCAAAGACCGAACTGTTGGCATTGTTTGCCCACCATTCCAGCGTATTGACATTGGAATCCCAAAGCTCTCCCACGGAAAATCCGCCGACATTGGCGTTCCAGGTATTCACTACCCAAGGGCCGAAACCTTTAACATAATCAAATCTCCATCCGTCAAATTTCATGACATTCTTATAATATTTTGCGACAGAATCATCCCTTCCCCAAAGCCAGTCCTGCACGTATGGATTGGCATGGCATAAATCCGGAAAACCTCCGAAAGCACCTTCATCATTATTTCCATAAGCGTTTTTATAAAAGTCATTGTAATTTCTTGTAAACTTTCCTGAGGCAACTCCTGAAAAATTCGTCCAGGTATTTGAACCAACATAAGGATTGTACTCTGACTGCCCGCCGCTATTGTGATTAATGACAATATCTGCATACACCTGCATATTCTCGGTATGAGCCTTTGTGATGAGCGCCTCAAGTTCTGCCCTGGAACCGAATCGTGTTTCAATGCTTCCGTTTTGATTATAATTTC
The DNA here is from genome assembly GCF_057815395.1 of Chryseobacterium sp. 27AL. Taxonomy (NCBI): domain Bacteria; kingdom Pseudomonadati; phylum Bacteroidota; class Flavobacteriia; order Flavobacteriales; family Weeksellaceae; genus Chryseobacterium; species Chryseobacterium sp. 27AL. The sequence goes on along the minus strand of NZ_JBYRIW010000002.1, from coordinate 407,073 downwards.
CGAAGTCATAATAATCGGTAGGATCATACCCCATTGAATAAGCACCGTTCTGTGCTTTTGAAGCTGGAGGAAGCCAAATTGCACCAATTCCGGCATTTGACCAGTCGGTTAATTTTCCTTTTACGGTATTCCACCAATTGTCTCCGTCAGGAACATCCCAATAAAAGCCCTGCATAAGAACACTTCCTCCGGGACCTGCAACGAATTTTGCATAAGGAGAAGTTCCTGTACTGAAAGGACGCCCGTCGTGATTGGTAACATTCACGATTTTGTTATGAACTTCTGTCTTTTCCTGAGTTTCATTAATCATCTCATCATTATTCTGACATGAGCTTACGAGGCCTAAAGCCAGTAATGAAAGTAGAAAGTGTATTTTTTTCATATCTAAAATTTTAATTGTTAAAGTCTTACCTAAATTACACTTTTGTTAAAATAATATCTACTGATCGTGATATATTTTTTCATTTTTAACATTAAACTCTGGCAAAATATAATTTATAGCATCATTAAAAAATCATAAACTTTAAAGATTTTCCTCGCAAATTTTCCATTATTGCATATATTTGCATACTATGGAATACAATACCCAAAAAACCCAGCTTCATCTGCCGGAATATGGCAGAATTATACAACAGTTGGTTGAACGTTGCAAAGAGCTTCCTACAAAAGAAGAAAGAAGTGAAATGGCAATGGCAATCATTGATTTTATGGGTCAGAGAAACCCGCAGCTCCGCGACGAAGAAAATTACAAACATAAACTTTGGGACCATTTATTCATTCTTGCCGATTATGATCTTGATGTAGACTCACCATACCCTTTTCCTACCAGAGAAGAGCTTGCAGAAAGACCAAAAAGAATGGAATACCCAAAACTTCAGGGAGATTTTAAATTTTACGGGAAAAGTATTCTTCAATTAATAGAAAAAGCAATCGAGCTTGAACAAGGAGACGAAAAAGAAGCCCTGATTGAGGTAATTGCCAATAATATGAAGAAATCTTACAACGTATATAATAAAGAGCATGTAACCGATGACGTTATTTTCCGTCACCTGAAAGAACTTTCGGAAAACCGACTGGATCTTACGGGAATAGAAACGCTTGAAAAAAGCAAGATCTATTATACGAGCAATAACAACAGCCGTAATAACAATAACAGAAACCAGTCTAACAACCGAAACCAATCTAACAACAAAAGAAGACACAATAACAACAGCAATCATAAAAACAGAAAGTAGACATGAGTGGAACATTTCAAATAAGAGGAGGAAAGAGACTGCAAGGTGAAATTACTCCACAAGGAGCAAAAAATGAAGCTCTACAGATTCTTTGTGCCGTTTTGTTAACTGATGAGGAAGTAAGGATAAAAAACATTCCGGACATCCATGACGTTAATCGATTAATTGAAATTTTAGGTGACTTCGGAGTAAAGGTTACCAAAAACGGCCACGGAGATTATACTTTCAAAGCAGATCAGGTTAATTTTGATTATATAAAGTCCAGCGAGTTTAAAAAAGACGGCGCAAAACTAAGAGGGTCGATCATGCTGATGGGGCCAATGCTGGCGAGATATGGTGAAGCATACATGCCGACACCCGGAGGTGACAAGATCGGAAGAAGAAGATTAGACACTCACTTTCAAGGACTTGTAGAGCTGGGAGCAGAATTTCATTATGATGAAGAGGAATATTTTTATTCCCTGAAAGCCAAAGAACTCAGAGGAAAATTCATTCTTTTGGAAGAAGCTTCGGTCACAGGAACCGCCAATATTGTAATGGCTGCCGCTTTGGCAAAAGGTAAAACAAGAATTTACAATGCTGCCTGCGAGCCTTATCTTCAGCAACTTTGTAAGATGCTGAACAGAATGGGGGCTAATATTTCAGGAATAGGTTCCAATCTATTAACTATTGAAGGGGTTGAATATCTTCACGGAACTGAACACACCATGCTTCCGGATATGGTAGAGATCGGTTCATGGATTGGTCTTGCTGCGATGACGAAATCCGAAATCACTATCAAAAACGTGAACTGGAATCAACTTGGCGTTATTCCAAATACCTTCAGAAAATTAGGAATTCAGCTTGAGCAGAGTAATGATGATATTTTTATCCCGGCTCAGGAAAATTATAAAATTCAAAAATTTATTGACGGATCCATTCTTACCATTTCTGATGCCCCATGGCCTGGATTTACACCTGACCTTCTTTCGATCATCCTTGTAGTAGCTACACAGGCAAAAGGAAGTCTTCTGATTCATCAGAAAATGTTTGAGTCAAGATTATTCTTCGTGGATAAACTGATCGACATGGGTGCTCAGATCATTCTTTGTGATCCGCACAGGGCAACGGTAATCGGATTGAACCAGGAAACTCCGCTAAGAGCAACAACGATGGTTTCTCCGGATATCAGGGCTGGCAATGCACTTCTTATTGCAGCGCTTTCTGCCGAAGGCAAATCAATCATTCATAATATTGAGCAGATTGACAGAGGATATGAAAATATCGATGGCAGATTAAAAGCAATTGGTGCCGATATTGAAAGAATTTAATCCAGATAAGTCATAATCTAATAAATAAAAGCGTTCAGTTTTCACTGAGCGCTTTTTTGTAATTAAAACTATATGAACCTATCTTATAAGTATTTCCTGCAGACATATTCTACCGTAGTACTCAGAAGTTTATTTTTATTCAGATAAAATTCCAGTTCTTCGAAATCATCTGAACTTACATTAATATACAGCTGAACAGAGCCAAAACTCCGCCCATTTACGTATTCCACATTAGCCGATAACACCTTATGACATATCCCGAACTGATTATATATTGTGTTCATCAGGCGCTCAAACTTCATTTTACCATTGAGCTCGATTTCCAGGATCAGTTCTTTTTTAGGCAGATTTATTTTATTTTGTATAATCTGCAGGTTTGGGTTTGGTGTTATCATAGCAAAATATTTTTAAAGACTACTGTTCATTTTTCTCGTGCGTTAAAACTTAAACAAAAATATAAAAAATTATTAGTCTACCAAATTAGTAGGATATTATTTTTTTCCTAAAAAAAGTGGACTCATTAGAATCCACTCATTATGTTAAATTTAGAATGTCATTACAATTCTTTTATTCTGTCAAGTTTTTCTGATGCCGCCAGTCCGTTGGGGTTACAGCCTGGCTCACCTTCCGGAACTTTCAGATTTTTCTTCCTGTAAAAATCTTCCCAGAAAACATTTGTTTTTCCTGTTTTAGGATCGATAAAACTCATAGGTTCAAGGACAAAAATATGATCCTTTCTGAAAGCCCTTTCAATAAAATCTGAACAATAATAAGCGTTTTCATCTAAGATATAATTAAAATTATAAGGCTTTCCCACCATAGAATTTGCTTTCTCAATTGCAGAAGGAATAGCATTTCTGTATTGAGGTTTTAACCGGTAAACTACCACTCTTTGTCTGTCATTAGCCTGATCCTGAAGAAAATCTTTCAGCTGTTGTTTCTGAGAACCTCCTTTTGGAGCAGCATGTAAAACATAAAAATCGCTTCCGTCAACTTCTAAAATCCCGATGTGATCAAAAGAAGCATTCTTCTGCTTTTGCGTAACATTATTAATAGCCCCTGAAAGCCCGGTGTCTTTAGCGGTAACAAACAATAAATCACCGTTTTCAAATCCCGAAACTTTTGAACTTCTACAGCTTATAATATTATTTAAAATAAATAAAACTGTAAAAATTGAAAGTACAATCTTACTTCTTAAAATTTTCTTCATAACAATTTATCCAATCCTGAACCGTCATTTTTTTACATACTTCAGCCAATAATTCAAGGGGTATATCATCCATTTTCTTGAAACGTACGCAAGATTTACCCATATCCAGTTTTCTTTTAGAATATTTGGGAAATTCTTCTACAAACCAATCCAGCAATTCAGGTTTAGCATACATTCCCATATGATAAAATGCAATAAAATTCTTTTGAGAAGCTATACTTAAGAAAGGTAATGGTGTGCCTGGTGCACAATGATAACCGGCAGGATAAATCTCCAGCGGAACACCCCACCCGATCATTCCGTAGCTGCTGCCCTGAGAAAAACCTTCCGGTAAATTATTATTAATAGTATCAAAAAGTTTTCTGAAAATCTCCTGTCTTTCTTCAGGAATCTTCGAAATATAATCTTCTATAGAAACGGATTGTATCTGCATTTTTTCAGTTTTATAATTTTCCAAAAATAACAAAATTTAAATGATATAAATAATGATTAAAATAAAGCCATTTGAAGAAAAAACATAAAAATCCGGCCTTTACAAATCTTAATTTTAATATTGGAAAATTAAATCCTATTTTTGCCATACAAATTTTTTGAACAATGCCGAATATTTCAAACAGAGCACTGCATATGCCGCCTTCGCCGGTAAGAAAACTGGTTCCTTTTGCCCTTGCAGCCAAACAAAGAGGAATAAAAGTCTATCATTTGAACATCGGGCAGCCCGATATCGAAACTCCGGAAACGGCACTGAATGCTTTAAAAAATATCGATCTGAAAGTATTGGAATATGCGCTTTCTGAAGGTAATCTGGACTACAGAAAAGCATTAACAGAATATTATCATTCGTTAGGTTTTAACGACCTTACAACAGATAATTTCATCGTGACCAACGGAGGTTCCGAAGCTTTGAATTTCGCTATTTCCACGCTGTGCGATGACGGAGATGAAGTGATCATTCCTGAACCTTATTACGCTAATTATAACGGCTTTACAAGTACGTTCAATGTAAATGTGGTAGCCATTCCTTCAACAATAGACACCGGTTTTGCCCTTCCTCCGATTGAAGAATTTGAGAAAAAAATCACCGAAAAAACAAGAGCAATCGTCATCTGTAACCCCGGAAATCCTACAGGATATCTCTACACCCGTGAAGAGCTTCAGAAGCTGGCAGAAATTGCTTTAAAATATGACATCGTCGTTATTTCAGACGAAGTTTACAGAGAATATGTATACGATGGCAAACAGCAGATTTCCATGCTGGCTTTTCCTGAACTTGCAGAAAACTGTATCATTATAGACTCTGAATCAAAACGTTACTCAATGTGCGGCGTAAGAATCGGATGTATGATTACCCGTTCTAAAAAAATCCATGATGCGGCCATGCTTTTCGCGCAGGCAAGACTGAGCCCGGTTCTTTTGGGACAGATTGCTGCAACTGCTGCTCACCAGGACGACCAGGCGTACATCAGAGCCGTAAGAGAAGAATATACGCACCGAAGAAATATTCTGGTGGATCTTTTAAATGCCATTCCCGGAGTGATATGCCCGAAACCGAAAGGGGCTTTCTACTGTGTTGCTGAACTTCCTGTAGATGATACAGAAAAGTTTGCACAATGGCTTCTTGAAAAATATTCGAATCAGAATGAAACGATTATGGTAGCGCCTGCCGGAGGATTTTACAGCAATCCTGAGCTTGGTAAAAAACAGGTAAGAATCGCATACGTTTTAAAAGAAGAAGATCTGAAAAGAAGTGCTGCTATCCTGAAAGATGCGCTTCAACAATATAAAGTAGAATTCAGTCTTTAGTCTGGAATCAATAATCTATCAGCAATAAATTTGGTGGAGATATTCTTTCCGCACTTTTATTGCTGATATTTTATTTAAATTAGATAAACGAATTTGTTTAAATAATACAAATGCACGAAAATTTTTCATTAAAACGCTATAACACATTCGGCGTTGATGTAAAGGCCAGATACTTTACTGAAGTTCATTCTACAGAAGAATTAATCGAAGCGCTGAATTATTCAAAAACCAGCACTTTACCTTTGTTGTTTTTAGGCGGTGGAAGCAATATTTTACTGACAAAAGATTTCGATGGACTGGCTATCCAGCTTAATCTCAAAGGAATTCACGAAGATTTCATTAATGACAATGAAGTATTGGTTACCGCAAAAGCTGGGGAAAACTGGAATGAATTTGTGATGTTTTGCCTGAATAAAAATTATGGCGGACTGGAAAATCTTTCTTTAATCCCTGGAAATGTCGGAACATCGCCTATGCAGAATATCGGGGCTTACGGTACTGAAATAAAAGATACTTTCGTGAACTGCACCGTTCTTAATCTTGAGAATCTTCAACTGGAAACGTTCAACTTGGAGCAATGTAGATTCGGCTACAGGGATTCTGTTTTTAAGCAGGAAGGAAAAGGAAAATATGTGATTTTAGAAGTTACTTTTAAATTAACCAGAAAAGATCATCATATCAAAACAGAATATGGCGCCATAACGTCTGAACTGGAAAATTTAGGTATAGAAAACCCAACCATTCAGGATATTTCCAAAGCAGTTATCAACATCAGAAAAAGCAAATTACCGGACCCAAAGGAAATCGGAAACGCGGGAAGCTTTTTTAAAAACCCAACCATTCTTTTGACTCAATTTGAAGAGCTTCAGCAAAAATTTGAAAATATTCCGGGATATGCGAATGGAGATTTTGTAAAAGTTCCGGCAGGCTGGCTTATCGAGCAATGTGGCTGGAAAGGAAAACAAATAGGAAATGTTGCCTCCCACAAATTACAGGCGCTGGTTATCATCAATGCGACAGGAGAAGCGACAGGGCAGGAAATTTATGATTTTTCAACAAAAATAATTGATTCTGTACATGAAAAATTTGGTATTGAGCTTGAAAGAGAAGTAAATATTATTTAAAATAAACAGTAAAAACTTTGTCAAAGATCTGAACTTTGACAAAGTTATCATAAAAACACATAAAAACATGAAAATAGCTATTCTCGGAGCCGGAAAAATGGGCTTATCTTTTTCTAAATCATTTTTAAAATATGAACTGATAAAGCCGGAAAATCTTCATCTGATTACCAGAAATGAATCCAAATTTTCCGAGATTTCGAAAGAATTTCCCAAGTCTAAAATTTCGACTTTTGATCAAGTCAATGATATTGATGCAGATCTGATCATCATCGCTGTAAAGCCACAAGATTTCCAATATCTCTCTGAAAACTTCCGGTTTCAGCTGAAGGAAAATCAAATGGTATTATCTATCATGGCAGGAATTAAAATTGAAAAAATTCAAAAACTATTAAATCATCCACTGGTTGTACGAGCAATGCCTAATTCCCCCACTCTTCTCGGAATGGGAATTACCGGTTATACTTCCGCGGAAGGAGTTTCTTTCAGCCAGCTCATCAATATCGAAAGATTACTAAACTCAACCGGTAGATCTGTCTATCTAGAAAATGAAGACCTTTTAGACGGCGTTACCGCCCTTTCGGGAAGCGGACCTGCCTATTTTTATTATATTGTTGATGCCATGATCAAAGCAGGTATTGAAATGGGAATTGATGAAAATCTATCAAAACTTTTTGTACAACAAACCATGTTGGGGGCCTATCATCTGATTAATAATTCAGATAAAAGCCTGGAGGAACTGATTAAAGATGTCGCATCAAAAGGCGGCACAACAGAAGCTGCACTTAAAACATTTAACGAAAACAACCTGAAAGAAATCCTGAAAAGCGGAATCCTGAATGCAGAAAACCGCGCAAAAGAACTGAACGGATAATTATTGAATACTGTAAAATAATAGAATTTTATAAGATTTCTTTAACATCAATTGCATTTCTTTTCATTTCAAAAGCCTTAAATTTGTATGTTAAATCAATTGAATGAAATACGTTTTACTTACGCTCATTTCAGCAATGCTGCTGTCGATATCATGGCCTACTTACGGGGTTCCGTTTTTTATATTCTTTGCCCTCGTTCCTCTTTTGATGATGGAGCACGGTGTTTCAAAATTTTCAGAGTATAAGAGAAAAAGCTGGGTGGTTTTCGGGCTTTCCTATGTATGCTTTGTCATCTGGAACGTTGTAACGACCGGATGGTTGTACGGAGCAAAAAACCCGGATGGAAGCCACTCGATATTAGCCGTTGTATTCCCGGTACTGGTTAATTCACTTCTTTATTCTTTAGTATTTCAATGTTATCATTGGTACAAAAATGCGCAGGGAACATATTGGGGATTAGCGTTTTTCATCGCCATATGGATGAGTTTTGAAAAATTTCATTTGAGCTGGGAATTTACCTGGCCCTGGCTGAATCTTGGGAATGCATTTTCAGAATATCCAAAACTGATTCAATGGTATGACACGCTGGGCGCTACCGGCGGAAGCTTCTGGGTATTATTGATCAATATTTTAATCTTTTACACCATAAGAATCTGGCAGGCCGGAAGAAAAAGAAAAGATCTGATCAAAAATACATCAATCGTTGCAACTTTAATCATTATCCCGATGATCATTTCAGTTGTGAGATACAATAGCTTTAATGAAAAACCAATCGGAAGCGTAAATGTCCTGATGCTTCAGCCTGACCTTGATCCTTACGCGGAAAAATATTCCAAAGACAGCCTGGTCATTGAAAATGATCTTTTGGATCTGGCCGAAAAAAACTCAAAAGGAAAAATAGATTATTATATTGCTCCCGAAACCGCCCTTCCCGGCAGAGGTTCGATTTCCGAAAGATCTTTTGAAAAAAGCGTGATTTTAAATAATCTTAAAACATTTTTAACAAAACATCCGGGTTCTGTATTCGCAACAGGAATTTCTTCGCACAAATTTTATACTTCCGAAGAAAACCTTCCGAAAGAAGCTTATCAATTGAATCCGGGGTTGTGGGTGGAAAGCTTCAATTCTGCCGTTCAGGTTATTCCCAACCGTAATGTTGAGGTTTACCACAAAGGAAAGCTGGTTCCCGGCGTTGAAATATTCCCTTATATGAATTATTTAAAGCCACTTCTGGGAGATGCCATGCTGAATCTGGGAGGAACCGTTGCATCTCTTGGAACGGATAAAGAAAGAGTTGCATTTGCCAATCCTTTCAATAAAGGAAAAATGGCGCCAATCATCTGCTATGAAAGCATTTACGGTGAATTCACAGGGGATTACGTAAAAAAAGGCGCAAATTTTCTAGCCATTATGACGAATGATTCCTGGTGGGGTGTTTCCGAAGGTCACAGACAGCTGCTTTCTTATGCAAGACTGCGTGCGATTGAAACCAGAAGAGAAATTGCAAGGGCTGCCAACAGCGGAATTTCGGCTCATATCGATGCCAGAGGAGAAATCATTGAAGATACTTTTTACGGAGATAAAACAGCCTTATTTGCAAAAGTAAACCTTTACGATCAGATGACTTTTTATACAAGAGCAGGAGATCTGCTTTCAAGATTTTCAATTTTTGCCTTGGGATTTCTGTTGTTTTATTTTTTAATTAAAAGGTTTCAGGCAAGAACAAAGAAAAGCTAGAAAGACAGGAAGTTGGATAAAGAAAGAGGGAGGTTATTTGAAGCTAATATTTGAAAGTTTATTGTAAATAATTTCCTAAAAGATTTGTCTATCTAAAAAATTCTTCGTTATTTTGCACTCTCAAATATTATAGTACAAATAAGAACATCGAGATATGTCAAGAATTTGCCAAATAACAGGAAAGCGTGCAATGGTTGGTAACAACGTTTCTCACGCTAATAACAAAACGAAGCGTCGTTTTGAAATTAACTTATTGGAGAAGAAGTTTTACCTTCCGGAGCAAGATAAGCACGTAACACTGAAAGTATCAGCTCATGGATTGAGAGTGATTAACAAGATTGGAATCGAGGAAGCTCTGGAAAGAGCAACTAGAAACGGATTGATTAAAAAGTAATTAAATCATGGCAAAAAAAGGAAACAGAGTTCAAGTAATCCTTGAATGTACAGAGCATAAAGAAAGCGGTATGCCAGGAATGTCTAGATACATTTCTACAAAGAATAAAAAGAACACCACTGAAAGATTGGAATTGAAAAAATACAATCCTGTTCTTAAGAAAGTAACCGTTCACAAAGAAATCAAGTAATTATTAAAATATAATTTACCATGGCAAAGAAAGTAGTAGCAACCCTACAAAGCGGTCAGTCTAAAAAGATGACTAAAGTGGTGAAAATGGTGAAGTCTTCTAAATCAGGAGCTTACGTTTTCGAAGAAAAAGTAATGAATGCAGACGAAGTAGATGGTTATTTGAAAAAATAATCTACACTTTATTTACAATATAAAAAACTACTCATCTTTTGGGTAGTTTTTTTGTTATCTTTGTTTTTAATCTAGCTGGAAGTCAGAAGCTGGATGCCGGAAGTTTAATCATGAAAATATAAAACAAGATTGAGTACTTCAAGCTTTCATGAGCTAACTTCCTTCATTAATTAAATTCCGTAATTCATAAGATGAGTTGGTTTAAAAAAATTTTTAAAAAAGAAGAGAAAGAAACCTTAGATAAAGGATTGGAAAAATCCAGCCAGGGTTTTTTCGAAAAAATGACAAAAGCCGTAGTCGGTAAAAGCAAGGTAGACGATGAGGTCCTGGATGACCTTGAAGAAATACTTATTGCTTCTGATGTCGGTGCATCTACAACCATCAAAATCATAGAAAGAATTGAAGAGCGTGTCGCAAGAGATAAATATGTAAGTGTAAACGAATTGGATAAAATCCTTCGTGAAGAAATTTCAGGATTACTGCTTGAAAACCCTCATGCAGGAACAGGAAATATTGATACCTCCAAAAAACCTTATGTAATTATGGTAGTGGGCGTAAATGGTGTAGGAAAAACCACAACTATTGGGAAACTCGCCCATCAATTCACATCTGAAGGCAAGAAAGTGGTATTGGGTGCCGCAGATACTTTCCGTGCTGCAGCAGTTGACCAGTTGGTGATCTGGAGCCAGAGAGTGGGCGTTCCTATTGTAAAGCAGGAAATGGGCTCAGATCCGGCGTCTGTAGCCTTTGATACCGTACAAAGTGCCGTTGCACAGAATGCAGATGTGGTCATCATTGATACAGCAGGAAGACTTCACAACAAGATTAACCTGATGAATGAACTTTCAAAAATTAAAAGAGTGATGCAAAAAGTAATTCCCGACGCGCCACACGAAGTTTTATTAGTTCTCGACGGTTCTACCGGCCAGAATGCTTTCGAGCAGGCCAAACAGTTTACGGCTGCTACAGAAGTCAATGCGTTGGCAGTCACCAAACTTGACGGAACAGCAAAAGGAGGCGTTGTTATTGGTATTTCAGATCAGTTCCAGATTCCTGTAAAATATATCGGCGTTGGAGAAAAGATGCAGGATTTGCAATTATTTAATGGTACAGAGTTTGTAGATTCTTTTTTCAAGAAGAGATAAATCTTTTTGAATCAAATCATCAAATATTAACATTAAAAAATGCAACTATGGGATTTTTAACATGGATTATTTTCGGGCTATTAGCCGGAGCACTAGCTAAAGCGATTATGCCAGGAAAACAGGGAGGCGGAATGCTTATCACTATGATTCTAGGTATTATTGGCGCTTTTATCGGAGGAGCAATCGGCGTATATGTACTACACTGGGGAGATGTAGATTCTTTCTGGAATTTCAGAAGCTGGATTCTAGCCATTGGAGGAGCTTTGATTGTTCTGTGGATTTACGGAATGCTGACCACCAGGAGAGCTTAACTGTACAATAAAAAATTAAAGCGGCGGATTTGAAATTTCAAATCCGCCGCTTCTTTTATAACAATATAATTTAGTTAATTTTAATCTGGTAAGGCATTTCCATTTTTATTTCAGACTGAAGCTTTCTCTTTTCAGTAATCTGCTGAAGAATCTCGTAATTTGATTTGCCGATCTTGTTCTTAATTACTCTTTCGGAAATTTCATCCTGATTCAAGTCTTTGAATATCTGCTCGAATGGGGTCATGCTCTTCGGATAGGATGCTACTGCATAAGATTTTAAACCTGCTTTTTGAGCTGCAAATTTTACAGCATCATTTAAAGTTCCCAGTTCATCGACAAGTCCTATTTGTTTCGCTCTGGTTCCGCTCCATACTCTTCCTCCACCGATATTATCAATTTGTTCAAAACTTTGTTTTCTGTTTTTCGTTACAAAATGTACAAATCTTTTATAAGTTCCTTCAACACTTCTGGTGATGAGACTTACACCGTAAGGAGTGACACCATTTAATGAAGAATAATACTGCGAATTGGCATTAGTAGAAACAATATCGGAACGGATACCGTTTTTGTTGGCAATGTCCTTAAAATAAGGAATCACCCCGAAAACACCTATAGATCCTGTAAGTGTATTAGGCTCAGAATAGATCTTATCTGCTGCCATCGCGATATAATAGCCTCCGGAGGCTGCATAATCACCGAAAGAAACGATCAAAGGCTTCTTCTTTTTTAACTGCTGGAGTTCAAACAAAATCTCATCAGATGCATTGGCACTTCCTCCCGGAGAATTAATCCGGAATACGACAGCTTTTACTTTATCATTTTCCTGAAGATCTTTAATGTATTTGATGTACTTTTCAGAGTGAATGTCGCCATACTCGTCTCCACCATAAATCGATCCTGAAGCATACAAAACAGCCACCTTATCTCCTGAATTTTCATTATCAGAATAGGAAGCAATATATTTTCCTAAAGAGATTTTATTTAATTTTTCATCCTCTTTTACATTTAATTTTGATTTAATCAACTGATCATATTCCGTCTTCTGAATAAGTTTATCAGCCAATTTGTATTTCAATCCCAATTCCGGAATCATACCGTAGAGGCTATCAACGACAGTTCTGAAGGCTGCGGTATCAATTTTTCGGGAAGCAGCCATCTTTGAAGATGTATTTTTCCAGATATCATTCAAAAGTGTGCTCAGCTGCTCTTTGTTTTCCGGAGAAATATCATTTCTTAAAAACGGTTCAACCGCAGATTTGAATTTTCCGTGACGGATCACCTCAATACCAATACCGTATTTATCGGCAAAATCTTTGAAAAAAGTAACTTCAGTAGCAAGACCTTTGAGCTCAATCATTCCTGCAGGATTAAGATAATACTGATCGGCAACAGAACCCAAATAATAAGATGCCTGCGAAACTGCATTTCCATAAGCATATACAAATTTCCCGCTTTTCTTAAAATCTGCAATAGCATTTCTTAAATCATCAATTTGAGTAACCCCGGCATTGAGATAATCAGCTTCAATACTGATTCCTTTAATATTACCATCAGTTTTAGCCTTATTAATAGCCTCGATAGCATCATAAATCAGGATATTTTTATTCTGATCACTAATGTTAAACAATCCTCTCTGCTCTTCAGTCGGACTGTCGACGATATTGGTTTTTAAATTAATCGTGAGAACGGAATTCTTTTTTACGACCACAGACTTTTCATTTCCCATGGCACTAAAGACCAGCATTATAATGAAAAAGAAGAAAAACACGACACATAATATGACAATTGCCACTATATTTGCCAGTACATTTTTAAAAAAGCTTTTCATAAAATCAATCATTTTACAATATGTCGCACCATAAAGTCGTTTTGTTACTAGGAAGTAATCTTGGAGATCAAAAAAAAAATTTGGAGACTGCTTTGGATAAAATAAAATACGCTGGAAATGAGATAGTAAAGGTAAGTGATTTTCTTACATCAGAACCCGTAGAATTTGTTAGTTCCAATATTTTTTGTAATATTGCAGCAATAATATTCACTCATCTTTCTCCGATTCAGCTTCTTACCCTCATAAAAAGCATTGAAACGGAAATGGGAAGAGCTAACGATTCCAGCGTAACAGGAGGCTATACCGACAGGATTATTGACATCGATATCGTTACATATAATGAAATAAAATTCATATCAGAAAGATTACAAATCCCTCATCAAAAACATCTTTCTGAGAGAGAATTTTCAAGAATATTATTAAAAGATTTTATCTTATAAAACATAAAAACATATTTGTATGAAATTAAGTTTGTTATTATTGGCTGCATTGCCTATTGTGTCGTATGCGCAAGATAGTATTGCTGTCACTTCTAATGATATGTATCCCAATACATTTTCTTCAGGCTCTGCTAATGTTCAATCCTTCAACAACAAAGCGAGAAGATTCAACGATTGGTCGGTATCAATAGGTGGAGGCGCTGCCTTTATGGTTCATTCGGACCTTCTATCAATCACGGACCAAAAATTCAACTGGGGCTACAATTCATATGTAAGTTTAGACAAGCAAATCAATCATGTTGTAGGGATCAGTCTGATCTATCAACGAGGCGAGACAAAGCAAAAAGGCCAGCTGGAAGGTGCCGAAGGGATAGCCGCAGGAGTGGCAGAAGCCAGAACCAAGTATAATCAGATTGCGTTAATGGGTGATGTGAATTTCTCAAACATTCTGAGGAGAGTAGACAACCATTCACCCTACAGATGGGCAATGCATGGATATGCAGGAATGGGATTTATGAGCTTTAATACATCACTGCATGATAATAAAGATTATAGTTGGAGCACCAATCCAAGAAGAATTCCGCTTTTTATCAATCAGAAACTGGGGCTCAACTCGGTATATTATCAGTTTGGGCTTGGGGTAAAATACAATGTTTCCAGCTTAATTGATGTTGAAGCAAGAACAATGTACATTATCAGTGGGGATGATGAATTTGACGGCGGAGGATACGCAGATCCCGGAGATTATGATCCGAATTCAAAAATACCTAAATATAATATGATCGATAAAAGAAGATCAGATAATGTATGGACGGTCAACCTGGGATTATCTTTCAAATTGGGAAAACACACAACTCATCTCGCATGGCATGATCCGTTACAGGAAGCCTATTACAGAGCAAATGTTTTGGAAAATAAAAGTACAGAACTTATTGTATGTGAAAAAGGGGATAAGGATAATGATGGCGTTTGTGACGACTGGGACAGACAACCTGATACTCCGGCCGGGGCAAGAGTTGACGGTGCCGGTATTGCCTTAGACATAGACCTGGATGGCGTTATCGATTTATATGATAAGTGCGTAACGGTTCCCGGACCGGTGGAAAACCAAGGATGCCCAACAAATAAATAATTATCTTTAATTAAACAAAAAATACATTATGAAATTAAGTTTAGCAATTGTAGCATTAGCATTATCAGCTCCTGCATTAAGCTTTGCACAAGACTCTATAGCAGTTCATTCAGGAACAATATATCCAAATACATTCTCTTCAGGTTCAGCCAATATTTCACCGTTTACAAATACAGCAAGAAGATTCAATGATTGGGCAATTTCGTTTGGTGCCGGTGTGCCATTGGTTCAGTCTGCCGACCTCACCTCAATAAAAAACGGTAATGGTAAAAATCTTTTCGGATATTCTGCTTATGTAAGTATTGATAAAGCGATCACCCATGCCTTTGGAATCAACTTGCAATACGATAGAGGAGAGACAAGACAAGGATGGTTCAACACAAAAAAATCTGCACCGGCAGACGCTTCTGTAAATCAAAAAGAGGGCGCAAGAACCCAATACGATGCGATTTCGTTATTAGGAGACATTAACTTCTCAAACCTGTTCAGAAGAGTAGACAATCATTCTCCTTACAGATGGGCCTTACACGGCTATGCAGGTTTAGGAACGTTAGCATTCAGAGCATATCAGAAAGATGAAATGGGAAGCAGAATGGTTTCTGAAGTAAAACCATTCAATCTGAAATCAATGTTTGCCGAAGCGGGGGCAGGATTAAAATTCAAGGTAAACAACAGAATTGACATTGAAAGCAGATTAATGTATGTGATTACCGGTAGCGACGAGTTTGACGGAGGCGGTGACAAATACAGCACGATCAATCAGCGAGAAGAGCAGGTTTCCGACAATTTCTTTAATGCAACTCTAGGAGTTTCACTAAAATTAGGAAAGCATGAATCTCACTTGATGTGGCATGATCCGCTTCAGGAAATGTATTATAAGCTTGATGTATTAGGTAATAAAAATCAGGATATTGAAGTGTGTAAAAAAGGAGATCTTGATAATGACGGTGTATGCGACGACTGGGACAGACAACTTGATACACCTGCAGGTGCAAGAGTGGACGGTGCCGGTGTAGCGCTAGACACTGACCTGGATGGTATCATTGATCTTTATGATAAATGCGTAACAGTTCCCGGACCTGTTGAAAATCAGGGATGCCCGGTAGTAACATCGGCACCTGTAGCTGATGGCCTGGTAGACGAAAGTGAAACCAAGCTCGAAGGAATTGAGTTTAATCTTAATTCAGATAAAATTTTGCCTTCAAACACCCCTATTTTGAACAATGCCGTTAATTACATCAACTCTTCCAACGGAACATACACGGTAATCGGAACAACTGACACCAGAGCGTCAGAAGCTTATAACCAGAAATTGTCTGAAAGAAGAGCAAAAAATGTTAAAGATTATTTAATTAAAAATGGCGTTCAGTCGGATAAATTAAATGCGGTAGGAAGAGGTGAAAAAGACCTGAAATATCCTGAATGTAACCCAGCTACAAAATGTCCGGAATGGAAGAACAGAGCTAACCGAAGAGTTTATTTTGAAGCAAAATAACAGTAGTTTTAGAAATAATATGAAAAGTCACGCTATGCGTAGTCATGGTCGGAAGAAAAATTCTTCCGACTTTTTTAGTTTTTTATCCTGAGAAAAAGTAATTTAATTATTTGATTATCAATTATTTAACTTGCGTTTTAGAATTTATTTTCGTATCTTTATAGCTGATAATCAATTGTTTATGTCAGTTTTTAAAGATCATAAAATAGCTCTTAAAGATGTTTTAGAATTTATTCCCGAAGCTCTTTTAGCCCATCTCTCGGCAAGTACCAAAGTAGATCACTACAGCAAGGTTCTGCATGGTAAAAAAATGTTTTACCTGCTTTTATTTTGCATCTTTGATAATGAAAAATTAAGCCAGAGAACTTTGGAAGATACTTTTAACAGCAGCGGATTTAAAGCATTATTTGGTTTAGGAGAAGAGGAAAAAGTCCGTAGGAGTTCGATTTCAGAGCGACTTTCAAAAATCGATTCTAATTATTTCAAAGAAATCTATGAACAGATGTACGGAAAATTTTCGGAACTTTATTCCAGGGCCGAAATCGAAAAATATAACTTAATCCGGGTTGACAGTACTATTGTTGCCGATACCTGCAATAAGCTTAAGGAAGGCATCGATCAGAAAAACGGTAAAAAATTGGTAAAATTCAGTTTTTCTTTTGATGGAGTTTTACCCTCGGCAGTAGAGATTTTTACGGGACAAAAATACTCTGCAGAAGACAATGCGCTCGCTGCGGCTATTCTCAGCCAGGTAAAAAAAGAAGAGCCACGATAATATTTACGTCATAGACAGAGGGCTGCAGTCTACAAGAACGATGAAAGATTTTGGAGAAAAGAATTTGAAATTTATTATCCGTTCCAAAGAAAACAGAAAATTTGAAGAGACTGAGTCTTTTCTTGAAACAGGAAACCCTCTAAAATGGGATGACTGGAAAGTTATTAAAGACAGTAAAGTGAAGTTGTACACCGGGAAACCCATCCAAAACAAACGTGGAAATATACATCATCGGGAAGAAAAAGTGGAGACAGATTTTCGATTGGTGGTTATTAAAAATGAGAAAACCTGTAAGGAATTTTGGTTTATAACCAACGAGTTTGAACTTTCTGCCAAAGAAATATCGGACTATTACCGTAAAAGATGGGATATTGAAGTGTTCTTCAGGTTTATGAAACAAGAGCTGAATTTAAGCCATCTGGTGTCGCTGAATAAAAACGGAATTCAGGTGATGGTCTACATGACAATGATTGCTTCTATGCTACTGCTGATTTACAAAAAAGCAAATAATTTAGGCTACAAAACCGCAAAAAGGCGGATTACAATGGAGCTTCGAGATATGATTACTGCCATTCTAATCCTTTTTGCAGGAGGTGATCCTGCCAAGGTTTTCAAAACATAAACACAAAAATATGGCCGGAATTTCTTCCGACCATGACTACGCTATGCGTGGCTTTTTTTGTCAACTAAGTTTCATTAATTTTATCCCATGATTTCTCACCAAGATTTTCAAGAATTAAAATTTAAAACCTTAAAATATTTTTGGGGTTACGATACTTTTCGCGACGCCCAGGAGGCTATTATTGATTCTGTTATCAACGAAAAAGATACCTTAGTCCTCCTACCAACGGGTGCGGGAAAGTCTCTTTGCTATCAGCTTCCTGCCTTATTAAAAGAAGGAACATGTCTTATTATATCTCCACTTCTAGCATTAATGAAAGATCAGGTAAGCCAGTTAAAATCAAGAGGAATTGAAGCAGAATATCTATCGTCGGAACTTGATGAATACGACGCTGAAGGTATCTACGACCGCTGCAAGGAAGGTTTAACAAAAATGCTGTACATCTCTCCTGAAAGATTGACCAACAAGCAATTTCTTCAGAATATTGAGGAGATTCAGTTATCATTTATTGCGGTGGATGAGGCACACTGTATTTCTGAGTGGGGTCAGGATTTCAGGCCGAGCTATCAGAATATTAAAGAATTCAGGAAAAATAATCCGAAAATTCCGTGTCTGGCCTTAACAGCAACCGCTACTCCGAAAGTGCTGGAAGAAATCAAAGCAAAACTTGAACTTAAAAATCCGCAGGTATTTCAGAAAAGTTTTAAACGTGATAATATCAGAATTTTTACTGAAGAAGTTTCAGATAAATTTCAGAAGGTTTATGACATTTTAAAGTTTACCCGCGAATCGGGAATTGTTTATGTAAGAACCCGCCGGGAAGCTGAACTTCTGTGTGAATTTCTCAAAAGAAATCAGTTAAAAAATGTAGACTTTTTCCACGCAGGCCTTACAGCAAAGGAAAAGAATGCGAAACAGATGATCTGGAATAACAGTGACAGTCAGGTTTTAATTTCCACTAACGCATTCGGAATGGGGATCGACAAAGACAATGTTCGATTCGTAATTCACTATTCTCCTGCTCCTTCCATTGAAAATTATTACCAGGAAATCGGAAGATCCGGAAGAGACGGACAGGAAAGCTTTGCCTTTTTGCTTTGGGACAAGCAGGAACTTTCAAATTTTGATGATATTTTAAAAAACCAAACTCCCAATAAAGCTGAATTTTTAAGAATTCTTACTTACCTCTACTCTATCTTTCAGGTTGCAGAGTTTGAGTTGCCAGAAAAGGTTTTCCAGCTCAGCCTTGGCGGGATTCAAAATTTCACCAAATTGTCTTCAGCGAAGATTAAGAATGTCTTGAACTTCCTTCATAATCAGGAAATTATTTATTTCAATGATCATAAAAGCCTGTCTTCTCTGCAACTTTTGATGCAGGCAGACGAAATTGATCAGCTTCCTCATAAAGATTCGTATTTTATTGAATTGATGCTCCGAACTATTTCCGGAATCACTACGCATAAAGTAATGTTCAGCGAGCAGCAGGTAAGCAATAAGATTGGCGTAAGCGTTCACTTAATAAAAGAAAGATTAAAAGAACTTCAAAAGAAAGGCTATGTGGAATATGTGGATGGCGCTTTATCCAGCATTAAATTTTTAAAGCCCCGTGATGAAAGACTTAACAATTCTCAATACTGGAAGCTTTTTGAGCATATTCAGAAAAATAAAATACAGAAATGGGAAGAAATGAAATTTTACATCGAAGATAACAGCTATTGTAAAATGAAGCTTATTCTTACTTACTTCGGTGAAAAAAAATCTAAAAACTGTGGAAAATGTTCCGTTTGTGAAAAAAACAAGCAATCCATTTTCGGAAAGAATATTTCAGGGGAAATTATGAATATACTGGCTAAAAAAGCTTGCACCATTGAAGAGTTATCCATTCAGCTAAACTATCAGTCCAAAGAAAACATTTTGGAAAATCTTATTTACCTGTTAGATTCCGGAAAAGTAAAAATGTTGAATTTCAGAACGTATGCGATTGCTTAATATGAGTAATAATTATGGATAAGAGGTTTAATAAATTTTTATTTAATTTTTAAAAGAATGTTTAAATTTTACTAAATAAATTTTTTATAGTTTTTTCTTAATTTTCTAAATTAAATAAACTTTGTTTATTCTTCAATTTAGCCTTAAGAATTTTAGCGAGTTAGACTTAATCAATTAATTGATTTTTATTAAGTTTTTTAAGCTAAAGGGGGCTTAATTTCTTAATGTTAAAAATAAATTATAGATTTAAACAGATTCTAAATCTTTTAATCATTTGATAAAGACCTTATCTTTGCAACATGAAATCATTAAGAGTCGTTTTTTTAGGTACTCCGGAGTTTGCCAAAACTTCTTTGGAAGCCATTCATCATTCTCATCATGAAGTGGTCGGCGTCGTAACCGTAGCAGACAAGGCAAGCGGGCGCGGACAAAAAATCAATCAGTCGCCGGTGAAAATTTTCGCCGTAGAAAATAATATTCCTGTTTTTCAACCCGAAAAATTAAGAAATCCTGACTTTCTGGAAGAATTGAGAAAGCTGAATGCCGATATTTTTGTAGTAGTCGCTTTCAGAATGATGCCGAAAGTACTTTTTGAAATGCCAAGAATGGGAACTTTTAATCTTCATGCTTCACTGCTCCCGGATTACAGAGGAGCTGCTCCTATCAATTACGCCGTGATCAACGGGGAAGAAAAAACCGGCGCTACGACGTTTTTTATTAACGAGAAAATTGATGAAGGAAATATTCTGCTTCAGGAAGAATTGTCTATTTTACCTGATGAAAACGCAGGAAGTCTTCATGACCGTTTGATGGAAATGGGCGCTAAACTCGTCGTAAAAACACTTGACGGACTGGCCGAAAATACCATTACTGAAAAACCCCAGCCACAAGTTGAGCAGCCTAAAAATGCGTACAAAATATTTAAAGAGGATACCAGAATAGATTGGTCCCGAAAGTCAAAAGAAGTGCATCAGTTTATTTTGGGAATGTCACCTTATCCTGCGGCTTTCACAACATTGAAAATTGGTGAAGAAGAAAAAGGACTGAAAATTTTCGGTGGTAAATTTGAAGTTTCAAATCATGATAAGGTTGCCGGAACATTGGATATTTCAAAGAATGAGTTTAAAATATACACTCAGGACGGAATTTATTATCCTTTGGAATTGCAGCTTGAAGGAAAGAAAAGAATGAATATCAAAGACTTCCTGAACGGGTTCAGAAGTTTTGACGAAATAAAAATGGCTTGAGTATTTCTCAAGCCATTTTTTATTGTCAATAGTGAATTTTGCTTCACAAGTAAATAGTCAATTTTAATAATTAGCCTATATAAACAGTTTATTATTTTATATTCTTCACTGAATTTTATTTTAAATCAAACTGCCTACCTTAAGCCGCTGGTAAAATCGACAAGCATAGCGAATTGACCACTCACCATTCACTTTTAAAGCTGCAC
The DNA here is from genome assembly GCF_057815395.1 of Chryseobacterium sp. 27AL. Lineage (NCBI taxonomy): Bacteria > Pseudomonadati > Bacteroidota > Flavobacteriia > Flavobacteriales > Weeksellaceae > Chryseobacterium > Chryseobacterium sp. 27AL. The sequence goes on along the minus strand of NZ_JBYRIW010000002.1, from coordinate 385,835 downwards.
CATCTCCGTTACCTCAACATCATAACCGCCAACCTGAGGTTTAATATTGGTATTTTGAGTGATTACTTTAAATTTATTGATTCCGAGATTTTTAAGAATCTGAGTTCCGATCCCGTAATCTCTGTAATTATACGCTAAAGTAGGATGCTGAACCTGCCCATCCTGATAATTCAGGAACTGCTGAAGCTTTCTTAAGGTGTTTTCAGAATTAGAAACATTATTAATGAAAATAATCGCTCCTTTTCCTGCTTCGTTCACCATATTGGTTACTTTCTCCAGCAAAGGTTTTTCACCATTATTTAATCTTGTCAGCACGTCAAAATACGAGTCGGAAGACTGTACTCTAACCAAAACCGGCTCATCCACCGTCCATGTACCTTTCGTTAAAGCAAAATGAATCTGATCGTTTGAAGTTTCCCTGAAGGCATAAAATTCGTAATCACCATAAGCAGTTTTTACTTTTCTTTCTTCAATTCTTTCAATAAGGTTGCCTTTTTTAAGCTGATAATGAATCAGATCTTCGATAGAAACAATTTTCATATCATGTTTCTGTGCAAAGGCATACAGTTCCGGCAAACGGGACATAGAACCGTCTTCATTCATAATTTCACAGATCACACCACCTTCTTTTAAACCTGCAAGGCAAGTAAGATCAATGGCAGCTTCCGTGTGGCCGGCTCTTTTCAGAACGCCTCCTTTTTTTGCACGAAGCGGGAAAATATGCCCCGGTCTCATGAAATCCGTCGGCTTCGATTTTTCATCCATTAAAGCTAAAATCGTTTTCGCTCTGTCCGCTGCAGAAATCCCTGTAGAAGTACCATTTCCGAGAAGGTCAACTGATACGGTAAAAGCTGTTTCCTTAGGATCGCTGCTGCGGCTTACCATTACTTCAAGTCCAAGCTCATCACATCTTTTTTCAGGAAGCGGCATACAGATCAGTCCTCTGCCGTGAAGCGCCATAAAATTGATAATTTCTGGTGTCGTTAGCTCAGCGGCACAAAGAAAATCACCTTCATTCTCTCTGTCTTCATCATCTACTACTATGATTATTTTACCATTTTTAAGGTCTTCAATAGCCTCCGGAATAGTATTTAATTTAATATCAGACATTTTTACTTTAAATTTTTGCAAAGATACTCATAAAATAAGCATCTCCCAATTATGATAAGGGTTTGTTATATTTTGAATATCGCGTCTTTTGCTTTTCTGAAAATGGTATAGGAATCAAGCCTTTTCTGGTGGTCGTAAATATGAGAATTGATCATCAGTTCATTTACATTAAATTTCTCCTGGAAGCTTCGAAGCTGATCTTCAATTTCAGACTGATCTCCAATTAAAGTATAACGTAATTTTTGCATAACCATCGATTTTTCCATAGGCGACCAGATGTCATCCATATGATCAACCGGAGGAGCAAAAGGTTTTCTGTCGTTTCGGATGATATTGATAAATGCCTGGAATAAAGTGGTAGAAATTTTATGTGCTTCTTCGGAAGTTTCTGCCGCTACCCCATTGACACAGGCAATAATATAAGGTTCGTCTGAATATTTTGAAGGTTCAAAATTCTGTCTGTAGATATTGAAAGCCATCTCCATCTGCTCAGGAGCGAAATGCCCGGCAAATGCGTAAGGAAGTCCAAGTTCCGCAGCCAGAAAAGCGCTATCAGTGCTGGATCCCAATATATACAAAGGAATATCTAGCCCTTCACCGGGAATAGCACGCACTAAAGCATCGCGATTTTCTTTCGAAAAATATTTCTGTAATTCTAAAATCTGTCTTGGAAACTGCTGATTGATAATTGCCGGATTTCTTCCTAAAGCCTGCGCCGTAAGACCGTCGGTTCCGGGAGCTCTGCCCAGTCCCAGATCAATTCTTCCCGGGAAAAGAGATTCCAGGGTACCGAATTGTTCGGCAATGACTAAAGAGCTGTGATTAGGAAGCATGATCCCTCCTGATCCTACTCTGATTTTTTTGGTTCCGTTGGCGATAAATCCGATAAGAACTGAAGTGGCCGAACTGGCAATGCTTTCCATATTATGATGCTCAGCAAGCCAGAATCTTTTATAATCAAGATTTTCAGTATGATTTGCCAGAGACAAACTGTCCTGAAAAGTGTTGTGAATGGTCTTTTCCTGTTTTACGGGCGCAAGATCCAGCACGGATATTTCAAAATTTTGCATAATTTTTAAATTTATAGTCTTTTAAGACCGAACAAATTTAAAACATATTATTTGCATTAGTTACTTTTTGTAATTGATAAGGCTTATCGATGAATTCAGGGAAAAGCTATGGAAAAAATTTTACAATGATAAAATTAAACTCTTCTTATTATTAAGTCATTTTAATCTTTAAAGCGTTTAAAACTCATCTTCTGTTTCAGATCTTTTTTATTTTGAAGCACAATATAATCATTGTTAAGCTCTTCGATCTCAAAAGATTTTTCCTGGCCAAACATTGTAATTTTAATGATTTTATTAGACCTTTCAATCTTATAAGTTCCCTGCATACCGCCAATCAGTGCTTTGGTTTTTCCGTTTCTCATTTCCAGGGTTGCGGTACTGTCTTTTTTAAAGGTAAAAATTCCTGTTGAAGTTGTATTGGCGAAAAAATCCTGAGACCATGAACCAATTAATATATTATAATCAAAATCATCCTTTTTATCAGAACTAAGGAAGAATAAAAGAAAAAAAGTAAATAAGTATTTCATAATTATTATTTATTATAAAAATACAAATTATTTGATTGTTAATATATTAAATCAGTAGTAATTTAAACTTTACCCTTTTCCTTTTGATAATTAAAATGATTAATCAGAATCCTGATTTCATTAAATTCGAAATCACTGGGTAATGCATTTTTCCATTCTGTCAGCGTTTCTTTGGGATTAGTTTTAAATACATCTTCAAAAGCTTTAATTTTATCAGAAGTAATCACCCTTGAAATATCCAGTAATCCCTGCTCAGCAAATTTTGCAAGATGTCCGATCACGGTTTCTTTCACAAGGCCTCTCTCCAAAGCAATTTCTGAAATGGTTTTCCCCTGTTCAAACAACTGAAAGGTGAGAACCTGCGATGGCACTTTCGCAATTTTCATACTCACTTCCTGGTTATTTTTTTCATCCAGAAGCTTGGTTTCCAGCAGGTGAATTTCTTTTAAACTGTTTAAATATTCCTCAATATCCTCCAGCCACACCCTGAATTCTTCGTTATATTGTTTTAAGCCTTTAGTTCCTTTAATTTCAGCATAAAAATCTTTCAGCGGACTGAAAACTTTATCCCTTATTTCGGTAAAAAAGAAATTGACAGCCCCTTTGGTTTTGCTTTCTATTTCAGACCATTCTTCTTTCTTTTCGATAAAATTATTAACCTTTTGCGAAATTACCCTTTCTAATTTTTCGAAGATCTTTCCTAAGTTTACAATTTCAGGTTTTAGCTGGTTATACAATTGTTTTGTCTTAAGATGATCGATACTTTTAGTCGCTACAGAGAGCTTATTCCAGTCTTCCACCTCTTTCAAAAGCCATTGAGAATCTACCGTACGAAGCACTTTCCTGATGCTGTAATCATACTTTTCATTATTTAAAATAGCTTCTACCTTATCGTTGGCAACCGTATCAGAATGAAAATGCAGAATTCTGTTGTCTTTAAAAATAACTTCAGGCGTAATCTTCGATTTTAATACAATCCCTTCCAGTGTACGGCAACGTGACAGTGCCACATACACCTGTCCGGCCGTAAAACTTTTTCCGGCATCAATAATCACCCGGTCAAAAGTAAGTCCCTGACTTTTATGAATTGTAACCGCCCATGCAAGCTTTATCGGAAACTGCTCGAAGCTTCCCAATACCTCTTCTTTGATATTTTTATCCGTGTCCAGGAAATATTTCTTCTGTTCCCAGACTTCTCTTTTTACCGTGATTTCCCTTTCGCTGCCGTCAAGGATGACTTTAATTTCATTTTCATCCAATGCAGAAATCTCACCTAACTTTCCGTTAAAATATTTCTTTTCTCCTGAAATATCATTTCGGATAAACATGATCTGGGCTCCAATTTTCAGGTCTAAAAATTGTTCATTCGGAAATTGGTTTTCTTTAAATTCACCAAAAAGCTTAGCCTCATAGGTTTTAGAACTTGCCTTTAATTCGTCAAGTTTCTCCTGATTTATATCGTCTGCCATTTTGTTGTGAGAACAGAGATAAACATACGGCTCCTCTCCCATTTCAAAATCAGGATCGTATCTTTCATTTAAATGATCAAAATCGATATTGGCTACGTCACCATCACGGATCGCATTTAAGATGGCGAGAAAATCTTCATCAGACTGACGGTAAACCTTGGTCAGCTCAATCGTGATCAAAGGGATTTCCTTAATCGCATGACTGTCAAAAAAGAAAGGTGAATTATAGCAGATTTTTAAGATGTGTTCGTCCCTCACCACCGGCGGAAGCTGATACAGATCTCCGATAAAAAGCATCTGTACTCCTCCAAAACGTTGATTATTCCTTCTGATAAACCTTAATGAAAAATCCATCATATCCAGAACATCCGCACGCAGCATTGACACCTCATCGATAATAATGATTTCTACTTCTCGTAAGAGCTTCAGCTTATCTTTCCGGTATTTAAAATGCGGCATCAGATCGGCAATATTATTAGCCATACTCGTATCGATGCGGTCTGTGGTGGGCAGAAAGGTTCGCAGCGGCAGCCCAAACATTGAATGAATGGTAACGCCGCCTGCATTGATGGCTGCAATCCCGGTGGGCGCAACAACAATGTGTTTTTTATGGGTGCGTTTTACAAAATCATTGAGAAAAGTAGTCTTTCCTGTTCCTGCTTTCCCCGTTAAAAATACGCTCCGGTTGGTATGTTCTATTAAGTCAAAAAAATCATTATTCATCGCCGCCAAAATTACGGAAAATGAAATTCAAATCCTTACCTTGGCACAACTTTTGAAAATTCTTCAACATAACGAGAGAAAAACAACTTATGAAAATCCCTGTATTCATCTTATGTGCAGCGCTGTTCACAGCCTCATGTTCTTCTACAAAAAACACGGATGCCAATTTGCCGAAAGACATTTCCGAGCGTCCGGCAGATGAGAATAATCAGAAATATGAACAGGCCCAGCTGGATAAATTAAAAGCTTCCATAGAGTCTGAAATTTCAAAAGAAAAATGTACAGATCCCGCTGAATGGACGTTTGCGCCGATGGGTGCAAAAGCATGTGGAGGACCACAATTGTATATTGCGTATCCTAAAAAACTGGAAACTTCAATTTTAGCTAAAATAAACGACTACACCGAGAAGGTGAAAGCATTCAATCAAAAATACGGAATCATGTCTGACTGTATGATGATCATGCCCCCAACTTCTATCAAATGTGTCAACGGAAAAGCTGAACTGGTGAATTCTTAAAACTTATAAAAAAATCTTGCTCCATTGGGCAAGATTTTTTTATAAGTTTTAAGTCAATGGTGAATTGCTAAAGGTTAATTTATAAAGATAAAGTAAATTTACATTTCACCATTCACTATTCACTCTTGACTAACTATCCTTCCACGTGTTTTACATTTTCCTTATACCATGAGGAATATTTTACATAATTATCAGCAATCCTGTTGACCTCCCCTTCCAGCAGCTGGGAATTAATATCTTTGATTTTTCTGGCAGGTACTCCGCCCCAAACTTCGCCAGATTTTATATGTGTTCCCTGTGTAACAACAGAACCCGCTCCGACAATTGAATTTTCTTCAACAAGACAATCGTCCATTACAATTGCCCCCATGCCGATCAGCACATTATCTTTAATTGTACATCCGTGAACGATCGCATTATGACCAATTGAAACATTATTCCCGATATTTAAAGGATGTTTCTGATAGGTGCAATGCAACATCGCGTTGTCCTGAACATTCACTTTATTTCCCATTTTAATATAGTGAACGTCACCACGAATTACTGCATTGTACCATATGCTGCAGTCTGTTCCCATAGTTACGTCCCCTATAATCGTAGCGGTTTCCGCCAAAAATGTGTTCTCTCCTATTTGTGGTGATTTACCTAAAAGTTCTTTTATAAGTGCCATATGTTTAATTTGAAAATTGATAATAAGTGATTTTAATTAATTTTTACCATTCATTATTTCTAAATCATGCTGATAGCAAAAATCTAACTTCCAACCCCCTTACTTCTACTCCTAATTGCGTATTTTTGTATCTCAAATTTAAAGAAAAAATGCATACTATACTTATAGAGCCAACTGAAAACCCGAAAGTGATGAAATTTGTTGCGGATTACAACCTCATCCCCGGGTCACTGGAGCTGGACAGAGATTCAGATATTTCCGAAATCCCTTTGGCACAGGAACTTTTTAATTATCCGTTTGTAGAAAGAATTTTTATTACGGCAAATTTTGTAGCGGTTGCAAAACAGGACACCATAGAATGGGAACATGTAGCGGAAAGCCTTAAAAATGTAATTGAAGACGAGCTTCTTGCCAACCCGAGAATTTATCTTCAGAAGAAAAAAGAGCTGTATCAGATTTATGCGGAAATGACCCCGAATCCTAATGTGATGAAATTCGTTTCCAATAAATTATTACTGGAAGGTTTTGTAGAAGTAAAATCAAGAGATGCCGCAGAAGGTGTTCCTTTGGCGCAGGCCGTTTTTAAAGAATTTGATTTTGCCAAAGAAGTTTTCATTTCTGATAATTTTGTTGCCGTAACAAGAGATAATTCCGTAGAATGGCACCAGGTGATGATGACCGTACGTGCACTGATTGCAGAATATCTTCAGAATGGTGGACAAATTTCGAATATTGAAGCGCAGAAACATGAAAATCCTGTAGAAAAGATCATCAACAGAGATTATACGGAAGACGAGCAGAAAATTTCAGATATCCTGAATGAATACGTTGCTCCTGCCGTAGAAAATGACGGTGGAAAAATTTCCCTCATGGAATACGACCAGGAAAATAAAACGGCAAAAATGCTTTTACAAGGCGCATGCTCAGGATGCCCGAGCTCTACCGCTACTTTAAAAAACGGAATTGAAAATATTTTAAAACAATTCGTTCCCGACTTGGTAGAACGTGTAGAAGCCGTGAACGGATAATCGATGAGATCATTCTTCCTTTTACTAATAAGCCTCAGTCTTTTTTCGTGTAAAAAAGAACCTCAGCTGAATGACGGAATCCATGACGATCTTGTTGAAATGAATGTTGCAAAAGACAGCATTCAGAAAATGGATACGATTCTGGGAAAGCTGAACAGGAAAAATATTACTTTTCTTGATTATTATTTCCATCATTATTATGAGCTTGATCAAGAGGTAAATGATAACATCAGAAAAGAAAAAGGAGAAGATTTTGTATATCAGGCAGATGAAGAATATCAGAAGCTCTTCACCGAAGAAATGAAACAAAGAAGCAAACAGGATTTAAAATCTTTTGGACTTTCCGAGGAAGAAGCTTATTTTGCACTTGAACTTTATATTTTGCGTCTGAAAAATAAATACGGTCCGACTATTGATGAAAGACTGAAAAATTTAAATAAATAATGAAGGGAATTTTATTGGTAAATTTAGGATCGCCAAGATCTACGGCAGTACAGGATGTGAAGGAATATCTCGATGAATTCCTGATGGATGAAAGGGTAATCGACTATAGATGGATCTTTCGTGCACTTCTTGTTCAGGGAATTATCTTGAAAACACGTCCGCCAAAATCTGCCGAAGCATACAAAACAGTGTGGACTGATGAAGGCTCACCGCTGATCGTTATCACAGAAAAAATCCAGAAAAAGCTACAGAAGCGGGTAGATGTTCCTGTAGAAATAGGAATGAGATATGCCGAGCCAAGCATTGAAACAGGGATCCGGAAACTGACGGACAAAGGCGTTACTGAAATCGTACTTTTCCCTCTTTATCCTCAATACGCCATGAGCACCACGGAAACGGTGATTGAAAAAGCAGAAGAAGTAAGAAAGCAGAAATTCCCGGGAATAAAAATCAATTATATACAACCCTTCTACAACCGCGATATCTATATCAACTGCCTGGCAGAAAGCATCCGCGAAAAACTTCCTGAGAATTTCGATGCCCTGCAGTTTTCTTATCATGGAGTTCCTGAAAGGCATATCTTTAAAACAGACCCTACAAAAACATGTAATCTTAACGACTGCTGTACCAGGGAAAATAATCCGAGCCATCAGTTCTGTTACCGCCATCAGTGTTATAAAACCACGGAGACAGTGATTGAAAAACTTAATTTACCAAAAGAGAAGGTAATCGTTTCTTTCCAGTCGAGACTTGGAAAGGACAAATGGATAGAGCCCTACACCGATGAAACCTTCGAAACCATTCCTAAAAAAGGAATTAAAAATCTTGCGGTGGTTTGTCCGGCTTTTGTTTCCGACTGCCTGGAGACACTGGAAGAAATTTCCGTGGAAGGTAAACATCAGTTTACGAGCGCCGGCGGAGAAAACTTCCATTACATTCCTTGCCTGAATGATGAAGATCGCTGGATCGATGTCGTTAAAACATTGTGTGAGGAAAAGCTCAATGAATTCTACTTAGTATAAATATATAACCTTCGGAAACGGAGGTTATTTTTTTTAAATACATATAAAAACATCTGAAGTTATGACGAAAACACCTATTATTTACAGTATTCCAGACTACATTTATAATCTATATTAGAAAACATTTATATCAAAGATCATTTCTTGTTCAGTTTTAATATTAAAAAAAATAAAAAAACATCATACCCCCCCCATAAAAAAATACACTTTAATGGTAAATAACATAAAATAATTACAAACACCCCCTAAAATTTTGATATATTATTTTGAAATTTAAATATTTTCGCTAACTTTACCCCATCAAAATGACATTTATAACTTAAAAAAGTAAAGATGATGAATGCAACTGCAGAAATTTTAAAAAATAAGATTGAGAAATTCAGTCCTGATGCTTTGGAAGCTTTTGCAAAAATGATGGAAAGCTTTGAAGAAAAGAACAATTCTGTTACATCGAAATTTTATCTGGATGAAATTTTGTACAGAATACAGTTTCATAATGAAAATCCTGCTACAAAACTGGATTTTTATGAAAACATTTCAGAGCTGAAAAAGTATTGCGCCTAATGAAAATTCTTCTTTCGTCTATTGCCAAAAACGACATAAGACTTCTTATGAGGGTTTTCTGCGCAGAACATAAGCAAAAAGGAATTGATTTTCTGGAAAGCCTTAAAGTGTGCATCAACACCATAGCACTAGATACGGAAAGACCAAGAGACATCAGCATTCGAATGATGGAAGACTTCCCTGTCAATATCCATTATATTTTTGAGAATGAAGAAACGCTTTTTGTAACGGCGATATTCAGAAGTTAAATAGATTTCCAGACTTTTATTATATATTAAACCTTGCGGATTATCTGTAAGGTTTTTTAATAAAAAAGAACTGTTTCCATAAAGTAGCACAGGTTCAAAATAAAAACGTGAGCACCCATTATCTAAAACGTCGATACCTTTTAAATAAAACGTCGAGAGGTTTTGACCGAAACGTCGAGAGATTTTCCTTAAAACGTCGAGAGGTTTTTCAACAACGAACACTATGATTGAAAATCAATATATTACATTTCCAATCATCACGACTCAAAGTCTAAACACTAAGACTCGAAAACACAATCTACCTGACCGGTGTTCTGAATTCACCATATCCCATTAACCCATCATAATTCCTTCCGAACGGAGCATAATATAAGAATGCCTGATAGAGATTCTCGGTCTGCCAGAAATTACCGTTAACTTCACCGAAATTGAGGCGTCCGTCAGGACTTTTTGTAGCCAGGATGTAGTTGTAAAATCCTTGTTTCAGGTAGATCCGGGCAATATATTTTTTGGTTTCGGCATCGTACTGCATCTGGTTTTCTTTACTTGGCTTAAAGTCATTGAAACCGCCCAATACATAGATTTCCTTATCCACAGGATCTGACTCTAATGAAAAATATACCCAGGAATAATCGGCTTCCCTTTCTGCATCCCTTTCTCTTCCCAGATCATTTCTTCTGTAATACCACGCTCCGTTTACGTCTGGCTGATATTGGTAATTATGCGGAAAAGCCCAAACCGGATGAAGATACGTATTATTAACGCCGTCTTTCACTTCAGTGGCGCGAACCATATCCGCCGCCATGTTCATATTCTTGTTGTCAAAATAGTAGAATTCATTGTTTCCGGGAAAGACAAGTGACAACTGCTGAAACATCAGCTGATTGCCCATCGTTGTGCTTGGCTTTAAATTATTTACCGTAACATTCGGATTATTATTCTGCATCACATTCAGGGTGATGGAATTGACATTGGAAGAAAGATCCCCACCCCCGGAAACAGCTTTTACTTCTACCCTTTGATTCGCATCAGGATTTCTGGCATCAGCAAACCTCGATACGCCTACGGCAAGTGTTGCAGCATTTTCTACCAGATAAAATCTTCTTTTAAATAAAGGCTTATCGGCAGAATCTTTATAAACGATAATTTCATAATTCCCGGAGATTTTAAGCCGCATTTTATCATTCGGGAAATTCAGTTTATAATGGGTGTAAGATTGAAGCGTGTTGAACGAATACTGAAAACTGTCCAGCAAGCCGTTTAAACTTCCTGTCGCATATTCTGTGAAAAACAAATTGTCATCTTCCCAGTTTCTGTTGTAATGCTTAATGGTATACCTGTAAATCTGGCTCGAATTGGTAAGGTCGTCGAAGCTTAACACCAACTGCTGATTCAAATAGATCACCGGAGTTTCATCGTTGGTCTGTGGATTAAACAGCTGGATGCTCTGGATATTCTGTCCAAAAACAAATCCGCTCAGTGTAAGTAAAAGTATTCGCAAGGTTTTCATTATGACGAAGATAAAGAAAAATCGTTTTAAACCATAACAGATGAGAATCTTTATTTCCTAAAATATCAAAGTTCTCAGCGTTGAAAATGTCTGATGCTATTTTTAAACTCAAACTTTTGTGCCTACATTTGTTTCTGTAAAAATAGACATCATATGCTACAGATTCAAGGTTTCGTATTCAATTTTGCGAGCGAAAACACCTATATTCTTTATAATGGAAATAAAAATGCCTGGCTGATCGATCCGGGAAACATGAGCGAACAGGAAACGAAAGTTATCAAAGACTTTATTGAAGAAAACCAGTTGAAAATCGAGAAAATTCTTTTAACCCACGCTCATATTGATCATGTTCTTGGGCTTCAGTGGGCTTCGGACACCTTTAAAGTTCCTGTTTACATGCACCAGGAAGATCAGGAGGTTTTAGACATGTTCCAGATCAGCGGCATGCGGTTCGGGATGAATCTTGAGCACATCCATGCGGACATCCGCTACATCAGTGAAAACGACGAACTGGATCTTGATGGGGAAAAATTCAAAATCTATCACGTGCCGGGGCACTCTCCGGGAAGCGTGGTGTACCATAACGAAGACCAGAAGTTTATGATTTCCGGGGATGTTCTTTTTGAGGGAAGCATCGGCAGAACCGATTTGTTTAAAGGGAATTACGAACAGCTGATCGAAGGTATAAAAACAAAACTGTTCATTCTTGATCCCGAAACAAAGGTTTTCTCAGGCCACGGAAATCCTACCACCATTGGATTTGAGAAAGAGTATAATCCATTTTTCAGGTAATAAACAATCAAATTCCGGACTGTCCTATCCGCAATGTCCAGACGCCATCAGTACTGTCTGTTCACTGCCATTCGGGCCGACCGGCCAGTACCACGGGTATAAGGTATAATTATTAGATAATGAACTCCGGTTTGGAAACATTTCTTCCGGAGTTTTTTTGTTGGGAGGAGCGTAAGTATTTGAGATTGGGAATACGAATAGCCTTGAAAGCCTTCATTTTTCCGGACAGAATATTTCCCTATAAAATCTTAAAAAATGTAGTCACACTTAGACTACTTTTTCTGTGACAAATGTAAACAAATTATCATTACTTCCAAATAATAATCTGTTGTTTTTTAATATGTTAATTAATTAGCTGCTTTAATTTCCCCTAAAAAATGACCAATCCAAAGGAAAAGAAACTGCTCTCAGTTTTACCTTAAAAAAAGAGAACCCTATTGATTGCTAAATCATTGGTTGTAAAAGTAGTCTAAGTGTGACTACTTTTTTATACACAATGATACTACGAATGATGACCCCTATACAGTTCCCTCTATCCCTGCGTTTTAGCGTAAGGCTGCTGTGCTTGCAGGTATTTTTCATTGTTGTTTTCATCAGTTCCCAGACTCCCTTTTCTTATTCCGACTCAACACTTTTTATCTCCGAAGATTCCTATTTGTATGTTGAATCACGGGTTGACATCTCCACTGAATCTTCTCTTTCAGGAAAAAATAATACGGTAAAACAGATTAATACAAGTCAACGTAAAGCTTTCTTAAAATTAAAATCATCCATCAGTAATCATATCAACCCATCAAGCCAGACTTACTTCACAGCTCCGAAGAGTTCCCTTTATATTGCAAACTCAGGCAACCCTTTATCAACAGCTGTTTTAGGAAATCCTTCTCCGGTAAAACAACATCATAAAATGACCGGCTCTGACTTTTGGATTATCCCACAAGTAATTGTTTCTGAAAAGAAACTTCCATACAATATTATTAACCATTTCAACCTCTTAAAAATTATCACCAACCACTTCAGTCGCCCTCCTCCCATACTTGCGATATTTTATCAAACACAAATGACACGAATTTAGTAAACACGAATAAGCACAAATCTCTACGCACGAATGACACAAATGCTTTAATGCAAAAGGATACTTTCCACTCCGTTTGTCATCCCGTAGGGATCTAAGCAAAGATTTTTACACAACATTTGTGAAATTAGTGTTCAAGCCATTAGTGCCATTCGTGTTTCGTCAATTCGAGTGTTTTTTCGTAACAAAGTGAAGAAAAAATGTATCGAGAATGAAATTGATTCTCCAACTCATAAACTTCTCGATATGATTTTTTCAAAATCTACTCGAAGTGACGATAGACTCAGCGGACTCTTTTAAGTAGAACGCCTTTGTGAAACTCAAAAGCATATCATAGATAAGAAACCTTAGTGCACTTTGTGTTCAAAACAATGTGATAGACAATGTCAGGCTAAGCCTGTCGAAGCCCAGTTCATTAGTCTTAAAGAATCAGCTTAGCGGACTCTTTTAAGTAGAACGCCTTTGTGAAACTTAAAAGCATATCATATTAAAGAATCTCTGCGCGCTTCGTGTTCACAATTAAAAATATAACAACAACCTAAATACAAAACAATGAAACATTTATTTACAACCGCCGCCGTGCTGTTCAGCATGACCGCATTCGCTCAGGTGGGGATTAATAATACTTCCCCAAAAGCAACCCTCGACATTACCGCCAAAACCAGCGGAACCAAACCCGAAGGACTCATCATCCCTCAATTATCCGGTGATAACATCCATACTGCAACAGCAGCAGGAGTATACGGATCAGCACAGAAAGGACTTATCATCTATGCAACCTCCGCTGACTCCTCTCCCACAAGTGCAACGGCTAATATTACCACGGCGGGATATTATTATTTCGATGGAACGAATTGGCAGAAAATTTCTACAGGAAATACGGTAAGCACTTCGCTTGCCAGCGGAAATATCTATGTAGGAAGTGCCTCAAATGTGGCTACAGCCGTAAGCCCAACAGGAGATGTCACCATTTCCAATACCGGAGCCACCACCATAGCAGCTAACGCCGTAACAACATCGAAAATTGCCAATAATGCAGTAACCGTAGCCAAGCTTCCTGCAGGAGCTACTGCGACAACCTTTTTACGGGGAGACGGAACATGGGTGACACCAACTGACACCAATACCACCTATACCGCCGGAACCGGACTCACCCTGACAGGCACTTCTTTTTCAGCGAATGATGCTACGACAATGACAAAAGGGATTATACAACTGGCAGGAGATTTAGCAGGACCTGTTGCTGCCCCTACCATTGCAAGCGGTGCAGTAACTTCTGCTAAAATAGCAGATGGTGCGGTAACAGCAGCCAAGCTTAACCAGATGTCCGCCACTTCAGGGCAGGTACTGGGTTGGAATGGAACAGCCTGGGCCCCTACTGCCAATGGAATAAGTACTACCCTTAACAACGGAAACATCTTAGTGGGGAACGCCTCAAATGTGGCCACAGCCGTAAGTCCGACAGGAGATGTTGCCATTTCCAATGCAGGAATAACTTCTATAGGCACAGGCAAAGTTACCACTACACATCTTGCCAATAATGCAGTAACCGTTGCCAAGCTTCCTGCAGGAGCTACTGCGACAACTTTCTTAAGAGGAGACGGAACATGGGTGACACCAACTGACACAAATACTACCTATACTGCCGGAACCGGACTCACCCTGACAGGCACTTCTTTTTCAGCGAATGATGCTACGACAATGACAAAAGGGATTATACAACTGTCAGGAGATTTAACAGGAACAGCAGCGTTGCCGACGGTGGCTAAAATACAGAACAAGGCAGTTTCTTCCACAGCGCCTACCAACGGTCAGGTATTGAAATACAATACCACCACAAGTGCCTGGGAGCCCGCTGCAGATATTGATACCAATACAACTTATACCGGTTCTGCCACTATTAACCTAAACGGAACCAGTTTTGAGAGAACTGCTCTATCAGGAGATGTAACAGCCTCTGCCAACAGCAATACCACCACTATAGCAGCAAACGCCGTAACTTCTGCTAAAATCGCTGACGGAACTATTGCCAATGGAGATTTAGATGCAGGAGTTGGAGGAATCTACAAAGGAAATGGGGCATTGTCTGGTAACACCACAGTAGCACAGGGTGGTAGTACGTTGGCTTTTACTTCTACTGCAACGAATGGAACCAGCCATTTTACGGTGGATGGAACTACATTAAATATAGATGCAGTGAATAATAGAGTGGGAATTGGAATATCAACACCTCAAAAACCTCTACACGTAAATGCAAATAATAGCCCCATAAGGTTTGAGAATTTACCTTCATTATCTACAGGAACTAATTCTACTGGATTAGTAGTTGACGCAAACGGAGATATTTACAAAAATAGTACTACATCTACGGAAGGGCAAATACTTAGAATAGGCTTAAATGAAGTTACTTACAATGCAGGTTCGGAATCATCACTTCGTTTTAGCTCACATAATAGTGCTGCAGAAATGGATATAGCTTCTAATGGAGCATCTAATTTTATTAACACTATTAATGGTTGTACTATAACTGAGAATGTAACATTAACTGCAGGGTATGGAGCGCCAAGTAGAACAACAGACCGCATAGCGTTACAGCCTGGGGTCTATAAAGTACAAGCAAGAGTATGGGGGAATTTTACAGCTGTGAATAGTGGAAATAATACTTTAATGATTAAAGCTATAGTAGGAAATAATGAATATTCACTTGTTAATTATTCCAGTACTAGCGGCTCATATGGAACTGGTTATTTTGATGATTATATTATAATTGATACCCCTCAGTCTATAGATTTTACAGTCTATCCAACAACCAATAATTTTTATGTAGCATCAAGAGCAACACCAGGCATAGGTCAATCATATAGAAGTCTGATAATGATACAAAGGTTACGTTAGAAATATTGTTTTGAATTTACAGTTACAGTGCTCAAGATAATCCCTCGCTGGCGAGATGCTTATGCCAGCAATCCGACAATAACTACATTAATGATTCTAATCCTCATAGGTTTCTAATACCTATGAGGGTTTACATAACAAGTTTAACAACCATTTAAAACAAACAACAATGGCAAAAATCTTACACAAAATCAAAGCGTATCTCTACGATAACACGCTAACCAAAGACAACCCCAATGATTTCATTGCCCGTACGGCAAGCGAGCGTTCCCTTTCTGTAAAGCATATATGTGAAGCCGCTGCCAGCCGTGGTGGTGCAGATGTTTCCGCTTCGGCAATGGAGCATGCGACCGAGCTCTTCCTTAAAGAAATGGCCTACCAGTTGTGTGACGGCTTTTCGGTAAACACGGGTTACTTTACGGCAAGCACCACCATTCGTGGGGTTTTCGATAGCCCTTCGGAGACTTTTAACAAAGACAAGCACAGTATTATTTTCCAGTTTAATCAGGGAGAAAAGTTACGGGCAGAAATCCCGAACATTGAAGTCAATATCTTAGGCGTAGCAGAAGCTTCTGCGGTGATCTTACAGGTAACGGATGTGAAGAGTGGTTCGGTGAATGATCTTTTGACTCCGGGCAGAAACCTGAAGATTGTAGGCAGCAAGATCAAAGTCGCTGGCGAAGATTCTTCGGTAGGGATCTATTTTGTAGAAACTGCAACACAGGGCAGAACCAAAGTAGAGCAAAGTGATATTGTCACGAATAATCCTTCGGAGGTTATGGTGGTAATTCCTGCATTGGCTGCGGGAACGTATCATCTGGAAGTGGTTACACAGTTTTCTAAGAACAGTGCTTTTCTAAAAGAAGCAAGAGTCGCTCTTTTAGATAAATTATTAACCGTTGAATAGGAAATCAATGGTGTCGCTCGTAAGTTACCTTGTCCCTCGTCCGAAGGAAGGTGTTTCCTTCGCTCGGAGGACAGTGTTTCCCTCGCTCGAGGGATGGTGTGTCCTCAGTACGTAAGTAATATTGTACTGTAGTAAGGCTTACCTCAGCGCAAGAACAAACCATCATTCCATCGTAAAGATGGGTATTTTCATCAGTGTGTTACTCCGGTTGGGATCTTTTCCCGGCCGGAGTTTTGGCTTCGGCTCCGCTCAGCCACCGTTGGGTTGGAGGGTTTGTTGAAGGACTGGTGGCTTCGAGTGACCTCAGCCACCATTGGGGTTGCAGTGTTTGATAGTGAAGTGAAAATTTTAGAGTATATGAGTATGGATATTCTACAGATCGACAAAAAGTAGTCGAATGCCGGTCAGCCACTGGACTACGTACAAAAAAACCGTCGAAATCTTCCGACGGTTTTCTGATTGTATGAAAAAGATTTATTAAAAATCCAACGTAATGGAAGCTCTTACCGCTGCACCCATAATTGGTCTGGCCATAATAATTCCGTCTCCTGAAGGAGATCCCGCTCTTGGATCACCTTCCGTAATACCAATGGTATTGAAAATATTCGTTCCATCAACTGCAAAACGGATTTTGCCTAACTGATACGAAGTTCCCGCTCCAAATTCTGAGAAAGAAGGCAAAGTCTGCTCATTTTTCTCATCCTGGAAACGTTTTCCATAATAATTCATGCTTACGTAGGCTCTCCATTCTTTTGTGATATTTACAGCAGGAGAAATATTAAAGTAGAATTTCGGCATTCTTCTCACCGTATTATCATCATAATTAAATGTTGATCCGTCTGCATTTCTTCCGATAAAATCTTTATATCTCGGATTTTGAATGGTTCCGTTGAAAGTCACCTCAAATATATTATTGAATAATCTTGCGTATCCTTCCAATTCTACTCCTAAGTTTGTGGTATTTGCAAATTTGTTTTCTGAAGTTCCGTCTGAATATACATCTGTAAACGAAAGATTTTTCAATGTAGAATAGAACGGAATTACCGCTACATCAAATGTTCTTGAATAATACTTATACCCAACTTCCAGCTGATTGGTGGTTACAGGTTTTACCACGGATAAATTATTCATATTGTTGTAATATGCTTCCTCATTCGGGGATCTGAACCCATTGGAAAAACGCGCATACACCGCATTTTCTTTATTGATTTTATAATTCAGTGCCGTTGTGAAAGACACCCTGTTTACATCAAAATTCCAATAGGTATATTTATTTCCCAAAACAGACATATTATCATCTGCCGTTGTCGTGTCAAAGCCATGTGTTCCGTCTGTAGTTAAGCCAGAATTATTTAAATTTCCGGTTGTGGTATTAACGCCATAACCTTTATAGAAATCCCGGCTGTAACGGATTCCTCCGTTGAAACTCAGATCATCCGTGATATTATAATCTAAATTCAGATAAAGATCATTCAGGCTTCCCTGAATCTGCGAATCCCTTAACAGGAATGACATATTGGTAACCCCGTTGTACGTTTTAGAGTAACCAAGACTGTTTGGCGTTAATGAAGTATCCACTAAATTTAATAATTCCGGTCTGTCTGAAGCTGTGGTTAAAATATTGCTCCAGTTCCAATATTGGTGAGACTTCCAGTTAGATTTGTAGAAACCTGCCGTTACATTTCCTTTATCAAATTTATAATTGAACTGCAAATCGTTTACAAAATTATTCATCTGCTTATCAATAGCCCAGAATCCTAATTGCTGAACGTAAGCCGGATTGACCACCGCTCCTGAGCTCACTAATGAATACTGGAAAGTATTTCCTGCAATCCCATTACTGTTGGCAAATGCTGCTGCCGTTTTAGCCCCGCCTGCCGGGAAAATTCCGGTATAATTCATATTGATATTGGTATATCTTGTCTTGTTTAAAACAGAGAAATTATTTCCAAGATCATATTTGAATTCCGCTCCTACGACATCCACTTTCGGATGAATTCCGTCTTCAAGATTTCTGTTAAAGAATCCTCCGCCGGCCTGCGGTATATTGAGCTGACTGATATTTCTGTAGCTGTACGTTCCGTAATTGGCATCAAAACCGGAAAACTCTTTCAGATCATTCCCATTCTGAACCAAAGGAATCGGAAGGAAGAATGTATTTCTGTCGTCCAGCTTTTTATAATAAACTTTAGCATATCCTTTATCAAAAACATATTTCAGATTCATTCTGATTTGTCCGCCCTGATTGGCTTTAAATCCTGTTTTCCTGATTCCGTCATCTGTTCGGTAAAAACCTCCGACGTTGAAGAATAATTTATCTTCCACCAAAGCTCCGCCAAGGTTCACATCCGTACGCATCAGCCCGTATGTGCTGGTTTCGAGTTTTGCTGTTCCCTTAAACTCATTCCCTCCTTCTTTGGTAATAAAGTTAATTAAACCACCCGGTGAATTGTTCGCAAAAATAGAACCTGAACCTCCTCTTAAAGCTTCCAGCCTGCTTACCGAATTATCGACACGGAAGAAATTATCTGCGTTGGCAAACTGTAAAGCGCCGTCTTCAAACACAGGAAGGCCGTCTTCCTGCACCTGTACAAATTCATAAGCCCCTGCGGAAGGAATCCCTCTTGCAAAAAGGTTATTCCCCACTTCGCCTCCTGAAGTTTCTACCGCAAAACCAGGCACTCTCTGCAGCAATGCAGCAGCACTGATCGGGTTTTGCTTTTGAATTTCTTTTGCGGTAAAAGTAGAAATCGCCGTACTTGATTCTATCTTTTTCTTCGGATTCGAGTTACCGGTAATCACGACCTGCTCTATAGATGCCGATCTTGTGGAATCCTGTGGAGTTTCCTGAGCATACGCATTATTGAAATACAGCGTTGCAACCCCGGCAAGTAAGAAAATCGATCTTTTTTTCATAGCCATATGATTTTATTGTTAGTTTTAAGTTTAGTTATTTTTCAATTTAAGATAAACGCCATTCGTCCAGCCAAAGCCATCCTGATTAGGATATTCTCCTCCTCCCGCAACTGTTTCTATATCCAGGGCATTGTATTTTTCCATTAATTTTCCGGTGTTTTGATAGACTCTTTCTACATTCGCACACCAATTATTTTTAATTTTTATCGCTAAATCATCAAAGCCATAGTTTTTCATTGCTTTAAAGCCCATCCACTGATACGGCGCCCACGCATTCGGAAGATCCCACTGTTGTCCGGTTTTCTTAGTAGTTGTTACCAATCCTCCCGGGAAAAGAAACTTCTGTTCGATATGGTCTGCGACAGATTTTGCCTGCTCCGGTGTCGCTAAACCAAGGAACAGAGGATAAAGAGCAGCAATATGTTCAGACGAAGTTGTTGTGTTTTTTTTCGTATGATAATCTTTATATATCCCGGAATTTTCGTCCCAGAAATACTTAGTTATCAATTGTCTTCGGTTTGCTGCTCTTCCGGAATAATAATCTTCCTTTTCAGCCAAATTCTGAAGTTTTGAAGATTTTGTCAGTGTATTTTCCAGATGCCATAACAGGCAGTTCAGATCAACCTCGGCCAGATTCAAGGTTTCAATGGTCTGTATATGTTTACCGTCTGCAAACCATCTGCTTGAAAAATCCCATCCTGATTCGCAGGCACTCCTGATATTTCTGTAGAATTCTTTCCCTGCATTTTCACTATCTTCAATATCAATCAAATAACTCTCTGGGCGTGGTTCATTTTCAGCATCATAATACCTGTTCAGAATGTCACCGTTAATCGTTTTCACCACTCTTTTTATACCTGAACCATTTTCAAGATGCTCTATCCCACTCATCCAGAAAGCATATTCTTTTTCCAACGTGTCATAATATTTTAGATAGATATTTTCGTCCTTTGTCGTTTCAAAAAGCAGATCCAACATCAATGAAAAGTAAGGTGGCTGCGAGCGGCTTAAAAAATGAGTACGGCTGGCATTCGGTACAAATCCGACCGTCTGAATCAGATAAGAACAGTTCTCAATAATGTTTTCCATCATCTCCAATCTTCCCGAAACCTGAAGTCCCAGCATGATAAAATAGCTGTCCCAATAGAAGAATTCATTAAAGCGTCCCCCCGGAACAACATAAGGTTTAGGTAGTTTTAGCAATGTACCTTTTTCCTCGTAAGCCGTTCTGGTCAGTTCATCCCAAAGTTTTTCGATATGCTCTTCTATTGGCAAATGATCTTCTCTTTGTATAGAAATTTTCGCTCCTAAAAAGTCGAAATTCGATAATACGAATGCTTTCAGATCAAAATTTTCAGACTGTTTTTGAGCTTCATATTTTGCATTGATTTCTTCTATTGGAAATAACGGAACGGCGTCGGTCATCATCTTCTGATCTTCAAAAATTTCCGATCGCTGAACATCGTCAAAAAGTGACTGAATATCTTTTATGTATAATTGCTTATTCATTATTGTTTAGGATTTATTTTTAATTTATTCATGAACATTGCCGAAATTATCAGTAATGAAAGTGGAATTAACGAAAGGTAAAATGCCTGCTGACCGCTGAACTCCTGAAATACAAAGCCGGTAATAATGGATCCTATCGTTCCGCCGATGGCAGAGAAAACCACGATCAGTCCCGACATTGCACTGTGTAAATATTTGGGAATTGATGCTAAAATGACTGAATTGATGCTTGGATAAATGGGAGCCAATAAACCACCCATCAACGGAAACAGATACACGACAAGCGGAGCATTCAACCACGTGGTATTGATGTCAATATGAATATTATGCGTTAAAGGCAACACCAATACAATACTCACGGCGAAACCAACCACACAGAAAGAAACCACATAAATCCAGCTGAATTTCTTCGAGAAAAAGCCTGACAGAAATCTTCCCAATGCAAATGCACCCGCTAAAACGGCACCTGCCTGCACACTCATCGAAGTTGGAACTTTTAGAATTTCCTTATAGAAAGTCGGCGTCCACGTCTGAAAGCTCTGTTCTACCAAAACAAAAAGGAAGGCGCATAATAAAAAGAACAATACTTTTTTATAGCTAAACAGACTTGCACTATTCTTCAGATCGCCAAGCAGATCTGTTTTTTCACTTTTTGCTTCGTGCTCGTCTAATTTTGTAAAGAATAAAAACAGGAAAGAAAGTGCGGAGATTCCTCCTAACACCCAATATACATTCAGCCAATGGGTTGATCTTGGATTGTGGTCATCGATGAATAAGCTGAATAAAACATTTCCCATTAATACGCCGATCATGAAAAACCCTTCCAGATAACCCATAAAACTTGAATGTTCTTTATCGGTATTCGTCACCAATCCGATGGAGGTGAAGACTGATATTTTAATTAACGCAAAAGAAACTCCGACAATGGTAAATAATAATTTGAAAAACCAGAAATCGTTGGCAAAAGGCATCACAAAACACATACAGCTGACGAGCAATAAAGCGGTAAGCATAGAATTTTTGATTCCTATTTTGGGTAAAAAGGATGCCAGAATGAAAGAGCAAATTGCAATTGGCAGATCTTTAAATCCTTCCAGAACGCTTGCCCCGGATTTTGATATCCCGAAATTTTGCTGCACCTGCAGGATCACTGTTCCCACGGAATTCAGCAGAATAGCAAAAACGAAATAGTTTAAAAACAATACCGCTTTTATGTTTAAATTTTTCATTCAGTTATTTTCTTGTGGGCTAAGATAAAGGCATTTGACTTAACGTTAATTTAACATGGTAAATGAATATTTGAACGATATTAATATAATTATTATTTTAGGGAATAAATTTACATTAACTCAATGAAAGTTACTTTTGAGAGAGTGATCCTCGATGAAAAGAGCTCATTCCGCACGATTCATAACAACTCGCCTATTTCAGAATTCAAATGGGAATATCATTATCATCCGGAAATCGAGCTTGTATGTGTGATTTCCGGGAGCGGAACCCGTCACGTGGGATACCATAAAAGCAATTATACCAACGGAGATCTGGTGCTCATCGGCTCGAATATTCCGCACTCCGGATTTGGTCTGAATTCTATTGACCCACATGAAGAAATTGTACTTCAGTTTAAAGAAGAAATTTTGCAGTTTCCCCAGCAGGAAGTGGAAGCAAGATCCATCAAAAACCTTTTGGAATTATCAAAATACGGGATTCATTTTCATCATAAAATCAAAAAGGCTATGCTGCCGAGACTTAAATTAATGCTTGAATCGGAAGGTTACAAAAGATATTTATTGTTGCTGGAGATTCTTTTTGAGCTTTCTAAATGTACAGATTATGAGCTTTTAAATAAGGAAATTATGCCCTACACGATTATTTCTAAAAATAAAACCCGCCTGGAAAACATTTTCACTTTTGTTGAACATAATTATGATAAGGAAATCAATATCGAAGAGGTTGCAAAATTGGCCAACCTAACCCTGCCTGCTTTCTGCAATTTCTTTAAGAAAGCGACACAGATTACGTTTACGGAATTTGTAAACCGATACCGAATCAATAAGGCCTGTCTGCTGATGGCTCAGGATAAAAGTATTTCAGAATGCAGTTATAGCTGTGGTTTTAATAATGTGACGTACTTCAACAGAATGTTCAAAAAATATACAGAGAAAACCCCTTCGGAGTTTATGAAGAACTTTGCACCTAAGGTGAATGTTGATTTGAAAGTGGAGAATGAGGTGAAAATTAAGGGTGGTTTTTAAAATATTGAGATGCTTCGACAAGCTCAGCATAACAGCTCTAATACTAAGTGTTTTATTAGCAATTCATATGTAGCGTTGTCATCCTGAGCGCAAAGCAGTCGAAGGATCTCATCAACCAAAAAAGCTGTCCAAAAAGAACAGCTTTTATATATTGTAAGTTGCAAGCATCAACTATTTCCATTTAACATTACAGCCCATGCTCGGTCTTTGAATTTCTTCCTGTGGTTCTCCTGCCAGAAGATTCTCAAAAGCAATAATTAAATCTTCACCCGTTACATCCTTATGATTTCCCGGCCTTGAATCATCCATTTGTCCTCTGTAGATAAGATCTAGCTTTTCATCAAAGAAGAAAAAATCAGGGGTACAGGCGGCATCATAAGCCTTCGCAATAGCCTGGCTCTCATCATATAAATATGGAAAATCAAATTTCCTTTCAATCTGGAACTCGATCATTTTTTCCGGTGAATCTGCAGGATATTTTTCTACATCGTTAGAATTTATGGCAATAAATTCAATCCCTCTTTCATTATAGTCTTCATATAATTCGGTTAATTTGTCAATAACATGAAGAACGAACGGACAATGGTTGCACATAAAGATCACCAACGTACCCTTTTCTCCTTTAAGATCATCCAATGACTGAATTTCATTACTTTTTGACGGGTTGGGCAGCTCAAAAAAAGGTGCTTTTGTACCCAGATCAATCATATTTGAGGGAGTATTCATAACTTTTTTATTTGATTACAAAGATAAAGATTTTCTTGATTATTTGGGCATGGAAGATGGATGTGGGAAGTTGGAAGTTATTAATTGAGCATGGCTATAAACCTCATTAATTTTTACAATAATTAAAAAATTAACCCATCTAAAATCACCTCCAGCTCCCATTCTTCCAGCATCCAGCTAAACTGAAAAATTTGTCAAAGCTTCCCCTTAAAAGTTAAACTCTAAAATTTGTTTGGAAGTTATATTAAAAAGTTTGTAGTTTTGCTAACACTGTTAGTAAATAAAAATCATGGGTTTACATGAACGTCGTCAAAGAGAAAAAGAAAATATACGTACCAGTATTCTGGATGCGGCTTTTTCTTTGGCTAAAACCGAAGGTTGGGCTTCACTTTCCATGAGAAAAATTGCTGATGCTATTGAATATAGTGCACCGGTAGTTTACGATCACTTTGAAAACAAAGAAGCTATTTTATACGAAATTTCGCTGAATGGTTTTCATTGTTTACACATCGAATTGTTGAAAGCTCAGAGAGGACACGACAATCCGGAAGACCAGCTGAAAGCTATTGTGGATGCTTATTGGAAGTTTGCATTCAAAAATAAAGAATATTACCAACTGATGTTTGGATTGGGAATGCAATGCAGCGGAAAGGGAATGATGAAACAGGAATTTTCATCGTTTCAGGATATGCTTTACGATTGCACGTATAAAATCATCAAGAAAAACGGATCAAATCCTGACAATGCCTGTCATATGTCGCACGCTTTATTTTCTGCCGTACATGGATTGATCTCAATTATGATGATGCGTAATGATGATATTCCTTCTACGATGAACAAGACTACTTTGGATGAAACGGTTTCTGCTTTCATTAAGTCTTTATAAATTTTTTTTACATTTAAAATTAACACCGTTAGGATTATTAACACTTGATTAATGTAAGTTATTCATTTTAAACAAATTTAAATTAAGCTACTTTATGCAAGATTAGAAAATTTTAAAATTTTTTTTACCATAATAATTAACACCGTTAGTAAAAATAACATACCTCATACTGATCCGGATTATACTTAAAAACATTAAAAGCAACTTTCAATTATGAAAACAATGAACTAAAATCGAACATTAAGAATTCTGAAATTTTTTTTAAACTAATAATTAACACCGTTAGAAAATATAACAGGATTCGAATTAAAAACAACATTATTTAAATTAACACTTCATTAAAAATTTAAACTCAAAATGAAAATATTTGAAAAAATGAGGATCATCGCACTTATGGCAAGTATTATCCTTTTACAAAATTGCACGAAAGCGGCCGAAGGATCAAATGCTGCTCCGCCGGCTCCAGAGTTACCGGTTTATACCGTTATTACCTCTCCTGCTACTGTTTACCAGGAATTTCCAACAGCTTTGGAAGGAAAAAACAATGTTGAGATCAGATCTCAGGTTGACGGATATTTAGATAAAATTTATGTAGAAGAAGGCGCTTATGTAAGAGCGGGACAACCTTTATTTAAAATAGATTCAAGAAGTTATGGCGAGCAGATGAATATGGCAAGTGCTAATCTTCAGGTTGCCAACGCCAACATTCAGAAAGCCAAAGTTGAGGTCGACAGGTTAGAACCTCTGGTTGCTGCAAAAGTAGTTTCAGATGTACAATTGAGAACGGCAAAAGCAAATTACGCAGCCGCTGTAGCAGCCGCTTCACAGGCAAGAGCATCCGTTGGAAGCGCTAAAATCAATGTAGGATTTACAACCATTACAGCTCCTGTTAGCGGTTATATCGGGAGAATCCCGTACAAAAAAGGAAGTCTGATTTCAAGAACAGATCCTAATCCATTGACTCTATTATCTGATATCAGCGAGATTTATGCCTATTTTTCTTTAAGCGAACTGGATTTCATTGCTTTCCAGAATAAATATCCGGGAGCAACCTTAAATGAAAAACTGAAAAATATGCCGATGGTAGATTTGGTTATTGCAGACAACAGCACGTATCCCGAAAAAGGAAGAATGAGCATCGTTGACGGACAATTCGACAAAACGACCGGAGCCATCAGTGTTCGTGCAGTATTCCCGAATGCCAACGGCGTATTGAGAACCGGAAATACGGGTAGAGTTCGTATGCCACAGTTATTTGACAAAACACTGGTTATTCCGCAGGAATCTACTTATGAAATTCAGGATAAAACGTACGTTTATGTAGTTGGAAAAGATAAAAAAGTAACCGGAAAACCTGTAACAATTTCAGGGAAAACGGATAACTACTATTTCATTTCTGAAGGACTTTCTGCAGGCGATAAAATTGTATTCACAGGAATCGGTGTATTGAAAGACGGAGTTGCCATTCAGCCAAAAGTTATCTCTTCTGATAGTTTGCTTAAAGCAAGACCTTTGTAACAGTTTAAACTTTTACTTTTTTACCTCAAAAGTCACAAAAGCTTTTTAAACACATAAGTCACATGAAGTTTAAATCATTCGCTATAATAAGAACACATAAGTTTTAGAAAATCTTTGATTTTCATTTTGTCAACTTTGAAACATTAGCAATTCATCTTTAAACCCGAAGATATACTTTCGCGCCTTTTGTGGTAAAAAACATTGTTTAAACAACATTAAAAAATAAACTTCTTATGTTAAAACAATTTATAGAAAGACCGGTACTTTCAACGGTTATTTCCATCATACTCTTATTATTGGGTGCTTTGTCGCTCTTTAATTTACCCATCGCCCTCTTTCCGGATATTGCACCGCCGAGTGTTCAAGTGACGGCCTTCTATCCGGGTGCGAATGCGGAAGTGGTAGCCCGTTCGGTAGCAACCCCGATTGAAGAGGCCGTAAACGGAGTGGAAAACATGACCTACATGACTTCCAACTCCAGTAACGACGGTACCATGACGCTGAGCGTATTTTTCAAACAGGGATCAGATCCTGATAATGCCGCCGTAAACGTTCAGAACCGTGTATCGAAAGCCATGAGCCAGCTTCCGCAGGAAGTGGTACAGGCGGGAATTTCGACGCAGAAAGTTCAGAACAGTATGATTATGTTTATGGGATTAACCAGTAATGATCCTAAACAATACGACGAACTTTTCTTACAAAACTATCTGAAAATCAATATCATCCCGCAAATCCAGCGTATTCCGGGTGTTGCCCAGGCACAGGTTTTCGGAACGAGAGATTATTCCATGAGGCTTTGGCTGAAACCGGACAGATTAGCAGCTAACGGACTTTCGCCTCAGGAAGTTTTAAATGCGGTGAAAGATCACAACTTAGAGGCTGCTCCGGGACGTCTGGGACAGGGAAGCAAGGAAACGTACGAATATATTTTAAAGTATAAAGGTAAATTAAACAAAAACGAAGACTACGAAAATATTGCCATTAAAGCCAACAGTGACGGATCTTTCCTGAGACTGAAAGACGTGGCAAGAGTAGAATTCGGCTCATACACGTATACTGCAGCCAACAGAGTTGATGGCAAACCGGTTTCAGGTTTTGCAATAATGCAGACGGCAGGATCTAATGCCAACGAAATCTTAACTGAAATTGAAAAACAGGTGGATCAGTTTAAAACTACCCTTCCAAAAGGTGTTGAGCCGATCATCATGTACAATTCTAAAGACTTCTTGGATGCTTCCATTCATCAGGTTGTTGAGACATTGGTCATTGCATTTATCCTGGTATTTATCGTCGTATATATTTTCCTTCAGGATTTCAGATCGACTTTAATTCCTGCGATTGCCGTTCCGGTAGCGATTATTGGTACTTTCTTCTTTCTTCAGCTATTTGGATTTAGTATCAATATGTTGACCCTGTTTGCATTGGTACTCGCCATTGGTATTGTGGTGGATGACGCGATCGTCGTGGTGGAAGCCGTTCACTCCAAAATGGAACGTACAGGAATGCCTGTTGAACACGCTACGATGAGTTCAATGAGCGAAATTTCCGGAGCCATTATTTCCATTACATTGGTTATGTGTGCTGTATTTATTCCGGTTGGTTTTATGCAGGGTCCTGCGGGAGTTTTCTATAGACAGTTTGCCTTTACATTGGCCATTGCAATCATGATTTCTGCGGTTAATGCATTAACATTAAGTCCGGCTTTATGTGCCATGTTCTTAAATGATCCTCAGGGTGAGCACGGAGAACATGGTAAAAAAACCGGCTTCGGAGCAAGATTCTTCAATGCATTTAATGTAAGCTTTAATAATTTAACTAAAAAATACATTTACAGTCTTAAGTTTTTAATTAAAAATAAATGGGTTGCCGTAGGAGGATTAGTATTGATTACTGCTGCAAGTATTTTCTTAATTAAAAAAGCACCATCAGGATTTATCCCTACAGAAGACCAAGGATTCATTTTATATGCGGTGAATACTCCTCCGGGAAGCTCATTGGACAGAACACACAGAGCAACTGAGCAAATCGATAAGATCATCAACGGTGAAAAGGCTAAAAATCACCTTTGGGTGGCGGATGGTCTGAATTTCATCAGTAATGCCAATGCTTCTCCATACTCTGCAGGTTTTATTAAGTTAA
The DNA here is from genome assembly GCF_057815395.1 of Chryseobacterium sp. 27AL. Lineage (NCBI taxonomy): Bacteria > Pseudomonadati > Bacteroidota > Flavobacteriia > Flavobacteriales > Weeksellaceae > Chryseobacterium > Chryseobacterium sp. 27AL. The sequence goes on along the minus strand of NZ_JBYRIW010000002.1, from coordinate 357,314 downwards.
AAGACCATGACCAGCGTGGCGAAGTAACCGATCCTGATCAGATTGCAGCGGGATTAACAGGAAAAGTTTCACAGGTAAAAGATGCCAGTGCATTCTTCTTCAACTTCCCTACGGTTCAGGGATTTGGTAACGTTTCCGGTTTTGAATTTATGCTTCAGGATAAAACCAACGGTTCTTTGGAAAATTTAGGGGCAACAACACAAGCTTTCATCGGGGAATTGATGAAACGTCCGGAGATTGCATTTGCTTTCACAACGTATGCAGCCGGAAACCCGCAATTTACGATTGAAGTCGATAATGATAAAGCCAATCAATTAGGAGTTTCCATCACAGAATTGATGCAGACTATGCAGATTTATTACGGAAGTAGCTTCGTTTCAGATTTCAACAGATTCGGAAAATACTACAGAGTAATGGCTCAGGCAGATATTCCTTACAGAACAGATGCCAATTCTTTGGAAGGAATTTATGTTAAAAATAAATCAGGCGAAATGGTTCCTGTAAAAACCCTAGTGACTTTAAAAAGAGCTTTCGGACCTGAAACGGTGACCAGAAATAACCTGTTCAACGCGGTGACGATCAACGGAACACCAAAACCAGGTTACAGTACCGGAGATGCGATTAAAGCAGTAGAAGAAGTTGCAGAAAAATCATTACCAAGAGGTTTTGGTTATGAATGGACAGGGATTACCCGTGAGGAAATTAAAACAAGCGGGCAGACAGCATTTATATTTATGTTAAGTATCTTGTTTGTGTACTTCTTGCTGGCAGCTCAGTATGAAAGTTATATTCTTCCGTTTGCAGTTATTTTAACGATTCCAACAGGTATTTTTGGGGTGTTTGCCTTCACGGGATTGGCGGGAATTGATAATAATATTTATGTTCAGGTTGGTTTGATTATGCTTGTCGGATTATTGGCGAAAAACGCTATTCTGATTGTAGAGTTCGCTGTACAACGAAGAAACGCAGGAAGATCATTATTGGAAGCTGCGCTTCAGGCTTCAAGACTACGTTTGAGACCGATCTTAATGACCTCATTTGCGTTCATTGTTGGTATGTTGCCGCTTGTATTTACACAAGGAGCTTCTGCAAAAGGAAATCACTCAATAGGATTTAGTACCGTTGGCGGAATGTTGACAGGTGTTGTATTCGGAATTTTCATTATTCCGGTGATGTTTGTGATCTTCCAGTATTTACATGAAAAAATGCCAAGCAGAAAAAAGAAAAGACTTCAGAGACAAAAACTGGAAGCTGAACTTTTAGCTACAACTCATTAATAAAAAATGAATACAAACTTTGAGAGATTTGATTTAAGTTTTTACGTAAAGCTATTTAAACATTAAGAAAATTAAAGGATTAAGATTAGTTAAGAAAATATCAAAGATATTTATAAAGCATAACGCTTATTATTTGACTTGTCAAATTCTTAATTCTCCTTTTAAAGGAAAAATTCTAAACTTCTTAATGTTAGAAAATAAAATATTATCCTGTTAAAAACCAAAAATAGAGAAGCAAACTATTCAAACTAATATCATAAAATAAAGCAAGGGACTCTCCTACTAAAGACACTTTGCAACCATAACTCTCAAAGTTTTGTATTCAATTAAAATTTAACTTATGAAAAAAGTAAAAAATATCATCATCACTTTTGGACTGGCTTTAGCTTCGGTCTCCTGTGTATCCAAACTGGCATACAAGGAACCTGAGCTCGAGCTGCCCGAAACATTCAAATATACCGCAACAGCCGATACCGCAAGCGTTGCCAACCTGGAATGGAGACAGTTTTTCAGCGATCCAATGTTACAGACACTGATCGAAAAAGGAATTAAAAACAACTACGATTTACAAATTGCTTTAAAACAGGTTGCTTCATCACAGGAAAAACTAAAACAGGCAAAATATCTTCAATATCCTGATGTCGGTTTCGGAGTTTCGGCACAGATTTCAAAGCCTTCAAAAAACAGCATGAACGGACAAAGTTTAAACCTATTTTTAGGAAAAAGCTATGTTGAAGATTACAATGCAGCCTTCAATTTATCTTGGGAAGCAGATATTTGGGGGAAAATCAAGAATCAGCAAGAAGTTTCAAAAATGCAGTATCTGCAAACGTATGAAGCTACAAAAGCAATTCAGACACAGGTTGTTGCAGCGATCGCTCAAGGATATTACAATTTATTGATGCTTGATAAACAATTGCAGATTGCAAACTCAAATTTAGAATTGAGCAAAAACACACTTTCTTTGACAGAAAAATTATGGCAGAGCGGTGATACAAGTTCTTTGGGAGTACAGCAGGCAACTGCACAGAAGCAATCAACAGAACTTCTGATTACCCAGCTGGAACAAAATATTGCGATCCAGGAAAATGCATTGAGTATTTTGATCGGAGAAAATCCGGGAAAAATCAGCAGAACGATTGAAATGTCCGAAACTTCTTTACCACAAGATATTTCCGCAGGACTTCCAGCAGCCATGGTAAGCCGTCGTCCGGATGTTCGTCAGCAGGAATTGGTTTTATTGGAATCAAATTCAATAGTTGGAATTGCGCAGGCCAATATGTATCCGTCATTGAAAATTACAGCCAACGGAGGAGTAAACTCATTTAAAGTTGATAACTGGTTCCAGATTCCGGCTTCATTGTTCGGGTCTGTGCTAGGAGGTTTGACACAGCCTATTTTCCAGAAAAGACAATTGAAAACTGATTTAAATGTTGCTAAAATTCAGAGAGAGAAAAACGTTCTGGCGTTTCGTCAATCTGTTCTGAATGCAGTGGGTGAAGTTTCTGACGCTTTGGTTTCTAACGAAAGCTTAAAAGTACAGGAGCAAAAAGCAACAGAACAAGTTGCAACCTTAAAAGATGGAATTAAAAGTGCCGAAATGCTTTACAAAGGCGGAATGGCAAACTATTTAGAAGTAATAACCGCTCAAGGAAATTCTCTACAGGCAGAACTTAATTTGGCATCCGTAAAAAGAAAGAGATTAAGCAGTATTGTAGACTTGTACCGAGCGTTAGGAGGCGGTTGGAAGTAGTAAATTAAAATTATATTGTTAATGAAATGCGGTCTTTCGGGATCGCATTTTTTTGTTTATTTGTTGAAAAAATATGTTATGTCATTCTGAACGAAACAAAGTGCAGTGAAGAATCTAGAATTATTAACAAAGATTCTTCCTTCGTCAGAATGACAATGCAGAATTTTCAAACCATTAAGAACATTTAAGTTGTTAAGTTTAATTAAGCAAAAATCAAGTAGATTTTTTAAGTAGGCATTATTAAAAGCAAAGCTTATCTTAAATATCCTGAACTTCTTAAATTAAATCTTAATGGTTTAAAATAAATTATTTTTCAAATCCAGCATTAATATATCCAATCAGCCGATAAAAATCCTCCTGAGAATATCCCAGCTGCAGATAATGAATATCATCTGCTTTCCGATACCAGGTCAATTGGCGTTTTGCATATCTCCGACTGTTTTTCTTGATTTCTGAAACCGCAAAATCCAAATCCCATTCACCATCAAAATATTTGAATAGTTCAGTGTAACCAACCGTGTTTAAAGCCGTTAGATGTTTAAATTTCTCTAGACTTTTTGCTTCTTCCTGCAAACCTTTTTCCATCATCATATCCACTCTCCTGTTAATTCGGTCATACAATTCTTCTCTCGGAGCTTCAATTCCAATCCGGATGGTATTAAAATCTCTGGAGTCTTGTGAAACAGCAATTTGCTCAGAATATTTTTTGTTTGTTTGCCAGATCACATCAATCGCTCTTAAAAGCCTTCTGTGATTATGAAAGTCTACTACCGCAAAATATTCCGGGTCGAGTTCATTTAAGATTTCCTGAAGCTTCTCAATCCCCTCATTTTCAAAAATTTCATTTAATTTTTTCTGATTTTCTTCATCAGCTTCCGGCAAATCATTTAAGCCTTCAATCACGGCTTTTTCATACATCATACTTCCACCAACCAAAATGACCGTATCGTGATTTTCAAAAAGTTCATGGAGTTTTTTCAAAGCATCTTCTTCATATTGCCCGATCGAATAATAGTCCTCAACCGACAGATTTCCGATAAAATGATGAGGTGCCTCTGCCAGTTCTTCCTCTGAAGGTGAGGCGGTTCCTATTTTCATTTCTTTAAAAAATTGCCTCGAATCACAGGAAATAATTTCTGTCTTGAAATGTTTAGCCAGATCAATTGCGAGTCTCGTTTTACCAATTCCGGTGGGTCCTACAACAGAAATTAAATTTTTCTTTTTCACGGTGCTAATTTACGGAAATGAGTTTACTTAATTGGCAAGAAGATGGGAGCCTGAAGATGGAAGTTAAAATTGAGGGGTCATTTATATCCACGACAATCTTCCTGCTTCCTGCTTCCATCTTCAATCTTCCAGCCATTGACTTTAAGTTCAACTATAGACTTAAATGTTTATCTTTGTACAACAATAAAAAACTATGATTTTATCAATGACCGGCTTCGGTAGAGCCGAAGGTGTTTTTGAAGGAAAAAAAGTTACCATAGATATTAAATCTCTGAACAGCAAAAGCTTTGATTTGAATATTAAAATTCCTTTGCGTTATAAAGAAAAAGAGTTTGAAATCAGGAAAATTCTTAACGACAGGATCATCCGTGGAAAAGTAGACTGCTACATTAATCTTGAGAATCTTGAAGAGTCTACCGATGTAAAAATTAATAAAAATTTAATTGATTCTTACATCAGTGAACTTCGCCATATTGCTGCAGACGGGCCGGATTTTGAATACCTTAAAATGGCAGTAAGGCTTCCGGATGCGATTACTTCAAGACCGGATGAGCTGTCAGAAGGAGAATGGGAAGCATTGGCAAAAATTGTAAATGCATCACTTGACCGATTTGAGGAATTCAGAAGAACAGAGGGAAAAATTCTTCACGAAGAGCTGGAAAGAAATTTACAGAATATTGATAAAAATCTTTCTGAAGTTATTCCTTTTGAAGAAGAAAGAATCAATGCGGTGAGAGAACGCTACCAAAAGTCACTGAAAGAATTTGAAAATGTAGATGAAACCAGATTTTACCAGGAAATGGCTTATTTCACAGAAAAGCTTGATATTTCTGAAGAAAAGGTAAGACTTGCCCAACACCTGAAATATTATAAAGAGGTAATGGATAACGAAGATTTCAACGGGAAGAAGCTTGGCTTTATCTCTCAGGAAATCGGCCGTGAGATCAATACGTTGGGATCAAAGGCTAATCATGCACAGATCCAGAAACTGGTGGTGATGATGAAGGATGATCTTGAAAAAATTAAGGAACAAACACTTAATGTTTTATAAGAACCAAGTAAAAAGAATCAGGTAAAAAGTGAAATATTTAGTAAATCAATCATCATTTATCTCTTATCATTCATGAATAAGGTTATCATATTTTCAGCGCCGTCGGGAAGTGGAAAAACGACATTGGTAAAACATTCTCTGGAAGTATTTAATGAATTGCAGTTTTCAATTTCCTGCACTACAAGACAGCCGAGAGGCAGTGAAGTGCACGCGGTGGATTATCATTTTTTAAGTCCTGATGAATTCAGGCAGAAAATTGCAGAAGATGCTTTTGTTGAATATGAAGAAGTTTATACCGATAAATATTACGGAACCCTGAAGTCAGAAGTTAAAAAAATCTGGAGCCAGGGAAAAGTAGTGATTTTCGATGTTGATGTGAAAGGCGGGATTTCGCTTAAAAAATATTTTGGTGAACAGGCTTTATCAATTTTCATCGAACCACCTTCCATTGAAGAACTGGAACGAAGATTGATCTCAAGGAATACAGATGATGCTGAAACCATCAGAACACGTGTAGCAAAGGCAGAAGAAGAAATGTCTTACGCGAAAGAATTCGATAAAATCGTGATCAATTCCGATTTAGATATTGCAAAAAAAGAAATAGAAAGTTTAATAAGAAATTTTATTGGAAGTTAGAGAAATTTGATGATGGAAGCTGGAAGCATGAAGTTTAAAGATATGAAGTTCCAATTTCCACATTTCGATTTAATTTCCATCTAAAACATTGAGGTAAATATGAGTACCGAAACATTAGAAAAAGCTAAATCTACAATTCCGGTAAAGGGATTTTTAGATATAAAAGATCTGGTGATTCCTCAAGGCGAAGACCTGGTGAAGGCCATTCTTCAGTTGAAAGAAGAAAAAAATGCAGTGATTCTGGCGCATTACTACCAACCCGGAGAGATACAGGACATCGCTGATTTTCTTGGAGATTCCCTGCAATTAGCAAGACAGGCAAAAGATACGGATGCAGATATGATCGTATTTTGTGGTGTGCATTTTATGGCTGAAGCAGCAAAAATCCTGAATCCTACTAAAAAAGTAGTTCTTCCGGATACCATGGCAGGATGTTCTTTGGCAGACGGCTGCTCCGGAGAAGGGTTGAGAAAAATGCGTGAACAGCACCCGAATGCTTTAGTAGCCACATACATCAATTGCAACGCTGAAACAAAAGCAGAAAGTGATATCATTGTAACAAGTTCAAATGCTGAAATTGTGATTGAAGCACTTCCGAAAGACAGACCGATTATTTTTGCACCGGATAAGAATCTGGGAAGATATTTATCTCAGAAAACCGGCCGCGATATGATCCTCTGGGACGGAAGCTGTATCGTGCACGAGGCTTTTTCAATGGAAAGAATCGCAAAACAGTTGGCAGATAACCCGGATGCTAAACTTATTGCACACCCCGAAAGTGAAGAGGCCGTACTGAAGTTAGCTCATTTTATAGGATCGACTTCCGCACTTCTGAATTATGTTGAAAAAGACGACTGCCAGAAATTTATTATTGCTACGGAAGAAGGAATTTTGCACGAAATGAGAAAACGCACGCCTCACAAAGAGCTGATTCCGGCACTTGTTTTTGACGAATCCTGCAACTGTTCAGAATGCTTCTACATGAAACGCAATACGATGGAAAAACTGTATTTGTGTATGAAATATGAGCTTCCGGAAATCATTCTTGATGAAGAATTAAGATTAAAAGCCTTAAAACCTATCGAAGCGATGCTTGATCTTTCGAAAAGTATAAAATAAACAAAAAATTCCCCTAAAGTGTCATACTTTTTGGGGAATTTTATTTCTCATAACGCCTCATTACTTAAAGGTCATTCGGAGCAGGAACATAACATTCCGAGTTAATAAGAACACAGTTTCTGCAAAACTCCGAAAGTGCCCAATATTCATCACAAGTATAATTAGAATCTGCAGGACATTCATTACAGCTCTTAGGGCCTGCACCTCCGTTAATTTGCTCTAAATTTCTTCTGTTTAATTTTTTAAAATTTTTCATAATAATTTGATTTGGTTAATTTTATAAATTTAGTATTATTTTTGAGAAATCATAACCTATCGAAAATAATTGACAGAAAATTTATTAGACAAAAAATATTGAAATACAATAGAATACTAAAGAATTAAACGACTTTTGCTATAAATAATAATATTAATAAGATGAGTAAAATTTATCTTGAAGATGTAAAAATATACGCCTACCACGGGGTTTTACCTGAAGAAAATATAATCGGTACGTATTACATTTTAAACTTGGAAATTCACACAGATCTCTGGAAAGCCGCGGAATCTGATGACCTGAATGATACGATAAGCTATGCGGACATTAATGAAATCATCCATCATGAGATGAAAATTAAGTCTAAATTGCTGGAGCATGTGGCTGGAAGAATCATCGATAATATTCATGAAAAATTTTCACAGATTGATTATATTAAATTAAAAATAACCAAAACAGCTCCGCCAATGAAGGGCGAAATGAAAGGCGCCAGTATTGAGCTGGAAAAAAGTTTTAAGCCGAATAATTAAAAAATATTACTATTTTCGTTTAAATATCTTATAGAATTGAAATTCATTAGCATATTATTTCTTTTAGCTTTCGTCAATATTTTCGGGCAGACTGACAACCAGGTTGCTTCCTACAATTTTCCGAAGATAAGATCCAGCATCACCATGCCGGTAACCATTCCTCTTTCGGAGATCAGCAATATGATAAATGCTTCCGTAAAAGATCTCATTTATCAGGATGATTCTTATACCGACAATAATAATGACCAATTCAAGGTAAAAGTCTGGAAAACCCGGCCGATAAGGCTTGTTGGCGGCACCAGTCAAAATATCCTGATTGAGGTTCCTCTAAAAATATGGGCAGAGAAAGGAATCGGAACACTGGGGCTCTATACCTACCAGAGTACGACTTTTGAAACCGTAATGTCTTTCAACACTTCGATAAATCTAAGAAACAACTGGACAATTCAAACCCAAACCCAAACCAATGGTTTCAGATGGGTAACTCAACCCGTTTTGGATTTTGGAAGAGTTAAAATCCCGATCACCTCTCTTGTTGAAAAAAGCCTGAAGGAACAGCAGGAGAAATTCTGCAAAACCATCGATCAGCAAATGGCCGGTCAGCTCAATTTTCAGAATTATGCAGTGTCAGCATGGAATGCTTTTTCCAACCCTTTTCATATTTCGGAAGAATTTAATACATGGCTTAAAATTACGCCGATCAGCGTTCATATTACACCATTGAAGTTTTATGGCAATCAGATCAACACCAGCTTAGGAATTGATATTTTCTCTGAAACATTTACAGGAAGCAAACCGGAATCTTCACAACTTGTAAAATCTGCTTCTGATTTTGGCTTTGTTTCTTCGTTTGCAAATCAGTTTTTGCTTCAGACAACGGCTAATGTTCCATTCACAGAAGCGACTGCTATTGCCCGTACTATGTTTTTAAATAAAGAATATGATGTGAGAGGCTCATCTGTTAAAATCACTGACATCAAAGTTTACGGTGTTGATGATCGTGTCATGATCGAAGCACAAACAGAAGGTTATGTTAACGGGACAGTGTTCATTTCAGGTATTCCTGTTTACAGCGATATCAAAAAGAAAATAGTATTATCTGATACCAAATTTAAACTGAAAACTTCAAATATTCTACAAAAGACTGCCACTCTGCTTTTCCGGGGAAAGATTATAAAAATGATCGAAGAAGAATACGGAATCCCTACTCAGGATCTTGAAAATAATTCTAAGAAAAGTATTGAAGAGGCATTCAACAAAGAATATTATAAAGGATTAAAAATGAGCGGACAGGTTTTTAATTTAAAGCCGGGGAATATCCTGATGAATCCTTCAGGGATCACCGCTGTTATTGACACCAAAGCCTCTTTAAAACTCATGTTAAACGGAATGTAAAAACTAATATATTTTAACCATGAAAAAAATATTAAGAGTTGTTGAAAACAACAGAGCCGGCTCGTGGCTTCGTTTTGGTAATCTTATCATTGACAGGATTGTTGTTCTTATCCTTTTTATGATGTTCGGATTTTTTGCTTCTTTAAGTTATGAACTTTTCGGAATCGAATACTTTATTAATCTGGCTACAGCTTTAGGAGCGGTAAATAAATTTATGGATATAGTCATTACCTCAACTGTGTATTTTTTATATGCTTTACTGATGGAATATTTTACCAAAGGAAGAACAATAGGAAAGTATATTACAGGCACCAGAGCTATTTCAACAGATGGTACAGAACCAACTTTTATGGACTATTTTATCCGTAACATTTCCCGCCTTGTACCTTTTGACGCACTTTCATTTTTAGGAGGCGGAAACGGATGGCATGACAGCTGGAGCGATACAAGAGTGATTAACATTAAAAATTATAAGGCTGAAACCCAGATTAAAAGGGAGATTGAAAGCATCGGTGCAAAAGAAATTGCCTGAAAAATTTTTGTCGAATCATATATTTTATTATATTTGCACACCTAAAAATGGTAAAGACAGGGTACTTTGGCCGAGCGGCTAGGCAGTGGTCTGCAACACCATCTACAGCGGTTCGAATCCGCTAGGTACCTCTTCGCTTCTCTATATAAACTGATGATCAGTGATTATAGAGAAGCTTTTTTCTTTTATATCTGCTACTATATTATGCATCTGAATCAGCTTTTATTTAAATGAATAAATTCCTTTAGATCGCCTCTACCCTGAAACAAATCTTATCAGCCTAAAAGTTTATACAAAAAATCCCCGAACTACTTCGGGGATTAAAAACTTATAACCATGAAAAACTCAAAATTGAGCTGTATTTTTAATTATCACAACCTGATTTAAAAGCCTTTTTAAGACTAAAGGTGACCTTTGATTTTATATACGACAAATTGATGAGTATGGTTTTAATTTTTAATTCAGCTCCCCGAATTTTATATTATACTCTATTATTAATGCCTATTTTCTGTAATGCAGAAGCAGTGAGTTCGATGCCTAAATTTGAATAAGCCAAAGCTTCAGTTGTTTCTCCAAACAAATCTCCCCCGCCGACAATGTTTTTCTGAAAATTTCTAAATTGATAAATAGACAAGAATATAGTGAGTTTTAAAGAATCATTTGTAACTTCATCTTTGGCACTTAAACGAAACCCTTCAAAGAAAACTTTCTTTTCAGCTTCGTTATATTTATTAAAATGCAACTGATTACTACCATCGAATTCAAGAGGTTCCGGCTCTACAACACTTCCATCTTCCTGACATGGTACAAACATTTCCTGCTTCAACGGCTGTTTTAAAAGGCCTGAATAGTTTTTTATCCTTACAATGAATTCACGTCGCGCAAGATCCAGATCATCCGATTGGTTGCAATTGTCGCAAACTTTGATAAGATTATCTGCTTGTTCCAGAACGAAATCTGAAAGAGGCATTAGTTTCATGATTAATGATTTGAGTTACCTTACAAATGTATACGGCTTTGGTGTACAATACAAACTGTTTTATAAAAAACATATAATTGTGGTACTTATTTTTATCTATCTTTACAAAAACTAAGAAATGGCAAAAAAGCAGACATCTGTTAGAATGACCGGTGAAGTCAGAATGCTTTGGAAATATTATGTAAAAAAGAAACCATAATCAAGTGGAAGTAATTGAAGCGGGAATCAGAAGTGAGGCGCGGAAAGAAAAGATAACAGCAAAAGAAATTCAGGATTTTAAGGATAATAATAAAAAATAAACCATGTATGATATTAATATTTATACCATTTTAGGAAGTTTAGCGATTGGTACTGTTATGGGATTAATAGTAAAATACAATCTTCCGAGAAAAGATAAGTAGGATTACATCTTCCCGTCAGGGATTATAAAGTTCTGTCTTAAAGAAGCTGTTCTTTTTAATATACTCATTAACGTATGATCTTTTCTATGCCGGCTTTTGCAGCATTGAATGCATCTTCAGCTTCTTCATAAAGTATATTTACAGAAATTTCAAAGCCGCTTGCCATAAAAAAAGTCACATTACCTTCTATATTAAAACTAAGGAAACCAATATGATTAACATTAACAACCAATGGTTTGCCCAATACTTTTGCACCTTCAATAGAGTTCGGTTTTTTTACATTGATGATGTTAGAGGCCTTCACATATATTAGGCCTTCTGATGTTGTTTTTATGATATAAGACACTCAATAATTTTTATGTAAAGATACATATTTTAAAAGTAGCAGAAAAAATCCCCAGCCACGGCGGAGGATTAAATGAAAAAATTAATATTTAAGTGATGGTGTTTCTTGTAAAAATATTCTCAGATCGCTCCGAGAATATTATAAGGTAAAGTTCCTTTAAGGATTTTTTAATAGTTGTTTTTAGTTATTCAAGTTTTATGCCATGATATTTTCAATAGTGGCGAAAAATATACCCATTTGATAATTGAAGGATAAAAAAATGAGCCTCTTCAACAAAAAAGCCCCTGATTAACAGGGGCTAAAAACTAATAACCATGAAAACTCAATTAAACATGAGAATCGATGCAAATTTATAGATAATTTTCTTTAAAATTGATGATTATAATCTATATTTTTTTCTATGACTTGTATGTTTTATTTACATTTGTAAAAAAACTGATAACATGACATTCAGCAAAGCTTTAAAACACAAGAAAACGATTTTAAAAAATTCAAGTAATTTTACCAAAACTCTTTACGACTTTATCATCATACCTTCTATCGAAGAAGAAGGAAAAAAGTATCTTGATGATTTCAGAAAATCTCCATCTTCGTTTGTCGACGAAAGCTGCAAGCACTACAGCAGTAATTCAAGGTTTAAAGTATATCTATACTGTAAAAATCAAAATAACGCATCATAACGCACAGGATGGTATAGGAACAAAAAAAACTATTCTAAATAAAAAAGCCCCCATATTTCTATGAGGGCTAAAAACTAATAACCATGAAAACTCAAATTAAACATGAGTGACTGCAAATTTAATAAATGTCCGGGTTATTAAAAGTGTTTATTTCGATATATTTTATCAATTAACAAAATTTTATCAAATATTAAGAAATGCTTTAAAACGATTTTAATCATGTATTGAGCTGTATAAAAGGGTTTTGAACAATATGCCATTAAAAATTCTTCTCAATAAAATTAAACAATCATTTAATTTATGTTAAAATTTTTCAGTAAAAAAAATAGCTCTCATTTCTGAGAGCTATTCTAAATTAAATATTAAATATATTACTCTTTAATAAATTTCTTCTGTGCAGTCACCTGATTATCATCGATATCAATTACATATACACCGTTGATAAGATTATGCACATCAATTTTGTTATTCAGAATAATTCCTGATGATACAATTTGTCCGGTAGCATTATAAATTTTATAATTTGCTTTTTTACTGATATTTTTCACATTCAGTACCGTTCTTACCGGATTTGGATAAATAAGAATATCAGTCTGATTAACCGGATTCGGAACTATAGGTTTAGAAATTCTTACTGTATAATCTTCAACTTCACCATCAGGGAAATTGGTACAATTCACAGGAATTGCATCTTTTTGCATAGCTACTCTCATGACCACATATTTGAAGTCTGTCATGCTGACAAATGCATCAACTGGCACAGAGAAAGTTCCGCTTACAGTTTGCTCATTATTTGGCCCTGATACAAAAACTCTTTCATTAATATCAAAATATCCGTTTCTGTTAAAATCAATCCAAACAGCTACTCCTGCATTTGTATTGCCCGATATTTTCTTCTCAATCGTAATCCTGTTATCAGCAGATCCCTGGATCATTTCTATAAACTTATCTGTAACTCCGGTATAATCCGTATAGTTTGAAGCTTGAGATTCATTAATCTTTTCAGGTTTACCCGTTGGTGTTACAGTTACTTTTGAAATATATTCAGAAGTAGAAGCTGTAGAAGCCATCTGGCAATATACAACTGTCGGCGTTGTAAACATGTATGGTAATGTATAAGTACCTGTTGTACCGCTACAAACGTTTGCAACCTGCATTTCATACTGCGTTAATTCTAATAAACCGGATAATGTTATCGTATTGGTATTAGAGGTAATTGTTGTCCAGCTTGGAATACCTACTTTTCTATATCTCAGTATATAGGTAGCCCCTGGGAAAGGATCCCATGTAACCTCAGCAGTTGTTGGCGTAAGATTGGTGATCGTTAATCCCGGAGGAGCAATATCACAGGTTCTCAGGGTTGTAAATACTTTAGGATTAGACCAAGGATTCAACGTACTCTCGTTATCACACATATTGGCAATCTGCACTTCATATGTAGTATATACATTTAACGATCCAAGAGGATATGTATTGGCAGGCGCTGCAGGCAAAGGAATATTAGGACTCCATCCTCCGGCACCGCTTCCTACAATTCTATATCTCATGAAATAGTGTGAGCTGGCTGCCAATGGAGACCAGGTAACTAAAGCAGAATTCGTAGTAATATTAGTGATCGTCACATCCGGAGGTGTAGGATCACATCTCGTAGTGAATGTATTGTTAGAAGGAGTTCCCTGACTTCCGTTACAAACTGCAATAACCTGTACCTCATATAATGTTGCAGGTATAAGGTTATTTAATGTCGTTGTATTTGTCGGCTGTGGATAAGGAGCTGCTGCAATACTTACTGTTTGCCAGTTTGCACCTGTACCTTGCGGTCTGTATCTGATAATATAGCTTGCTCCACCATTATCTTGTGGCCATGTCAATACAACTGAATTGTGCGTTGGTGTACCCATTGTTACAACAGGAGTTGCTTTGCTGCACACTCTTAAATTTATATTATCAATTGCCGCAGGAGGTTGTGTACCAACACCGCCATCGTTTCTCCATTCAAAAACAAGACGCATTGTACTTCCTGCAAAACTTGAGACATCCAATGTTGGATTAAGAACAGTTTGCCATGTAGACTGTTGCTGATAATTACCTCCAATCTGAATTCTTCCTGTTCCTGCGTTAATCTGATTACCTGAAGTAGGCATAAACGTAGCAGGTACCAGCCAAACTCTTAAATAATCCCAGTTATTTTCACCAACTGATTTCCAGTCGAAGGAGAAAGTTGCTGTAGTTGTTCCTGCAGGAATAGCAATATCCCTGTATGCGTGCACTAAACTTGTTGAACCTGTATCATAAGCATTCGTTGTTCCGTTGGTATTGGAAATATAAAGTGAATTGGCAGGATTTCCTGTCGCACTTCCGTAAGTCCATTTATTAACCTGTGTACCGTTGGTATATCCTAAGTCACTTCCTGAAGTAAATTGCTGTATATAAGGAAGTGTAGCAGGAATCTGAGTGGTTGTAAAGCTAGGACCCGCAACCCAGAAGCTTCTGTCTGGTCCTGCACACACCGAACGCACCCAGAAATAATAAGTTGTGTTTGGCGTAAGAGGAGACAATGTTGTAGAAGTTCCGGTAGCACTTGAAGTTGGTATGCTTGAAGATGTAGGAGGAGTGTTAGTCGTTGTCACATAAATCTGATATCCTCCAACCGGGGCCGGCGAAGGGGCCGTCCAGCTAATTGATGCTGTATTTGACCCTACACTCGTTACCTGAATATTTTGAGGAACCTTACATGTAGGGATACTTAAGTTAATATTATCGATAGCGATAGGAGGCTGAGTACCAGCAGTTCCATCATTTCTCCATTCAAAAACAAGACGCATAACGCCCCCGGCAAAAGAGCTTAGATTAAGGCCGGGATTGAAGTAATTCTGCCATGTTGTCTGCTGATTAAAGTTTCCTCCGATCTGAATTCTTCCTCCGCCGGCAGTAATTTGGGTTCCGACAGTCGGCATATAACTGACAGGCACCAGCCATACTCTTAAATAATCAAAAATACTTTCTCCATCCCCTTTCCAGTCAAACATTAAAGTGGCATCAGTACTTCCTGCAGGAACGACAATATCTCTGAATGCGTGAACTACACTGGTTGAACTTGTATTGTAAGCGTTGGTCGCACCATTCGTGTTTGAAATATATAGCGAATTGGCAGGATTTCCTGTTGCAGAACCATAAAACCATTTATTGGTCTGTGTCCCGTTAGAAAGCTGAAGATCATTTCCTGTTGAAAAATTCTGTGTATAAGGTATTGTCGCAGGTATCTGGGTTGTAGAAAAACTAGGTCCCGCCACCCAAATACTGCTATCAGTACCACTACATACAGACCGCACCCACCAGAAATAGGTAGTAGCAGATGCAAGACCGCCAGGATTTGCCGTTGTTCCGGCAATAGCTGTTCCTGGAGTTGAAGAAGTAGGTGGCGTATTTGTCGTGCTAAGATAATACTCATATCCTACACCCGGAACAGGATTTGGGGCAGACCAAGTAAGTGTGGCAGTAGTGACACCTGCTGTAGGAACGGCCATATTTGAAGGCATGATACATGTAGGAATACTAATATTAATATTGTCTACCGCAATAGGGGGCTGAGTTCCGATAATAGTATCATTTCTCCATTCAAACACTAGTCTCATTGTTGTTCCTGCATAGGCACTCACATTGAGATTCGGACTAGTAAATGTTTGCCATGAAGACTGCTGATTAAACTGCCCTACCTGAAATCTTCCGGCTCCGGCTGTAATCTGAGTTCCCGGCGTTGGTGTAAATGTTTCCGGAACAATCCATACTCTTAAATAATCAAAAGTACTTTCCCCTTCCCCTTTCCAGTCAAATGAAAAGTTGGCAATCGTAGATCCTGCAGGAATTGTAAAATCTCTGTAAGCCTGTACAACACTCGATGCATTGACGGTATAAGCATTTGCAGCACCATTGTTTGAGATGTAAAGAGAGTTTCCGGTATTACCCGTAGCAGAACCATAAAACCACTTATTTGTCTGAGTTCCGTTTAGAAGCGTGAAATCATTTGCAGTATTAAAGTTTTGTGAATACGGTAATGGAGCTGGTGTTTGTCCGTAGGCATCCGGTATGGCGCCAAGATTTAACAAACACAGAAGAATTACTAAGAAAGTAGAAATTTTCTTCATAAGTTATCATTTAATATTAATCATTGCAAATCTATTTGTTTTTTGCTAATAAATAGCATATAAGATGATGTTTTTTTATAAAAAAACTGTTAAAAGTTATCAGGAATTTATAAAAAAGAATAAAATCTTATCTTAAAATGAACGGTTAAATCACACTTTTATTATTTATTTTATTCAATTCTCTATAATTATACAAACTACTTGTCCCAAAGACCGCTTTCTCTTCCCGTGGAATATTCATCCCGAAAGGATAATAATCATTCTGATCGGTAATCTCAATGCCGTTGTTTCCTTTTTTATAGCTTACCCGTACGTTTACTAAATGATCTTTATACTGGATGTACTCCTTTTTTTCATAATCATAAAACCCTTCAGCAGTAGGAAAAAACTTAAGGGTAGGATCAGGATTATTTGGTGACGTATGCTTTATAAAAGATTCCTGTTCGTAGGCATATTCTATAGGTCAAGCTCATTGGGTTTGTTTCCTGCTGTGCTCAGATACTGGAATCCGTCCAGGTAATCGGTAATCGTGGTGTATACGGAGCCATCCTGTTTCAGGAAATTAAATGTCTTTCTCAGCTTGGTTCCGTCGGCACGGTACAGATAGATTATTTTCTTTTTATTTTCCTCTATTCTAAGCGCATTGGGAAGGTTAAGATGATTATATCCAATAGTATGAATCTGCTTATCCGGCATCGTTTTCATATTCCCGTTGGCATCATATTCCATCGGATTTCCGCCTCCCTCATAGCCTGTAGGGTTGTCAGTTTTGTCGTCAACACTTATTAGCCGGTTGCCCGAATATTCGTACACCAGATCATCGATAAGCTCTGCATTGCCACTGTAAAAACTCCTGGCATTTCTTCTGAGACGAGTTATATTCCCGTTGATATCGTAATCTACAGTCTCATTATTCCAGTTGTTTTCAGGTTCGGCATTATCAGGATTTAAAAAGATTCCTTTTTTAAGACGGTTCAGCCCATCATATTGATAAGCATATCTTTTCAGGATTCCGTTTTCAGTTGTCCAGTTTATTTCGGATATGTTACCATTGTACCTTTCAGGAGAGAGCTGAGTGTTTGTAGGATTCTGGTAACGGATATCATACCCAAAAAGTTTGTTTTCCATGGATGCTGTTGCCTCCGGATTGATGCCGGTCATCCAGCCACGGATGTTGTAAGTGTAATCGATGCTCTGAATGTTATCCCCAACTTTTTTGTTAATCAGCTGACTTTTTTCATTATAGCTGTTTTCGGCTAAGAGTTCCTCTGCATTATTATCTACCTGATGATAGTGCTTCAAAAGCATATTCTGTGCATTATACACAAATTTTTCCTTCACCTGAACTTCTACCATATCTCCATCCCTTTTGTGATAGGTATTGGTATTTTGTGGAATTCCTGCAAAATCCAGCAGGGTTTCTGTTTTGGTATATCCTCCAAGGTAATTGACCGAATGGGTTCCGATTGTCCTGCCCTTGGTATCATACCAAGTATAGTTCCTGGTCCAGCCGTCATTTTCAATATTTTTCACATAATTAGCTACAGGAAGTCCTTTGGTGGAAATTCCGTTTGCTGCATTATCTGTTAAGAGGGACTGGGCAAAAACATTGGCAGCAGCAGGTGATCCTGACGGATAGGTATCATAGTAATTAATGCTTAAAAGCTTGGTAATGGTATTGGGATAACTACTGGAAGATGAATTATCATAATACACATCCATGTTGCTGTTGTTAAAGCCTATCGCAGCAGACCGCGTTACATTGTTGCTGCCCTTGGAGTCAACATTCGCCTGTTCCGAGGCTCTTCCCTGACTATTATAATTTGCAGAACTTGTATAAATCCCTGTGTAAGCCACCCTGCCATACTGATCATATTTGGTGAAAAGCCACTGCTTGGTGCTTCCCATATTGGCATCCTGGGTCATCACTAGCCTATCTTGCTTATCATATACCATGTATTCCCAGCCTTTACCCGGAAGCTTCTTTTCCACCAGACGGTTTCTCCCGTCATACTTGTATTGGTAGCAAAGATCTGAAAGCACCGTATTAGGATCGGTGGCAACAGCTCCTTTGGGAGGAATGACAAAAGCCAGTTGATTGTATTCATTGTACACATAATACGTATCGGCTTTTTCCGTTGCACTCAGCATTTTTCTGACTAACAGAACCTGTCCCTCTCCGTTTTTGAATTCAATGGTCTGGTTACCATCTTCATCTGCTACCGTGTTTTTATACAATTTCGCATCACCATAAACAGTGCTTTGACTGATGGTGCTTTTTGTGGCTCCGTTTTCCCAGGTGGTCACCGTAACATATTTCTTTACCCCATCTGCTGTAGCGTTGGCATCATAACCAAACTGTACAGGTTTATCATTCCAGGCAGTACCTACCTGTTTTTGCTGTAAGATCCTATCTAATGGAGAGTTTTCCAGGATTTTCTCTGAAAAGATTTTCTCTGAACCGTAAAGGGTGGATTGGGTAGCATTACTCAAGGGTGAAGTGTAAATGGCTCCGTTTTGTGTCCCCTGTTGGGGAACGGGAAGATAATCTTTCACCTGCCTTCCGAAGCCGTCATATTCGATATGGGTGACCACATCTTTGCCTTGCGGAGAGGCTTTGATATTCACTACCTGCTTGGGTCTTCCCAATCCGTCGAAATACTGGACGGTTTCGGAAGTTCTAGTATTTGATTGTGTAGGATCGGATAAATAAGTTTTGCTATAAATGTAGTTTTCTGTAGAACTAGGAGATGTCTAGGCATTCAAAATACCTGCTACAAACAATGTACTGACAGGAATGATTATTTTTCTCATAATTTGGTTTTTATGGCTTATAGTGATAATTAGTAGTTCTAATCGTTTTCTTTACATTTCCTTCTATAATGTAAACCTCCTTAAGTCTTCCAAAGGCATCATAATCATAATATTCAGTCTGACCGTTCGGTTTCATAATACTGGTTTGTCCTTTATGAAAGGGATCATAGGTATAGGTCGTCATTAACGCGCCAACAGGATATACCCTAACCTCATCTATATAGGAATAATTTGATCCTATTAAATAGTTTTGGGCATTTCCTAAAGTAACGGTATTTTCAACATATTGCCAAGGTGTGGAAGCTACTGATTTCCCCCAGTAAGAAACAATTACTTTATCGTAATCAAGACTACCTGATGGTAAGTTGACTACATAATTTCCTGTATGGGAAACTTTTCCGGTAAGAGCATAAGTATTGCTGATGTTGGTAGTTTCTTCTTCAAAACTTGTGTGAAAAGGAATAGAAGCCTCAACGCTACTTTCAATATTAAAATTAAAATTGTTTTCAATCTGTCCCTGATACCCGTTATAACCAATATTCGTGAGTTTAACTTTATATGTACCGGGCTTAAGATTAATTGATGGCGTTGTAAATGTGTAAAAGTTTCCATTAGAAGGTGTTGAATCTGTAAAGGATACCGTACCGCTACTGTTATTGATGTTTTCAAATGTAATCTGGTACATCACGGAGGTATTTTCAGGATATCTTTCGTATGTCCTGTTGATTTTATAATTTTTTTCTTCTGTAATCGTAAAGGTTCCCAGCTCATACACTGTGCTTCCCATCGGTATTACCAAGGCTGAATACGAGACATTGTTGCTATCATCTAGTATTGCTGATAGATATTTCGCATTTTCTACTGCTGCAATAGGCAATGATTTATTGTATCCCCACAGATAAGTTAGCGGATTTCCATCTTCTTTTTTTACCGTCAGCGGATTGGCTTTACTGTCATAAGTTAAATATCGTATCCTGTTTTCCAGAGGAGTTGTCACATCCATCTGTCCTTTTATAATTTCAGGCTCTATGATATTACTACCCCAATCTTTATAAGAAGTCTGGATTTTCTGGATTTGCTTGTTTAAAGTAGTATTGCTGACAGTCTGTTCAATCACCGGCGATAATATATGCTTTGTGAGCATTGTCGAATAGGGCAGGGATGATGAGAAGTCATAAGGATATTTATACTGAGTCAGTACATTTTCTCCTTTGCTATTGACAGTGGTGGCCTCTTTTGGCAACAGATTATACTGATTGTATGTATAATGTATTGAGTCTGTTACAAATTTATTAGGATTTAAACGGTCATATGTCATTCTGACTGATGATTCCAGCAATGTTGCTTCCTGAATAGCCTCCGTATCAACAGCAATAATGGAATTTTTAAATAAAATCGGCCTTTGTATACAAGCACCACCTGCATTACAGGTGTTGGATGGAGCTGTACATTGACAGCAACCGGATATTCCGTTTAGGGTTACTGCCATAAAATAAGAATCTGAGGTAATTTTGACACTTTGTGTTAGTTTTATACCTGTTATAAAGGTATTTGTAAAAAAAGAATTATAGTGATTAAATTCTTTATACAAAATTTTGTTTGTATCATCATATACTTCTTTGCTTTGTAGTTGAGGAACAAAATTTCCTTTATCGTAATGGTACGGATGATAGAACCATGGCCCATCTGCTTCAGCGGGATGATAATGAGCATCATAATCGGCAGGAGAATAGGGATTTCCATAATTGTAAACTGTTTTACCTGAATTATTTGTTGGTGTGCCTTTATATTCCGTAACAGAATTATAAACAATTGGTAATCCTGGTGCTACGTCCATTGATAAAATAGGATTGGAATATACAATTTCTACGGTGTAATTGGCCCAACACTCACTAGGCTGATAGCCCTCATTATAGGGAGGAGGAATAAGAATTTTTTCAAGAAACTGCTGTGGTTTTCTGAAATAAGTATAATTAGGAGATTTATATACCGCTCCGTCATAAACATATGACTTTATTTCCGGATTGGCATCGCTATCATTTTTGTAATTTGAAATTTTTCGTACCCTAAAGCCTCCTAATACTCCTCTTTTTTCTCCATCGCCGTTACTCCTGTAAGAGTATAAATTATCATTATAATAGCGTTCAAACTCAAAAACAGTCTTACCACCGGTGGGATACTTAATTTCCTGTAACATACATGCGGAAGCAAGACCACTGTAAAGGTCTCCATCTCTTACAGCCCCATAAGATGTTCTTTCTGAGATATTTGAAATATAATCTCTAGGAATATTGATATAATTAGTCTGCCCGTTAGCATAACCCCAAAAATCTTCATTAAATTTGACAGTGGAAAGTTTATTTGGATATGGGGGCAACATTGTATTTTCATTATACTTAAAAGAATACTTTTCAACATCTGTGCTACCGGGCGCTGTTATTGTCACATAATCCAAACCAAGTCTCCGATCCTCGTTCGTTGATCCGAAGTATTTCTCATAAAACTGGATTTTTTTTCGGATAACAGTTGGTGTACTTTTTAAAGCAATTGAAATAGATTTCAGTCTTTTTAAATATAAAAAATCATTCCTATTATCATAGTCAAAAGTAATGATCTCTTGATCCGTTACAATAGAATTAAGAATAGGAGTTGTAAAATCAGATACTGGTGTCCCCTGATATGTTACAGATCCATAAACATCTGATGCAGTACAGGGTTGCCCCTGATAATTTTCTACCCTTCCCCTGTAAATATAAGAGGGTATGGCTATCGATGACGAAGGACTCTGCTTAGTATAATTGAAAGCTATATTTTCTGATCCATCAGCAGACTTTATCTGTGTAACGTACCATTCAGATGAATTATCACTAATCGTATATGGAGTAAAAGTATATATATTCCCATTTTCATCTGTAAGTTCAAAAGTCTGATCTTGAGTAGAGGAATTATTTTGAATATAAGTAAAGTTTCTTTTGATTTTAATAGGTCTATATGGGAGCGTGATTACACTGTTTTCGTTTTCATTAAAAACAGAATAATCATAAACAAAAACTCCAGACTCTCCACCAGGAATCTTATAGAAGTATCTGTCACTCATAACGTCCTGTTCGTCAACAAATAGTGTATTATAAAAATTGAACCGTTCAAGTGCACCCGCATAATTTTGACTGCTACATTCATAGTCAAGGTAATGATCATTCAGATCCTGTAATAGATGAGCTGAACTATTGTACCTTCTGACAGTACTTTTAGCTTCATCTCTTCTCCCGTTAGTTGTTTTTGATATTAAGCCCTTACCATTTAAAACCCAGCCTAAACCGACCTCTGATGCAATATCATTCACTTTTATACCCGAAGCATGATAAGAAATTGAAAGAGGTAATGTTAATTTCCTGCCTTTAATAGTATATAAAGGAATATCAATATTAGGAACACCGGTACTATAGTCTACCGGAATTTCTCCATATCGTTCAAAATTTTGGGCGTTTGGTGAAGAATGGATGATTCTTGGCAATTGGTAATTTTGTGAATTTTGCCCATTAACTATTATGGCGGTTAGGATTATCAAAGCTGAAAAAAACTTTGTTCTAGACTTTTGTTCACAATATTTTAACAATAAATCTTTTACTTTTGTCATAGTTATTTTTTAATTAGTTTAGCGCTCGCCGTTTTATTATCATTTGTTTTCACGCTCACCAGATATGCTCCCTGAATTAGCGGCTGAGTATTGATCTTGGTGATCTTATTTTTTGTTTTTACCGTTTCAAGCTTTCTTCCGCCCATATCATACACTGCAATTTCAGCCTCAAACGCGCCTTCTCTTAAGCCCTCAAATCCAAGCTCCACATATACATAATCCGTTACCGGGTTCGGGTAGATCTTAATATCCTGCTTTTCGATCAGCTGGTCAATCTGTTTGTCTCCAAGCTTTACAATCTTCCAGTTTTCTTTTCCTAATTCTTCAGCACTTGTTCCGGCCAACACAATTGAACCGTCTCTGTTTAATTTAATATCTGAAAGTCTCTCTTCTTTTTTCTTTGATTCTCCCTTCACATGCTTTCTCCACTGTTCGTTTCCATTCTGATCTAAATACAGCATCCAGAACGTTTCATCATCATTTTCAATTCTCCCTTCAGCTTGGGTATAACCGCCCAGCAAAATCCCGGATGTCACATCTTGATTCCTGGCTCTTTCTCCTTGGCTCTTTGTAATTACACTCATCCCCATCAGTACATCCCGGTTTTTGAAGTTGTAGGATTTCTGCCAGATTTCTTCCCCTCTTTCATCAAGTGAAATCAGCCATAAATCGGTTCCTTCTTCGATGCCGACTGTTTTATTTCCCGATCTCTCTGATCTTGATTCACCGCCGATTAGGTAGCCTGTAGATGTTAAAGCCAGGGTTCTTAAGTGATCATCTCCTTTACCTCCGAAATTCTTTTCCCATTCCACCTTGCCGTCTTTGGAAAGCTTGATGATCCAGTAGTCACCCTCACCATAGTTGCCGGTAGCTTTAGCATGATTGATGATTGATAATTGATGATTGATTCCTGAACTAGAACTTGTGTTCTGAGAACCATCATTTATCATTGATCGCTTATCATTCATTGTTACCGCACTACTTCTCGAATACACACCCAATAAGGCCCCGCCATCCTTCGTCGGAATCATCTTCTCCACCTCATCCAAACCTTTTCCACCCAAAACCAGTTGTGATAATTCCTTCCCGTTTTTGTCCAGCCTTACCACCAGAACGTCTTTCGATCCGTAACCTCTCGTTCCCTGCGCAACCACCGTTCCCTGAGGCTCTCGAAGGGAAGAGAGCCGAAGGCAACATTCCCCGCCACAAAAAATCCCATATCCGTCGTCTGGATCACCGCTCTGGCCTCTTCATCCGAAACGCCGCCAATGGTTTTCTGCCACAATTCATCGCCGAATTCATTAATTCTAATGAGCCAGATATCAGATCCGCCTTTGGAGTCTTCTTTTTTATCCAAACCTTTTCCGCTGAAACTCGTGCCCGCCAGGAGAAACCCACCTTCCTGGGTGTTCACCGTAGCTGATAAAAAGTCATGGTTCTGTCCCGAGAAATATTTTTCCCAGACTTCATCGCCCTGTTGGTTGAGTTTGATTAAATGGAAATCGTAACCGTTATTCTGCTTCTGGCTGTTGGCTGTTGGCGTCTGGCTTTTGCTTCCAGCTTCCGAAAGGGCTCTCGAAGGGATGGAGCTTCCGGTTATCAGATATTGCTGGTCAATAGTCGTGGTAATCTGCGAAAGAAAATCCTGTGTCGAAGATTGGATATCTTTCTGCCAGACTACTTCCTGGGCGGAAATGCTCAAGAATGTGCATAAAGTTAATGCACTGAAATAAAGTCTTTTCATACGTATTGTTTGAAAGAATTAAAGTATTATTTTTTGTCTGATGAAGTTATTTTAAGAAACTAAGAACCTGTTTGTTCTTAAAAAAGTGGAGCAATCATTAGAAATTGCCTGGATAGAAATGGTTGTTATCATGGTTTGTTTTTATTAATTTTTCAAGTTTTGGATTCAAATAATACCTGTTATACAAAACTATTCCTCATGGGCGACAAAAGGTGTCGCATTATTATGTTAGATGCAGCTTTTGCTTGTAAGGTTGAATCATATTCTTTACATCCAGAGCGAAATTATAAAAAAATAGGATACCAAAATCACAGATTACAAAGAATTTACAGTAACAACAAAATGCAAAAAAACACCTTGTGAATAATATTTACAGCTTAGCACCAGCAGGTTATTTTTATTCTTATTAAAGTGACTTTTAACAGAAATTAATCTCTCATAAAGCCATTTCAATAAAAACAGACCAACGAAAAAAAATTATAAAAATTCTCAAAAAAGATCAGATTTCTTCGACAATCCTTCGGGAGTTCTTCGGAAACTCTTCGGAAAAAGTACCGTTTTTCCGAAGCCGACCCGAAGGTGATCGAAGAAGCCCCGAAGAAAGCACCTTTAAAACACGTCAAATGCCGTCAAAATGCATCAAATCCCGTCATAGTTTTCACAAGTGATTGAAAATGGGAAATTTATTACATCTTTGTTTTATGGGATAAAACGATAAAAATTGTTTTCTATCAAGGTGAATGATTAAAAATGATAGCTGATAACTTCAGCGTATAATAAAATAAGGTCCCCAAAAATGGAGACCCTAAAAAAACACAAATGATGAAAAAAAATTTTTATAGAATCAATTAATTAATTCTGAAGTAAAATTAAGTATGAATTCATTTGGATTTTATGACCAGAATCACAATGTGCTAGTATATAAAATAAATTTATTGAATAAAGAAAAAAATAAACTCCTCAAGGGTTGTGAGGAGTTTACAAGGGTATATGGGGTCTAAAAAAGTGTCTTTATCTTGCGGAATCCGCTCTGCTGCCAGAACCCTGGGCATTACGACTGGATCCGCCTGTCTGATTAGGTGTTGTAGCCTGATTGCCATTTCCGGATCCCTGATTCATCGCACTGTCTCGTACGCTGGCTGTTGTATCCATTGATGTTCCGGTAGTTGTATTGTCAGGAGACATGGTTCCTGTAGTTGCAGAATCACTCATTGAGTTGTTTTCATTCTGCGTTTCCTGCTTTTTGCAGCTTACTGCAAATAGACTTACTCCTAGCATTAATAGCATTACTTTTTTCATATTATAATTTTTGATGTGTGATATATTTTTCAAAAATAGATACTATTATTCAATAATAATATGAGTAAGATCATAATGCCGTGAGATACTTCCAGATCTATTAAATGATTCATATTCATTACTGAATAAGTAAGATTTTCACTTTATCATTATATTAGCTGTGCAACAATATATACTTATTATTATGATTATTTTTAAAATTTTAACATTACTTAACTGAATTTTGGCTTCATAATTGAAAATATCATAGTTACAAAAGCTTAGTCTTTTGGACCCTATTAAAATTTGAATTATGAAAAGTATAGTGTTGACAGGTTTATTATCAGTTTTTTTACTGACAGCCTGTAAAAAAGATGATCAGATCGCCGAAAAATCACTGGAGCAACAGAAAATGGAATTCCAGATGAGACAGCTTGAAATTGAAAAGCAAAAATTAGCTATTGAAAAAGAAAAGATGGCTTATGAAGCGCAGAAAAAGGCAGACAGCATCGCTGAAGTTCAACAGGCAAAAACCGCTGCAGCCAATTCAAAACCTCAGGTAATCAAAGAAACGCATACAGTGTACAGAGACAGACCGAGTTCAAGTTCAAGTAACGGAAATTATGCGAACAACGGAAGCAGTGCCTCCCAGGGTACTACCCAGAAGAAAGGGATGAGTGAAGCTGCTAAAGGTACCATTATCGGTGCCGTAGGTGGAGCTGCGTTAGGAGCAATTGTTAATAAGAAGAGTCCGGGTGCCGGTGCCGCAATCGGTGGGGTAATTGGCGGTGCCACTGGATATACACTTGGTAGAGCACAGGATAGAAAAAGCGGAAGAGTACAGCCACGTAATTAATTATTTTCACAATAATTTAGAAAGATTGCTTATTTTTAAGCAATCTTTTTTTATGTTTTTAATTCTCCTTTCCAGTATTTTTCTGATTCCGGTTCTGATAGGTTGCGGGAAAGTATTTGATTGTGTTTTAACCAATCCTTTCGATGGGGTTTATGGTAAAGCTTTATACGGAATTTTTGGCATTTGCATTATCTGGACTATTCTGGCATTCTTTATCCCTTTAAATTCACCTGTAGAGATTAGCACAATATTGATAGGGTTGTTCTTTTTCTTTAAAGGAAAAACCTACAAAGAATTTAATATTTTTTCTAAAAAAGATTATGCATTAGCAATAGTCATTTCAGTGATCATTTTATTTTGCGGATCCTTTTATCCCTTCATTTTAGATCATTTTGGGTATTATGTTCCTACCATAAAATGGCTGACCGAATTTGGAATGGTAAGAGGAATCTCAAACCTTGACCTCACTTTGGGGCAAATGTCTGTCTGGCATATATTTCAGGCTGGATTTTCAAATATTTCAGATCCTTTTCTGAGGATGAATTCAGTATTACTTATCATCTATGCTTTGTATATTACTGAAAAAAAAAGCTGGATCCAGTTATGCTTCCTGCCTGTTTTGCTGTTATTTTCCCAGTCTCCAAGTCCTGATCTACCAGTCATTGTGTTTTCACTTATTATTTTAATGGAAATTTTAAAAGGAAACCAATCACCGGCTTCATTGTTTGCATTTTCTGTCTTTGTATTTGCCATTAAACCAACAATGATATGGCTGCCGATAGTAAGCTTCCTGTATTCTTTATTTATTATAAAATCATCATCAAAGATATTTGTACCCGGCTTTTTGATTCTTCTGTTGTTTTGCATTAAAAATATCTGGACATTCGGCTACCCTATTTTTCCAATTTCTATAGGTGATGTTGGTGTAAGCTGGAAACCCAATAAAGAAGTTTTACGAATTTCCTCCCAGTTTGCCATACAGAAAACGTATGACATGCAGTACTCTTATCAGGAAATTTCCCGGTTTACTTTTGCAGACTACATTAAAAACTGGCTTTTTTTAGATGGGATAAAATCCGTAATTAATATTTCTTTTATAATAAGTCTTATTGCACTTATCATTTTTAGCTTTATCAAAAAAAATAAGATCATTAGCCTGATTTGTTTTTCTATAATCATCAAGAGTATTTTGGTTATTTTATTCTCAGCTCAATACCGATTTTTTATTGATGTATTTTTTGTCATTTTCCTTCTGTTATTTTTCAATTTCTTTAATAAAAAAAGATCAGTTGTTGTCTTCTCGATATTCAGTATAATAATCATCGGATTTCTTACTGTACCCTCTATTCTTCAGACATATATTCCCAGCTTCAGGCTTGGAAATTTTATGGGAAGGATGAAAAAAGAACAGATTTACATTCCTTCGCAATATTCAAATCAGGAATTCAATAATTATAAAGTAGGAAATCTTTCATTTCACGTTTCTAAAAGATATCCTTATAATTTTGATATTAAATTACCTGCTATCTCCGAAAGCTATATTTTTGATGATGTAAAAGCGGGTATTTTCCCACAGCTGGCAGATAAAAAAAACATGAGAAAAGGTTTTATCTGGAAAACACTAGACGCAAAGGAAAAAGCACAAGCCGAAAAAGTAATTAATTCTATAAAAAGCACCTATCAACAGAACAAATAGACTCCATTCTATTTCTGAAGAAAAAGCTGTAAATTTGTATCATGTTAAATACTTTAGGTAATCTTCTCAGCCTTACAACATTTGGAGAAAGTCATGGCCCGGCTTATGGGGGTATCATCAATAATTTTCCGGCAGGTTTAGCTGTTGATCTTGACAAAGTACAATATGAGCTTGACCGTAGAAAACCGGGACAGTCGGCTATCGTCACGCAAAGAAAAGAAAGTGACACCGTACAATTTCTTTCAGGTATTTTTGATGGAAAAACAACAGGAACTCCCATTGGTTTTATTATTGAAAATGAAAATCAGAAATCAAAGGATTATGATCATATTGCCAACTCATATCGCCCGAGCCATGCAGATTTCACCTATGACCAGAAGTACGGATTGAGAGATTATCGCGGCGGCGGAAAATCATCAGCACGGGAAACAATGAATTGGGTTGTTGCCGGGGCATTAGCAAAACAACTTTTAGCAGGAATTGAAATCAATGCTTATGTTTCTTCCGTAGGCGAAATTTTCTGTGAAAAACCTTATCAGGCTCTTGATTTTTCGAAAACGGAAAGCAATGAAGTGAGATGTCCGGATGCAGAAACTGCGGAGAAAATGATCGAAAGAATCAAAGAGATCAAAAAAGAAGGAAATACCATCGGTGGAACGATTACCTGTGTTATCAAAAATGTTCCGGTAGGAATCGGGGAACCTGTATTTTCAAAACTTCAGGCAGAACTGGCCAAAGCAATGCTGAATATCAATGCTGCAAAAGGTTTTGAATACGGAAGCGGATTCTGCGGCGCTAAAATGACAGGAAAAGAACATAATGATCTTTTTAATGAAGATTTCACCACAAAATCCAATCTTTCAGGAGGAATTCAGGGTGGAATTTCAAATGGAATGGATATTTATTTCCGGGTAGCCTTCAAACCTGTTGCCACAATTTTAAGACCTCAGGAAAGTGTTGACAAAGACGGAAATAAAACTATTGTTGAAGGAAAAGGACGTCACGATCCTTGTGTACTTCCGCGAGCGGTTCCCGTGGTGGAAAGTCTGGCGGCTTTTGTACTGGCGGATCTGTTTCTGATTAATAAAACAAGAAATATCAATCATTTTTAATATATAAATAGTAATGAAAAATTACTGGGACCAAAGTATTTCTTTTGAGGAGTACATAAAGATCGGAAAACAAAGATTAGAAAATCCTGCCAATCAGCAGGAAGCTGATTATAAACAATATTATGAGCTCGGTCTACAGAGAATTGAGAGAACGTTAAAGAAATATATTCCGGACGAAGAACAGCTGAAAGAACTTGAAGCAAAAAACTTTGACGGAAAAATCCTCATTATCTCTGAAGTGTGGTGCGGTGATGCGAGTGCGACCGTTCCGGCTTTGGTAAAATTTTTCGAAGGCAGAAACGAAGTTAGAATTTTCCTCAGAGACCGTGATAAAACTTTGGTTAATCAATTCCTGACCAACGGAACAGAATCCATTCCGAAAGTGATTATTCTTGACAAGGATTTTAATGTGAAAAACTCTTGGGGGCCGCGTCCTAAATTCGGCCATGATTTGCTGATGAAATATAAAGCTGATCCTGTAGCCTATCCGAAAGATCTTTTTTATAATGATCTTCAGATCTATTATGCCAAAAACAGAGGGAAAGATGCCGTGCAGGAAATTTTGGAATTACTTTAAATTAAAAATATAAAATGAAAAAAAATCTCATTTATCTCATATTAATCGTCATTATCGGAGTAATTGCTTTTGTTCCGGGAGTGAAAGAAAAAATTCAGGACACCTTCTTTCCTATTGCCACGATTGAAAATGCCGTTCATGTCAGTGATGAAGATTATGACATCGACCTTCAGGGAATCAATGTGCCGAGCACCAACCTCAAGGCATTCAAAGATAAAGCCGTATTCCTGAACTTCTGGGGGACCTGGTGCCCGCCGTGCAGAAAAGAATGGCCTTCGATTCAGAAACTGTATGACACCCGGAAAGATCATGTAGATTTTGTTCTGATTGCCATGAATGATCAGGAAGACGACGTAAGAAAATTTTTAAAGGAAAATAATTATAACGTTCCGGTTTATATTGCACAAAGTCCGATTTCAGAGAAGATACTTCCGAAAGTGTTCCCAACCACTTACCTGCTTGATAAGGACGGAAGAATCATCATCAAAGAAGATGCATCCAGAGACTGGAATACAGAATCTGTACATCAGTTTATCGATAATATCATCAAATAATTTTTTAACGTTCCATAAGACTTCATTGGTACAGAATTTGTGAAATCAGTATCGTTGTAGAATAATAAAATTAAACACAAAATGAAATATTCAAAATTAAGTCTGGCAAAAGAAGCTATTAATCATAAAGGTTTTGTAAGAAAAATTCCTGACATTTTCAGAATGGTAAGAATGTGGAGAAAAGGAGAATACCCGATGAGATCCATTGATATTATCCTGCCTCTTTTGGGAGTTTTATATATTATCTCACCGATTGACCTTCTTCCCGAAGTAGCAGTCCCTGTAATCGGAGTTTTGGACGATCTGGCAGTATTGTCAATTACAATTCCAAAACTTATCAAAGAAGTGGATAAATTCCTGCTTTGGGAGGCCGAGCGAAAATATAATAACGGCAATACAAAAGTAATCGATGCCGAAATCGTAAAATAATCAAAACATCCTGTTCGGATGTTTTTTTGTGAACAATGAATAAAGTTATTATTTTAAAATTCACAATTCACTTACGAAGTAAAATTCACAATTGACTTTCAACATCAATTCCTTAAATTTGCAACATCTAATAAAAAATAATGGAAAGTAAAAAAGAATTCTTTTTAGAGTGCTATAAACTGGGCATCATCAAATTTGGAAGATTTACATTAAAAAGCGGCATCGAAAGTCCTTTTTATGTAGACTTAAGACCGTTGGCTTCAGATCCGAAAATTTTAAAAAATTTAGCCAATTATTTACTGGAAATGCTTCCTTTAGATAACTTTGATCTGATTTGCGGGGTTCCTTACGCTGCTCTTCCAATGGCTACAGCAATGTCTCTTGAAAGCTACATTCCATTAATTATAAAAAGAAAAGAAGCCAAAAACTACGGCACAAAGAAACTGATTGAAGGAATTTACCAGAAAGGACAAAACTGCCTTTTGGTGGAAGATGTTATCACTTCAGGAAAATCTTTAATTGAAACAATCGCAGAAGTTGAGCAGGAAGATCTAAAAGTTGCGGATATCGTTGTCGTTCTTGACAGGGAACAAGGCGGAAAAGAACTTCTGGAAAGCAAAGGATATAGAGTTCATACCCTTTTCAACATTTCGGAAGTGTGCTCAATTCTTCAGGAAAACGGAGAATTATCTGACGATGAAGTAAAAAGAATCCAGGATTTTTTACAGGGAAATCATATTCATTTTGAAGAAGTTACAAGAGCATCTTACGAACAGAAACTTAATACGGCACAGCATTCCGTATCTAAAAAGCTATTGGAAACAGCTTTATCAAAACAATCTAATTTAATTGCTTCTGCCGATGTTACAACAACGCAGGAATTACTTGATCTGGCTGAAAAGGTTGGGCCTCATGTGATTGCCTTAAAAACACATATTGATATTATTTCCGATTTCGAATACGAAAAAACAATTACTCCATTAAAAGCTTTGGCTGCAAAGCACAATTTCCTGCTTATGGAAGACCGAAAATTCGCTGACATCGGTAATACGCAGGAACTTCAGTTTACAAGCGGAGTTTTCAAAATTACAGACTGGGCAGATTTTGTAACATCCCAGGTTATCGGAGGGTTTGAATCTTTAGACTGCTTCAGAAATGTAGGTGTCGTAGCAATTATCGGAATGTCTTCGAAAGGTGCTTTAACAACAAGTGCTTACAGAGAAGAAGCCCTGAAAATCGCAGCCTCTCATCCAAACGTAATTGGAGGAGTTTCCCAAAACCCGCTTCCTGAAGAAATGCTGCTGTTCACCCCGGGTGTCAATCTTGCAGATTCAGGTGATGGAAAAGGCCAGCAGTACAATACGCCTGAGCATGTTTTCAAAACACTTCATACAGACTTTATTATTGTAGGAAGAGGAATCTATAAATCTGAAAATCCTGCCGAAGCCGCAGCTACCTACAAAAACGAAGGCTGGAATGCTTATCTTAATTCTTTGAAAAAAACTAATTCAGAGTTAATTTAAAATTCAACAGACTTTCTGCAAAATACGTTATATTTGAACCATATCACAATTCATTGAGAAATATTTGTATTGGTCTTGCTTTGTTTTTGGGTGTTGCAGAGATTTCTGCGCAGAAAGACAGCATTTATATTGAAGCCAGACTTTCTCCCGACAAAAAGCTGCTCAGCATCAATCAGGAGATGGTATATTATAATAACTCGAAGCATGACCTTAATACGGTAAAGCTTCTCAACTGGGTATCTGCCTATAATAAAAGAGGCACTTCACTGGTTTACCGAAAACTTGAAGACCGAAATACAGATCTCCATTTTGCAGAAAAAAGCGAACTGGGAAAATTACTGAACTTAAGTATTAAAAATGCTGATCAGGAAATTCCTGTAAACAATATTTCAGATGAAAATTTTTTCCTGCCATTAAAAGAAATTTTAAAGCCGGGAGAACAGGTAAAACTAAAGCTGCGGTATGAAATTCAGCTTCCTGATAAAAAATTTACGGGATACGGAACTTCTGATACCAATGTAGCCTTAAAATATTTCTTTATTGTTCCGGATCACTTTGATCCGGACAATATTTCCAAAAGGGATTATCACGATATCGAAGAATCGGTAAGTTTTAACACGTACTGGACCGTAAATTTTGATCTTCCGGTCAATTCTTTTATTGAAAGTAATCTTCAGCAGTTTCAGATGAATTCCTTTAAAGGATATCTTGATTCTGATCCTGAATTCCTTATTTCACAAAATGAATATCCGTCGATCAATATCAACACAGAAGATATCAGGACGGAAATAAAATTCGGATACAATTTAAAACCTGAAGAGAAACAAAATCTGGAATTTTACCTTCCTTTACATTTAAAATTCATCAAAGACAGGATCGGCAATATTCCTGAAAGAATTTTTATTTCAGAAAAATTCCGGGCAAAAGAAGATTTTTTCGGGAATAACGATATTACATTTTGGAAATTCAGGTTTCAGCTCTTTACTGATGAGCAGAAAACAGATCTGGATTATTTTGGAATTGTGGCCAAAAAGGTTTTGGATGAAAGCATTATTACGGACAAGCAGAATTATCACTGGTTTAAAAATGGTTTAAAATCTTACCTTGAAATTCAGTATTTAAAGAAATTCTACCCAAAGACCAAATTATTAGGCACATTGCCGGAAACAAAAATTTTCGGAGTAAAACCTCTGAAGTTATTTCACGCATCG
Source organism: Chryseobacterium sp. 27AL (assembly GCF_057815395.1). Lineage (NCBI taxonomy): Bacteria > Pseudomonadati > Bacteroidota > Flavobacteriia > Flavobacteriales > Weeksellaceae > Chryseobacterium > Chryseobacterium sp. 27AL. The sequence continues at coordinate 323,556 of NZ_JBYRIW010000002.1, read as the reverse complement.
GACGTAAAGCTGATTGAGCGTTACGGACTTGCCTATCAATACATTATGTCTCAAAATCTTGATCAGAAGATTGCTGAGAAATACGCCGTTCTGAGTAATTTTAATGACATGGCCATCAGCAGTTTTGAAACCGGAACATTATTTAATTATTCTGCCGATAAAATGGGCTATGAAAATTTTGATGCTTTGGTTCAGAATTTCATTGCAAAAAATACAGATAAAGAAGTCAATCCGAATGATTTTATAAAAGAACTGGCTGAAAAAGATAAAAGAACAAGCTATTTATCAGAGTTTTTACAACACAAGAACAGGGTAAATTTTAAGCTTAAAAGGTTTAAAAAGGAAGGAGATTCTCTCACGGTAAAAATTCAGAAAAATATACCTTCCAATATTCCTGTAAAGCTTGAAACAGAGTCGGAAGAAGGAAATAAAAACGAGTATTGGGTAGAGACCGAGGAAAATAAAAAAAATACAACAATATCAATTCCTGATCTTAATACGCATAAAATCACGCTCAACGACGATTATATTTTCCCGGAAGCGAATTACAGAGATAATTTCCTGTATGCAAAAGGTTTTTTTTCCAACATGAGAAAAATTAAGCTTAAGCTGATCAAAGATATTCCGAATCCTGAATTTAATGAAATATACATCAGCCCGAGAGTTCGTTTCAATAACACGTATGATAAATTTTTGATTGGATTCAACTTTAAAAATCAGTCTTTTTTTGATCAGAAGTTTTTATATTCTTTTACACCGACATACAGTACTGGAACAGGACAACTTACCGGTTCGGGGGCTGTCGCCTACTCTTTTCTTCCTGCAGAAAGTATTTTCAGAAGCCTGACCTTCGGAGTTTCAGGATCGTATTTCCATTATGATTATGACCTGGCTTACCGTAAAGGTTCCGTGTATTCTAATTTCAATTTCAGAAAAAATCCGAGAAGTACTGTAGGGAGAAGCATCGGAATATCTTACAATTATTTCGAAAGAGATCTGAGTCCGCTTATGATCGCCAATAATGACTATGACCGGTACAGCCTCTGGAGTGTAGGATATGGATATAACGACAGCCAGAGTATTCATGAGAAAAGCCTCGGTGTAAGTACACAGTGGATGGAAGACTTCCATAAAGTAACTGCAGAAGGTTTTTACCGTTGGGAGTTTGCTCCAAGACAAAAGCTCAGCGTAAGATTGTTTGCCGGATATTTTGTGAAGAATAATACAAGAAACAATACCTTTAATTACGGAATTTCCAGGGTTTCAGATTATTCTTTTTCCTATAATCTCCTGGGGCAAAGTGCAACTGGCGGAATTCTTTCACAACAGTTTATTCTGGCTGACGGTGGCTTTAAATCTTTTATTCCCGGAAGTGTCAATAAATGGATCACTTCAGTGAATATAGACACCAGCGTATGGAAAATTTTTCACGTTTATGCAGACGCCGGAGTGTATGACAATAAAAATCAGTCAACCAAATTTATATGGGACAGCGGTATAAAAGTACGTGTCATTCCTGATTTCCTTGAAATCTATTTTCCCGTCCAATCTTCATTAGGATTTGAGCCTGGTTTTAAAGATTATGCAAGACGCATCAGATATACATTAGTACTTAATTTAAATTCTATTATCAATGCGGCCCGAAGAGGTTGGTATTAAGAATAAAAAATTACCTCAGATTAAATTTATCTGAGGCATTCTTATTTTAAAGTTTAAAGATTAATCTTTCAGTATTTTTTGAGAAACCGGCTGATTGTTTACTGTAGCGGTTACGATATAATTTCCTTTCTGTAATTCAGCAATATTCAATGATTTTTCTCTTAGAGAAGCTGTTTTTACGACCTGTCCGTACATGTTGAATATTTTCACATCGTTAGCCTGAGCTCCAAAAGTTATTTCTTCATTTTTCACGAAAGTATTTTTGACCAGATTTACCTTGGTATTTACAAAATCTGAAACAGCTAAAGTAGCTCCTGCATTTACTGTAATATCATCAATAAAAAATCTGTTATTGGTCGCCACACTTCCTTCGAAAGTAAGAGTAACAGCGCCTGTAGCACCTGTAATGTTAATAGAATAAGTATTAAATGCTCCTTTTGTTAATGTTACGTTAGGAACATTTAATATAGCTCCTGTGGCAGATATATTTAAAGTAGTTACTTCACTAGTACTGTTCCAAGCACCTGCTCTAAAAGTTAAAGTGCCATTCCCTGTCAGGTTGATTGTAGGTGTTGTAACTGATCCTTTTAAAGAACTAGTCCCCACTTTAAGGCTTTGATTTCCTTTGTAAACTTTTGTAAGATTCCATGCACCTCCAGTAGTATAAGATGTATTTCCGTCCGTGAACCCAGAGCCGGCAACGCTTCCGCTCCATCCCCCATCGTTTCCTCCTGTTCCCGATACATCATCAAATGTTGCAGTGAAGATTGTCTGAGCATAAAAACTTGATGCTAACATAACTGTAGCAATTAGAGAATAACTTTTTTTCATGTGTTAAAATTTAATTATTATTAATTTTCAGTGCGAAAATACATCAATTTTTCAATATTATACAATAAATATATTAAATTTTTGTTAATAATATTAAAACCAATTACATAAGCAATTTTTAAGTATTTTTACCGATTATTTCTAAAGGCTTGCGGAATTACATTCTGATATTCGTGTTATTTTTTATGGGTATATTCTCCGGAAATGCTCAGATATTCACGTGGAAAAATCCCAACCTTCCCCAAGACAGCCTGAAACAGGACAGCATCAGACAGGACAGTATACTCGCCGCTAAATTTGAACAGGATATTTTTGCAAAAGACACGATGGATTTTGTAAAAACCAGTAACAGAATTATTGTCGACGAAGCTGTTCTCGCCAGAAATGATAAAAAAAGATTTTTAGGAGAATTAAACTCCAAAGGTTCCATCATCCGCGGAATTACGTTTGGTAACAACCAGGGACAGTCGGTACAAAGCTCTATGGATCTCCAGATTTCCGGAAGGCTTTCCAAAGACGTAACCATTCTTGCCAGTATTTCGGATCATAACCTGCCGATTCAGGCAGATGGATATACACAGACTCTTGAGGAATTTGATAAAATTTACATGCAGCTTAATATTAAGGATAAGTCTATATTAAGAGCAGGACATTTGGATCTTGTTGAAGCCAAAAATTATTTCGCAAAATACCAGAGACGGAGTATGGGACTTCAGTTCCAGACAGAATTCGGGAAAGACAATAAAACATTTGTCGATGTATCAATGGGAGTGGCACGAAGTGAATTTCACCGAATTCGTTTTCAGGGTGTTGAAGGAAACCAGGGACCTTACCGTCTGACCGGTAAAAACGGGGAACAGTTCATCACGCTGATTTCCGGATCTGAACAGGTTTTTATTGACGGAATTTTAATGAAACGTGGTGAAAACCAGGATTATACCATCAATTACAATACAGGTGAAGTTACTTTTACCAGTTTTCGCCCTATTTTCCAGCAGAATTTCATTACCATTTCCTACAATTACACCAACAGGAATTATTCAAGATATTTATTCACCGGAAAAGTTGAGCATAAAAGAGAAAAATTAAAACTCGGACTCAACTGGTTTATGGAAAATGATAATAAAAATGCTCCGCTTGCTTTAAACCTTTCGCCGGAAGATCAGCAGATTCTGGCAGATGCAGGAAACGATCCTAACCTGATGTATGCGCCTTCCGGTGTCGTTACTGAATATGATGTGAATAAAATTCTTTATCGACTGGTTCAGAACTCTGGTGGAAATTATTATCAGTTCTCTACAGATGCTACCCAGACATTGTACACGGTTTCCTTTACCTATTTTGGAGCAAATCTGGGAGATTATAAAATTACACAAACCACCAATAACGGTCGTGTATTTGAATATGTAGGACCAAATATGGGAGATTATCGGGCGGTAAGAAAGCTTCCATCCCCGGAAAAATCGCAGGTCTTTTCTTTCAATTCCGAATATGCATTAAAGGATGGAAAAATCGGAGCAGACATCTCATTAAGCAACTATGACGTCAATCTTTTTTCTTCTAAAGATTCTGATCAGAATATTGGATATGCATGGCGGATTTTCGGAAATAAAACTTTTACCAAAAACAACTGGAAAGGTACTCCGAACTTTGAATATCAGTATATCGACAGGCAGTTCCATATTTTAGACAGGATCAATGATGTAGAATTCTCCAGAGATTTCAACCTTGCCCAGGAATTCAGCGGAAGAACGCAAAACAGATTTATTTTCAGCTTTTTAAACAAATGGAATAATAAATCAACTTTAAATTACAGGATAAATTACCTTGACGAACAGGATTCTTATAAAGGGATCAAAAATGATCTTGATTTCGGCTGGATCAGTGGAAAGTTCTTTACAAAAGGAAACCTGTCTTATCTGAATACAAATGCTATTCTTCAGGATACAAAATTCATCAGAGGAGGAGTTTCAACAGAATTTACAGGAAAAAAAGGCAGCTGGGCCGTCGGCGGAAGTATGGAGCACAACGAGAAAAAATATAATGATACCCAACTGATGGATGTAACGAGCTTTAGTTGGAGAGAAATTTTCGTTCAGAAAAAAATTGGAGACAGTGCCAGAACAAAATTACTGACCAAGGTATATATGCGGGACAATGACTCTGTACGCGACAACAGGCTTCAGAGCATGAATAATATTTTAGGTTTTATGGCAGAAAGCCAGATCATCAAAACGGAAAAAACAACGCTGAACGCGCTCCTTCACTACCGTAAATTCTTTTATCAGAATCAGGATATTGATGCTTCCAAAAATAATGACTTCGTGGTAGGAAACATCCTTTACAATCAGCAGCTTTTCAGAAACGGAATGCGGCTTCAGGCTTTCTATGAATTAGGAAACGGTCAGGAAGCCCAGCGGGAATTTCAATATATAAAAGTAACCGATGGCCAGGGTATTTATAAATGGACCGATTATAATGGCGACGGAATTCAGCAGCTTGACGAGTTTGAAATCGCGGAATACTCGGATCTGGCGCAATATATCAGGATTTATACCAATTCTGTCCGATATATTCCTTCCAATAAAAATAAAATTCAGCTTGCCTTATTTGTCAATCCTTCGATTGTTTTTAATTCGGAAAATAAATTTTTAAAGCGTTGGAATTTTAATATTTCACTCAATTCACAAAACTCATTTTACAAAAAGGATAAAGTTCTGGTGCTAAATCCTTTCGAAAAGAATGATGATCAGATTCTGAAGAATCAGAATATTCTGGCATCCGCACAATTCAGTCCGACGGAAAAATCCGGTTGGAACGGAAACTACAGGTTTATATCTAATGACAACCTCATCAATGCCAATTTCAGTAATGAAGAACGGGAACAGATTTCACACTTTTTAAATATCGGATACTGGTTTAATAAAGAATTCAGGATCGACTGGGAAAATTCCGTACATGATATCCGGAACTCCTCGCAATTATTTGCAACGAGAGATTACCGCCTGAATAATTTTGAAACTAAACCTAAAGCCACCTATAAATTCACTGATGCAATACAGGCCGAGCTTTCTTCTGCTTTCCGGCAAAAAGACAGAATTGACGGTGAAGAACTTCTCAAGGCTTTCGATATTACCGGAACCATCCAGTGGGAACGCCGGAAAACCTCTATTAGAGGAAACTTTTCATTTATCAATAACAATTTTACGGGAAACAATTTCAGTATCGTAGGAAACCAGATGCTGGACGGCCTTAAACCCGGAAAAAATCAGGTTTGGAGTGTATTTATCCAGCAGGCGATCAATTCTTTCCTTCAATTAAACTTAAACTATGAAGGCAGAAATTCCGGAGACCGAACCATTCATATAGGAAGCATGCAGGTGAAAGCGAGCTTTTAAGTTTAAGAGTATCAGGGTTTGAGAATTTGATCGTGGATATTTTACTTATGGCTTTATCATCATTTACGCTCATAGATATTATCATATTTTCAAGTGGCTGGAATTTTGTAAATTTGCACCATGATAAAAATTGGCAACATAGAACTGCCGGAATTTCCGCTTTTACTGGCACCGATGGAGGATGTAAGTGACCCGCCCTTCAGGAGGTTATGCAAAATGCACGGTGCAGATTTGATGTATTCTGAATTTATCTCTTCAGAAGGGTTAATTCGTGATGCCATCAAGAGCAGAAAAAAACTGGATATTTTTGATTATGAAAGACCTGTCGGAATTCAGATTTTTGGCGGAGACGAGGAAGCAATGGCCATGTCAGCGAGAATTGTCGAGACCGTAAATCCTGATCTGGTAGATATTAATTTCGGATGTCCTGTAAAAAAAGTAGTTTGCAAAGGTGCCGGGGCCGGAGTTTTAAAAGATATTGATTTAATGGTTCGCCTTACAAAAGCTGTCGTTAGCTCAACCAGCTTACCTGTAACCGTTAAAACCCGCCTGGGCTGGGACAGCACTTCCATTAATATCGATGAGGTCGCTGAACGTCTGCAGGAAACCGGTATTAAAGCATTGACGATTCATGCCAGAACCCGTGCGCAGATGTATAAAGGTGAGGCAGACTGGGAACATATTTCACGAATTAAACAAAATCCTAATATTGAGATTCCGATCTTTGGAAATGGTGATATTGATTCTCCTGAAAAAGCTTTGGAATACAAACAAAAATATGCCTGCGACGGCATCATGATTGGCCGTGCAGCTATCGGATATCCGTGGATATTTAATGAAATCAAGCATTTCTTTAAAACAGGTGAACATTTACCAGCGCCAACCATTGATGACCGATTATTAGCAGTTCGCCAACATGCAGAGTGGAGTGCGGAATGGAAAGGGGAAAGATTAGGACTAATTGAAATGAGGCAACACTACAGCAACTATTTCCGTGGAGTTCCTCATTTTAAAGATTTCAGAAAGAAGTTTTTGGAAGTATTTACTTTGGAAGAAATGGATGCATTAATTCATGAGACAAAAGAATTTTACTCAGAATATTTAGCTTCACAACAAGCATAAAAAACAAAACCATCAGTCTATTTCTGATGGTTTTTTATTTTAATATCCTTCTTCCGAGGATTTATTTTTTATCAGCGCTAACGCCGAGGAAGTTCCTATTCTTTTAACGCCCATGCTGATCATTTTTTCGGCATCTTCAGGCGTTCTTACCCCGCCTGCTGCCTTTACGGGAAGTTCTCCGGCATTGTCAAGCATAATTTTTACACCTTCAAATGTAGCACCGTTTGGTTTGCCGTTTTCTGTTTCGAAGAATCCTGTAGAAGATTTCACAAATATTTTAGGCCATTCATTTTCGGAAAAATTTTCTTTAGCCCAGTTTGAAATATTTTTAGTGAGATCTGCAATCTGATCATTATTTAATGCTGCAATTTCTATAATCCATTTTGCAATTTTATGATGCTGCATGCACAATTGTGTACATTTTACAAATTCCTCTTTTACAAGGTCCAATTCTCCTTTCAGATAGGCATTATAATTAATCACGAAGTCCAATTCATCAGCTCCGTCGGCAATCGCCTTTTCAGCTTCCGCAATTTTTTCGTCTATGGAATACGTTCCTTCATGGAAACCGATTACCGTCCCTACTACAACATTTGAATTCCTTTCCTGAATATACTTTTTAATTTCAGATACATAATCCGGACGGATCATGACGGCGAAAATTTCATTGTCGATCGCCTCCTGTGCAAGATCTTTATCTTTCTGTAAAGTTTCTTCAGCTGAAAGTCCTGATTGTTCCGGAGTTTTCAGATAGGTTGAATCCAAATATTGAGCAATGTTCATCATAATTTATACTTTCAGTTGTCTGTAAATACCTTGTTCCAAAGATATGAAAGTTTCTGTTCTTGTTACGCCTTTCAGTTTCTGAAGTTTGCTGAGGATCTGCATCAGGTGATCATTATCCTTACAGAGCACTTTCAGGAAAATGGTGTAATTTCCGGTGGTATAATGAGCTTCAACAACCTCATTAATTTCCTTCAATGCTTTCACCATATCAGGATAATGACTTGGCTTATCGAGAAATACGCCGATATACGAAATAACTTTGTACCCGATCTTTTTAGGATTAAGAAAAGAAATAGAATTTTCAATCACGCCCGCCTGCTCAAGTTTTTTTATTCTTTGATGCACTGCAGTTGTTGAAATGCCTACGCCTTTAGAAATATGTGATAAAGATGTTTTGGAATTATCCATCAGCATATAAATAATTTCTTTGTCGATCGAATCTAACTGATAGCTAGTGTTGTCTGAATTTTTCATTCTCTACTTAATTTATATTTTCACATTTGTTTTTTCTTTACCGAGTGTCACAAAAACCGGAAAATGGTCGCTGTAACCACCCAAATACCGTGTTCCGGAATAGGTACGGAACGGTCTGCCCTCAAATCTTTTGTCACGGCTGCTGATTTTTGCAGATTTAAATATCTCAGCGCTTTGAAAAGAAAGCATATGATCTTCTTTAAAAAAAGATTCAGATAATATAATCTGATCAAACAGCAATCCTGATTTGTAATGAAAAGTAGAATAATTTCCTGTAGAAAACAATTGCTGAAAAGGATTTTCCAATATCTTTTCCTGCGAATTGCCATAGAGAATTTTTGCTAAATTTTCATCATCTGGGTTTTCGTTAAAATCACCACACAGGATCACATTTTCATTATCATTTGCAATATCCAAAATCCTTTTACGGATTTCACTGAGTATAAAAAGTCTTTTCGGTTTGTTTATATCTTTTTCGCGCTTGGAGGGAAGATGCGCTACAAAGACATGGATAACCTCTTCTTTATACTTTACTTTTGAATAAAGCACATCCCTTGTCGTATCGTAATTTTCTGTGTTTTTATTTTCTGTTTCAAAGAAGAAAGTAATAGCTTCTGAATCTATCACCTCCACTTTGTTTTTATCATACAGCAGGGCTACATCAACTTTTCTTTCGTCCCTGGAATTGTAATGCACAATGCCATATTCTGAATTGAAAGGCTCCAGCTGTATAAGCTCCTCCAGAACTGTCCTTCCGGAAATCTCTGAAAGACCGATAACAAAGGGTAGAACAGCATTCTGTTCCTTTATCATCTGAAAAACATGTGCGATTTTAAAAAGTTTGTTTTTATATTTTCTCTCATCCCAGTTCCTCAATCCTGAATTGGTAGGATCCAGTTTGTGCTTAGGCTTAGGATCAGGTAAGAATAAATTTTCAACATTATAAAAACTAAACAGTTCCATCAACACGCTTTTCTAATTATTAAAACTTTCATTTTAATTTTCAGGATGTAAATTTATTATTTTATTTAATAAATCATTAATTATTTCGTAAAATTTTCGCATTAATTTTAGATTTAAATAAATGCATTTAGATGAAAAATTTAAACCATAAAGCATAAAAACATTAAATATTTAAACTTTTAAAAAATTCCACTCTAAAAAATCAAAACAATTAAGTACGTAAATTTAACATTATATAGAATAAAATACTATTTTAAACTCAAAAAGATTAATATTTTAAACTATAAAACAATTAAAAACAAATATTATTCCGATTTACATCATTTTATTAAACATAAAATTTATAAACGGTAATATTTTAATCAAATAAGTATTTTTAAAGTAAATCCGGCCGTTTCTCTTTTGTTATTCTTACCGCTTCTTCATGACGCCATTCTTCAATTTTGGCAAAATTTCCGCTTAGAAGAATTTTTGGGACTTCGAGCCCTTTGTAAACTTCCGGTCTTGTGTAAATGGGAGGCGACAAAAGATCATCCTGGAAACTGTCGGTAAGGGCGCTTTGCTCATCATTTAAAACACCTGGAAGCAAACGGATAACAGAATCCGCAAGCACACAGGCAGCAAGCTCGCCACCCGTAAGTACATAATCTCCGATGGATATTTCCTTTGTAATATGAAGATCCCTCACACGCTGATCAATTCCTTTGTAATGACCACATAAGAAAATAAGATTCTGTTTAATAGAAAGTGTATTGGCAATTTTCTGATTTAAAGTGACACCGTCGGGAGTAAGATAAATAATTTCATCATATGTTCTCTGTGCTTTTAGCTCAGAAATACATTTATCCAGAGGTTCTACCATCATTACCATACCTGCGCCACCGCCATAGGGCTCATCATCGATTTGTCTGTGCTTATTAATTGCCCAGTCTCTCAGATGATGAAAATGTACTTCTGCAAGCCCTTTATCCATTGCTCTTTTTAAAATAGAAGTTTTAAAGGGGCTTTCCATCAGTTCAGGAAGCACGCTTATGATATCAATTCTCATTGTAAAGTTTCGTTTTTCTTATTTGGCAAAATTATTAATCTTAAAGAAGAATCTTTGTTAAAATAGCTCCACATCCAGTTGAAGAATACGGCAAGTTTGTTTCTGACGCTCAAAATTAACATTAAATGTAAAAACATCCAGAAATACCATGCGAGAAATCCCTGAAATTTAATGAAAGGCAAATCAACAACCGCTCTGTGTTTTCCGATAGTTGCCAGAGAACCTTTATCAATATATTCAAATTCTTCCCAGTCGGTGCTATTTTTCTTTAAAAGATTTTTACCTAAATTTTTCGCCTGATTAATGGCTACATTGGCTACCTGCGGATGGCCATGCGGATATTTCGGAGTTTCCATATAGGCAATATCGCCAATCGCAAAAATATTTTCGTAACCTTTTATTTTATTATATCGGTCGGTTGTATATCTGTTTTTTACCAATATTTCCTGAGGAAAACCATCTACAACATTTCCTGTTACACCCGCTGCCCAGATCACGTTGTTGGAAGGAATTGTCTTCCCGCTTTTCATATACACTTTATCACCATCATAATCGGTGACATATTCCTGGCTAAGAAAAGTAACTCCAAGATCTTTAAGATACTCTTCGGATTTGTCCTGTGCTTCGGTGCTCATCACGGCAAGTGGCTTTTCCGTAGAGCTCACCAGGATGATCTGAAGATGATTGAAGTTCATGTAAGGGTAATCTCTCGGAAGAATTTCTTTTTTCATTTCTGCAAAAGCGCCGGCCAATTCAACCCCTGTCGGGCCACTTCCTACAATCACGATATTCCAGTTTCCGTCGTCACTTCTGCTTTTTTCAAGAATCAGCTTTTCGAAGGTCATCAGCACATGATTTCTAATTCCGATCGCTTCCTGTGTATTTTTCATTCCGAAAGCTCTGCCTTCGAGATCTTTATTTCCGAAAAAATTGGTTTTGCAGCCGGTAGCGATAACGAGCTTATCATAACTGAATTCCGCTTCGTCTGTGATTACCTTATTATTGACCGTATCAATTTCTTTAACTTCCGTAAGCCTGAACTGTGTATTTCTGGAACGCTGAAAAATTTTTCTGAATGGAAAAGAAATATTGGAAGGCTCGATCCTCCCACACGCTACCTGATAGAAAAGAGGCTGAAACATATGATGGTTTACCCTGTCTAAAACAATTACTTTTTTGTTTTTGTTATTCAACGTTTTCGCAAGTTGCAGCCCCGCAAAACCTCCTCCTATGATGATGATCTTTTCGCGTGTTTCCATAGTACACAAATTTACTGATTTTATTTTAGCATTTGGCAGCGAAAAAAGTTAGTTTTGCAAAACTTTATGCCACCCAAAAAGTACAGCAAAAAAACCGCCAAAAAGATTCATCACAACCGACGGAAGAATTATTTTTTCCGCCGCAAAGTGGTATTGGCAATTTTAATCATTGCCCTTATAGGGACCGGTTTTTACCTGAAACAAACCGTAAGCTATTATTATGCGCTGTATTTTAATAAATTCGTACACAAAAAACTACATAATACAGAAACAGAAACACAAAGAATCCAGAAGATCATTTCTGACAATTTGGATAAAACGTATGGCTTTGACATCTCTCATTATCAGAATAAAGAAGATATCAATTGGGACAGCTTAAGCATCGGCAACAAGACCATTCCTTTAGAATTTGTTGTTATGCGTGCAACGATGGGAAACCGCCACGCAGATAAACATTTTGATGATTTCTGGGAGATTGCCAAAAAGCAGAATCTGATCCGGGGTGCCTATCATTTTTACAGAGCAGACGAAGATCCTGTAATGCAAGCGAATAATTTTCTTGAAAATGTAAAGCTTGAAAGCGGCGACCTTCCACCAATTCTTGATATCGAAAAAATTCCCAGACGTAAAACCAATAAAAAGCTGGTTGAAGACCTTAAAGTCTGGTGCAGGATTGTAGAAGAAACTTATGGTGAAAAGCCTATCATTTACACCTATTATCATTACTATAAAGATTTTCTGAAAGGAGAATTTGATGATTATCCGCTATGGCTGGCCAATTACAATGATGTTCCTGCTCCATCGCCTGATAGTGACTGGAATTTCTGGCAATTTACTGAAAACGGAATCGTTCACGGGATTAATACAAAAGTTGATCTGGATATTTATAACGGAAGTTCCTGGTCACTGAAGAGACTTACTTTGGATTGATTTAGTTATCAATAGATCTCACCGAACTTACCCAGGGTCATTTAGATCATTTAAACGGTTTTCTCTGAATCCACTCTGTTTTTGGGGCAAATGAATTGAAAATTTCACCTATATATTTATTTATTATTAAACTGTGATGTTTCATTAAAACATAAATTTCAGTAGGCTCTGCTCCGATGGTGGATTTTATTTCTAATGCTGTCCTCCCGAAAATAATTGTTTTAAACCGATGATTAATCCCAAACTCTACCATATCCAATAGCATGTTTAGGTAAACCTGTTTTTCTTTCTGACAGTTTTTATCATATCCTAAAAAATAAGTATTAACATCATTATTATTTAAAATTAAGGTATAAAATCCGATAAGCCTCATCTCTGAAAAATATCCGAAAACTTTAAATTTCTCTTCTAAATTTTCCTTCATTTTTTCAAAATGATTTTCAGCAAGAAAAAAAGTATTGAAAGTTGCATTTTCTACAACATGCTGATAAAGAGCATTCATTTCCAGCTGGTATTTCTTTATTAAATCCAGGCTCAATTCAACCTTTTCAATACCGTTAAGCTTCTTTTTTGCGGTTCTAACGCGCGCCCTGTATTTTTTAGAAAAGTCATTCACATAATCATCAAATGTTTTCCAGTGTTCCTTTATTTCTAATTTCATATCGGGCTGAACAGAAAACCTGAAATATTTCCCATTTTGATTTCTTTTAAAATGCTCTGCAAATCCCTGCTGATAATCTTTACAAACCACTAAAGATGTTTTTCTGATCTCATTCTGCATTTTTTGAACCGCTTTGTCCAAAAGCATAATAATATGTTCTGAAGAGATTTTCGAAAGGTCAAAATAGAATCCGTTTTGCCCGGTAAGCATATTGTTACCAAGAATCATCGTATCTTTTAAAAAGATTCTTGCAAATAAATTTTTGATAAATAATGTTATCTTGTTTTCCTCAGCTCTTTTATAGCTTATGAAATCAAGATATTGAAACACAGCACCACCGATAAGCCCGTCTTCATTAAAAAAACCAACAATAAAGCACTTCATATTTGAAGGTAAGGAATTCTGAAGGGCACGAAAATATTCTACGGAAAGCAAAATATTATTTCTCCCAACTACCAATTCCCAACTTTCCGGTAAATCAGAAGCAGATCTGTATATTTTTAAATAATATGACATATAAAAGGCTACAAAAGTAGCCTTATCTTTTAATCCTTACAATTTATTTTGGGGTGGCCCAATGAAAACCATCAGCCACATACCACCCGCAGACGATCCCGCCCATTATGGTAATAGTGACCGTCCAGTATCCCGCAGTGATCATCGTGTACTTCCATGACTTTCTTTCAAACATAGCATTAATAGCAACAATAGGAAAAACAAACATAAACCCTGTCATGAAAGAATGAAATGCCCCATGCCCAAATGACCGGTAAGCCTTGCCATAGTCTTTCATAAAATCATAATACGACTGATTGGCATTCATTTCATCTCCTCCAATCATTCCCAGCGCTCCGAACTGATGGATGGAAACAAATTGAAGAAAGAATGCCATCAATACGGATAAAATCATAGAAAAGATAAAAATACCAATCATTTGTCCTTTCATTTTATCTTTAGATAAACCAGCCTCATGCATCCAGATTGTTCCGAAAAGTTTCGGATGGTACCATAAAAATCCTGTAATAAGGGGAACAAAAGCAGCCAGTAAGACAGCCCAAAAGTTAATTTGCATCATAGTTATAAATTTTTTTAAGATTAAGAAAGTGAAATTAATAAAAAATCTAAAACAAATACATTAATCACAAAAAAAATCTAAAATAAATTACATTATATCAAATATTACACTACTAAATGATTAATAATTCAAAAACAATAATGTTTTATTTATAAAAATTAAATATACATTTCAGTTAATAGGTTATTTGTCAACCAGGAAAATGTATTATTACAATTTCGTACTTTTGCGGCCTGATAAGTTTCAATCTAAGTATTAAATCATCATGAATTACGTTTCTGCAGAAAATCTTACAAAATCCTACGGCATAAAAGTTTTATTTGAAAATATTTCTTTTCATGTAAACGAAGGTGATAAAATTGCCATTGTTGCCAAAAACGGAAGCGGAAAGTCTACCCTGCTCAAAATTTTAATGGGAAAAGAAATTGCAGACAGCGGAACCGTTATTATTAATAAAGATATCCAGGTTGTTTTATTTGATCAGGAGATTGATTTCGATCCCAATCTCAGCATAGACGAATTTATGATGACCCTGGATTCTGCACCCATTAAAGCTTTAAAAGATTATCATAAATCACTGCATTCTACTGATAGTGATTTTATTGAAAAGGCTTTAGCCGGAATGGAGGCTCATAAAGCATGGGATCTGGAAAATGAAATGAAGCAGATTCTTTCTCAGCTTAAAATCACTGATCTTGATGCTAAAATGGGAACGCTTTCCGGAGGACAGATTAAACGTGTTGCTTTGGCCAAACTTTTAACGGAAACAAGAGCCGAACACCGCCATACCTTACTGATTATGGATGAGCCCACCAACCACCTTGATGTAGAAATGGTAGAATGGCTTGAGAATTATTTAAACAAAGCAAAAATTACACTTCTGCTGGTCACCCACGACCGATATTTCCTAGACAGTGTCTGCGATATCATCTGGGAAATGGAAGATAAAAACCTGTATGTTCACAATGGTTCTTACGCGACTTATCTTGAAAATAAAATGATCCGCGAAGACAATTTAAACGCCACGATAGACAAAGCAAACAACCTTTACCGAAAAGAACTCGAATGGATGCGCCGCCAGCCAAAAGCCAGAACGACCAAATCAAAATCGAGAATTGATGCCTTTTACGAGACAGAGAAAGTTGCTAAAACTGACACCAGAAAACAAGGTCTTGAACTTGATTTTGAGATGAAAAGGCTTGGAAATAAAATTCTTGAACTTAAACACATCGATAAAAGTTTCGGAAATAAAGTTCTGCTGAAAGATTTCAGCTATCAATTTCAACGTGGTGAAAAAGTAGGAATTGTAGGAAAAAACGGAGCCGGAAAATCTACTTTACTGAACATTATTCAGGGATTTGAAAAAGCGGATAAAGGAGAAATTGAAACCGGAGAAACCATTCATTTCGGTTATTTTTCACAAAAAGGCCTTACTTATAAAGAAGATGAAAGAGTTATTGATTTCATTAAAGAAGTTGCGGAATATTATCCGTTAGCAAATGGGAAAAGTCTTTCTGCATCACAGTTTTTAAGGTTATTTTTATTTGATGACCAGACCCAGTACTCTCCTATTTCAAAACTTTCGGGTGGTGAAAAAAGAAGATTACACCTGATGTATATCTTATATCAAAATCCGAATTTTCTGATTTTTGATGAACCTACCAATGATCTGGATCTCCCAACTCTTACGGTTCTTGAAAACTTTTTGCAGCAATTTCAGGGATCTCTTATTATTGTTTCGCACGACCGATATTTCATGGACAGAATTATTGATCACACACTCGCTTTTGAAGGCGATGGAAAGATCAGGGATTTTGTTGGCAATTTCTCCGAATATCGTGAAGCAAAAAGTAAAGAAGATGCTTTGGGAAAATCAGCTTCAGTAAAAACTGAGAATCCGAAAGAAGATATTACACCAACTGTAAACACACAAATCCCAGCGAAAAAGAAAAGACTTTCTTTCAAGGAACAAAGAGAGCTTGAAACCATTGAAAAAGAAATGCCCGAACTGGAAGAGCAGCGGGCAAAAATTCTTGATCAACTGAATAACGAAAGTGATTATGAAAAAATCTCAAAGCTATCTGCAGAGCTGGAAAATATCTCAGAAAAACTGGAAAACCAAGAAATGAGATGGCTTGAACTACAGGAGATTTTAGGAGAGAGTTAATTGAGTTGGAAGTTGAGAGTCTTAGAGTTCGTTGGAGTAAACACTTTATGCTAAAACCCTCACACCCTATACACTAAGACTCTCTTACAAATACACCACTCTTCCCTCGTTGGAACTTTCCACAGCGGCGTCGATAATTTCCATATTCCTGATAATTTCTCCGGCTGGCGAAGGCAATGCATATCCGAAAACGATAAATTCATAAATCTGCTGATAATAATTCATATAGTTTCCGGGCTCACTGCAAGTAAGGATTCTTTCGGTTTCCTTATTTTCATTTAAATAATTCAGGATACCGTCGGTTTCTTTTAATGGCCGTGTCCAATCCTTACCATATTCAGGAATTGCTCCTGCTGCCAATTCATTTTCCTGATTATCTGTTCTTTCCTGTAAAAAACTTCCCTTTTCTCCATGAACAGCGTACGCATAATGCGCTTCTTTTGTAAATACAGAAGATTTCAATCGTACTCTTAAATCATTTTGATAAAATAAAATGAGCTCAAAATAATCATTGGAGAATTCTCTTCCCTTCATTGAAAAAACATCTGCAAACAATTTCTCCGGCAGACCAAAATATTGTGTTGCCTGATCGATAAGATGAGATCCTAAATCATGCAATGATCCGGAACCTGTAGCATCAGGATTTTCTTTATGAGCTTTTCCGCTAGGTTCTGTCCTGAATCTGTCAAAACGGATTTCAACCTCTTTGATAGCTCCCAATTTGCCTTCGTTAATGATCTTTTGAACCTGAAGATAATCCCGGTCGAATCTTCTGTTCTGATAAACACTTAAAAACAAACCTTTCTCTTCCGCCAGTCGCACCAGTTCTTCCGCCTCGGAAACATTTACTGTAAATGGCTTTTCTACGATCACATTTTTTCCTGCCTCAAGAGCCATTTTAGTATATTCAAAATGAGTCTGAACAGGAGTATTTACAACAACCAATTCAATATCTGCATGATTCAGCATTTCTTCTACTGAACGATAGATGGTTGCATCGGGGTATTTTTCTTTAGAGTCTTCTTTACTTCTTTCAACAACTGCAGACAAAAAAAATCCCGGATGTTCTTTTAAAAATGGTGCATGAAATATTTTTCCACTCATCCCGAATGCACAAAGTCCTGTTTTTACCAATTGCATAATCTTAATTTTTAACAAATTTATCTATAAACCTGCAATCTTTTCACCAAAAATACAGATCAATATATTTTTTTAAAATTTAAAGATGATAAATATCACATTTTAATTTTTATTAATTCTAAATAATAATATACTTTTGCACTTATTTAAAACCACTCTAAATAACTTAAGCTATCATGAAAAAACAGCTAGTAACCTTAGGATTATTATTCACAGCCATATCCTTAGGTGCACAAATGAAAAATACAGAAGCTGATACCGTTAAGATCCAGACGATCGAAGACGTTAATCTTCATAAAACGGGAAATCCCAATAAAGCAAGGCCATTATCGACCAAATCAAACCTGACGATGATGGAGACCCCTCAACCGATTGCCATTGTCACCCATGAAATTATTGAGCAGCAGCAGGCAAAGCAGTTGAGCGATGTTCTTCAGAATGTAAACGGAATTTATCTGACTTCATCAAGAGGAAATTCTCAGGATAGTTTTGGAGGACGTGGTTTTATCTTAGGAAATGATAATATTTTTAAGAACGGGTCGAGAGTTAACAGTGGAGTTTTTCCTGAAGTAAGTGGTTTGGAAAGGGTTGAAGTTTTAAAAGGTGCCAATGCCATGCTTTATGGAAATACTGCAGCAGGTGGTGTCATCAATATGATTACGAAAAAACCAAAATTCAACTTTGGAGGAACTGTAGGAATGAATGCGGGAAGCTGGAACTCTTACAAACCAATGGTTGACGTTTATGGTCCGCTATCAAAAAATATAGCATTTAGGGTAAACGGAACTTACGAATATGCTGAGAGCTTCCGAGATGTTGTACAATCCGAAAAATATTATTTTAATCCTTCATTTTTATTTAATTTAAGTGATAAATCTCAATTAATTGTAGAGGCTGATTATCTTAAAAATGATTTTACTCCGGATTTTGGAATCGGATCTATTACAGAAAAAGATCAAAGCTATAGATTAAACGATGCTGTTTCCAGAAATGTTTTCTTTGGAACAGACTGGCAATATCAGAATGTACAGCAGGCTTCCACCAATGTTACTTTCAATCATCAGTTCAATGAAAGATGGTCATTAAATGCTACTGCTTCGTATCAGAATTACACAAAAGATTATTTTTCTTCCGAAAGAGTACAGTGGATATATGATACTAAAGATGTAACAGTAGACCCCAACAGATTGTCATGGAAAAGACCATTTGGAAAAACCTATAATGAGCAGAATTACACCTCTGCGCAGATAAACATCAATGGGGAATTCAATACCGGGAAAATCAGCCATAAGGTTTTGATTGGTTCTGATGCAGATTATAACCAGGCAGATTCTTATGCTTATACAGTAAGCGCACCCACAAATCTCCTGTATCTTGATGATCCATCAACCTGGGGAAGCATTGATATGCCAGGTTCTACTCTTAGTACAAAAAATAGAATCAATACAAGAAGAATTGGTATATATGCACAGGATTTCATCAGTTTAACAAAACAAATAAAAGTAATTGCCGGAATAAGATGGTCATATATAGAAAATATGCCGACACTTACGACTCGTTTTGCATCAAATGAAAAATTTGAAGTCGCAAATTCTTCAATTTCAGACAATGCATTTTCTCCAAAGGTAGGTTTGGTTTATGCGCCGAATGAAAATCTCTCTGTATTTGCAACGTATACCAACTCGTTTGCTTCAAATTCAGGATATACCTCCGATCAATTTGGTACAGTGAATACCAATCAATTAGCATCACAAATCCAAATTGAATTAGCCAATTTACCAAAGCAAAGTATGAAACCGTCAACAGTTGATCAGTACGAAATTGGTGTTAAAAAGAATTTCTGGAATAATGCTTTAGCGGTTAATCTAACAGCTTACCAGATCATGTATAACAATTATTATCAAACGTATTGGTTCATTCCTGCATCTACACCGAATGCGGCACCAGTAAATTCAACGGACACGAATCTTAAAGAATTTGCAGGAGATATGAGAAGCCGTGGGGTTGAATTGGATATTACAGGAAACCCAACAGATAATATATCAATTATCGGAGGTTTCTCTTACAATAATTCTGTTTATGTAAATACTCCCGAAAAAGGTTATGTTGAAGATCAAAGATTAGTAAGGACTCCTGCCACTACCGCCAATGCTTCAATTTTCTACAAATTCACAAACTATGTGAAAGGGCTAAAAGTCGGAGCCGGGATTTACTATATTGGCGACAGGATCGCAGGATGGAATGATACAAAATCTACCAATACAAGCAGAGGCAATGTGAGCAGAATGTTTGATCTGAAAGACTATACAACGGTCTCATTATCTGTAGGCTACGAATGGAAAAAATTCATGATCCAGGGCAGAGTGGGAAATTTGTTTGATGTGGTGAACTACAATGTTCATGAGAATTATTCTGTAAACCCGATCACTCCAAGAAACTACTATTTCACATTAACTTACAAGCTTTAAAAAACAAATAATAAATTTTTTCATAGAAAGTGGGAATTGCATTTTTGCAGTTTCCACTTTTAAACTTTAAAACAATACTAAAATATGGATAAGATTAAGAACACAAGAAGTTTTATGAGAATTACCCACCGCTACCTTGGATATTTTCTGGCGGGAATCATGGCGATTTATGCAATAAGCGGCGTTTTGCTGGTATACAGAGATACCGATTTTTTGAAGAAAGAAATGAAATATGACAAAATCATAGACAAAAATCTTGACGAAAAAGCATTAGGCAAAGAATTAAAAATAAAAAACTTTGAAGTTAAAGAAACGGAAGGCACTATCTTGAAATTTAAGCAGGGAACTTATAATTCTGCTACTGGTGAGGCAAAATACTCAAAAAAGGAACTTCCTTTTGTTTTAGATAAAATGACAAAGCTTCACAAAGCACAATCAAAAGATACATTATCACCCTTAAACACTTTTTTCGGTATTTCACTATTCTTTTTTGTTATCTCGAGTTTCTGGATGTTTAACCCTAAAACAAAAGCTTTCAAGCGAGGAATAGCATTTACTGTAGCAGGACTTATCATATCGATATTATTATTGTTGATTTGATAAAAATATCATTTTCATTAAATACTGGAATCCAGACTTTAAAGCATTAGCGACTCTATATATTGCTATCGAATTCACCAAACATTGATTAGTTGGCACATTTATTGTTTTTTGAGATAGCACAAATGATAAACATCAAATATTAAATAATAAATTATGAAAAAGCTAATTTTATCAGGAATACTAGCAGTGGCAGGTTTAGCTACAACTATGAATGCTCAAATCCAAAAAGGAAACTGGCTGGTAGGTAGTAGTTTAATATCCAGTAACTTTGGTTTAAACACTGGCGGAGGTTACAATATAGCGATTCAGCCTAAAGGAGCATATTTTATTGAAGATAATGTTGCATTGGGAGGTTATGTTGATTTAGGATTCAATAAAGTAACCAATGGTAGCCCGACAGAATTTACTTATGGAGTAGGTGCATTAGGACGTTATTATCTTTCACCGGGAGAACAAGGAGTTGACAATTTATTGAATCATGGACGTTGGTTCCTTGAAGGAAATGTAGGAATTGGCGGAAGATCCGTTGAAAACGCAGATTCTACCACAGGGTTGGATTTCGGAGTTGGTCCTGGATATTCTTATTTCATTACACCAAATATTGGTCTTGAAGGTTTGGTAAAATACAGAGGAAGAGCCGGTTTCGGTAACGAAGGATTAAACTCAAATATTACGTTCAACGTAGGTTTCAGTATCTATATTCCAACTTCAAAAGCCAGACAGGTGGCTAATGATGTTAGACAATAAGAAATCATTTCACACACATTATATACACGTAAAAATCGAAATCGCCCCGGAAAATTTCCGGGGCGATTTTCTTACAAATTAAAACTAAACTATAAAAAATCAAATAAATCATGTATTAGGTTGTGGCGTATATCTCAGATATGGCTTTATTTCTGTTACGCCTTTTGGGAATAGCTTTCTGGCTTCTTCTGTAGAAACCGTTGGAGGAACGATAACATCATCACCATCCTGCCAGTTCACCGGAGTTGCTATTTTATAATTTTCAACTAACTGGAGAGAATCGAGCACTCTTAGAATTTCGTTAAAGTTTCTTCCAGTTGAAGCGGGATAAGTAATAATTAATCTTACTTTTTTCTGCGGATCAATAATCAATAAAGAACGTACCGTAGCCGTTGCTGAGGCATTCGGGTGTATAAAATCGTACAATTCAGAAATTTTACGGTCTTTATCCGCAATGATAGGAAACTGCACATCTGTATCCTGGGTTTCGTTAATATCTTTAATCCAGTTTTGATGATCTTCCACTCCGTCTACACTTAAAGCAATTACCTTGGTTCCTCTTTTATCAAATTCAGATTTCAGTTTTGAAGTAAATCCCAATTCGGTTGTACAAACTGGTGTATAATCTGCAGGATGAGAAAAAAGTATCCCCCAGGAATCTCCTAGAAATTCGTAAAAGTTAATATCTCCCAAAGACGTTTCCGCCTGAAAGTCTGGTGCTGTATCTCCTAGTTTAATTGACATAATATTTTGTTCTTATTAGTCTACAAATTTAGTAGAGTTTTTGAAACTGGCAAAATTTTTGTTGAAAAAATGTATAATTATTTAAAAATTTATTATGCTGAAAAATGGTTTAAGCTATGTTGATGTTGTTTATAATGTTCTTGAAAACTGGTATGTGAAATTTGCTGAAATTACCCCTAAACTTATTGTCGGGATCATTGTATTTTCTTTCTTTCTTCTCACCAGTAAATATTTAAGTCAGTTTTCTGTTAAAATATTTCATAAACTTTTTCCAAAAAGTAAAAAAGAAAGTTCTCTGGTAACGCTTATAGGTGTTTTCAGATTCCTGATCATGCTGATGGGAACT
Source organism: Chryseobacterium sp. 27AL (assembly GCF_057815395.1). NCBI lineage: Bacteria > Pseudomonadati > Bacteroidota > Flavobacteriia > Flavobacteriales > Weeksellaceae > Chryseobacterium > Chryseobacterium sp. 27AL. Next base: position 301,135 of record NZ_JBYRIW010000002.1, on the reverse strand, counting down.
TTTATTGCCCTTGAAATCATGGGATTCAGTGGCTTCTTATGGAAATTTATCGGAAGTTTAGGAGTTGCCGGAGTCATTGCCGGGGTTGCCTTGAAAGATCTTGTATCCAGTATTTTTTCCGGATTACTGATCGGCATTGATAAAGCTTTTAAAGTGGGAGATTATGTTACGATCGGGAATAATTCAGGGACTGTATCTGAGATTGGTTTTTTAACCACAAAAGTAATCGGCGATGATGGAAAAAAAGTATACATTCCCAATCAGGTAATTTTCAATTCACCATTTTATAATTTTACAGCATCTCCGCAGAGAAAAATATATTTAAATTTTGAAATTCCTGCAGATCAGGATGTAGCAAAAGCACAACAGGCCGTTCTTGAAGTTGTACAAAAACTGGATAATGTTGACCGTCCGGAGACTGCAACAGCTATGCTTACTGATCTTAAGCAGGGTATTTTTAATCTTCAGGTAAAATTCCCAATGGCTGTAGGCGCAGATATGATGCTACTGAAAAGCATCGCTTATTTTGAAATCAAAAAGCGGCTCGATTCAGAAGGCATACAACTCGTAACGCCAACGAGCATCAATATTACCGGAGGTGAAAATCTCAATACGGATAAAGTATAATCACAAAAAAACCGTTGCCTTCAGAAATCTCAGGCAACGGTTTTTATTATTTTAATTAAAGTATTAAGCTAAAACTTCTTTTACTTTGTTTGCAGCCTCTTCAAGAGTAATTGCAGAATGTACAGGAAGACCTGAATCATCAATTAACTGCTTAGCTTCAACAGCATTTGTACCTTGTAGTCTTACGATCAAAGGAACAGGAAGACTTCCCATTGCTTTGTAAGCATCTACAACTCCCTGAGCAACTCTGTCGCATCTTACGATACCTCCAAAGATATTGATCAGGATTGCTTTTACATTCGGATCTCTTAAGATAATTCCGAAAGCTGTCTGTACTCTCTGAGCATCGGCAGTACCACCCACGTCAAGGAAGTTGGCAGGATTACCACCAGATAACTTGATGATATCCATCGTAGCCATTGCAAGACCCGCTCCGTTTACCATACAAGCTACGTTACCGTCTAATTTTACGAAGTTAAGACCAGCTTCACCAGCTTCAACATCCATTGGATCTTCTTCTCTTGTATCTCTTAATTCTGCTAAATCTTTGTGACGGAACAATGAGTTGTCATCCAATGTTACTTTAGCATCTACTGCGATAATTTTGTTGTCAGAAGTTTTTAGTACAGGGTTGATCTCAAAAAGAGAAGCATCGATTCCTGTATAAGCATTATATAAAGCGGTGATGAATTTTACAAATTCTTTGAATGCATTTCCTTCAAGACCAAGGTTGAAAGCAATTTTTCTCGCCTGGAATCCCTGAAGACCTAAAGCAGGATCAATAATTTCTTTGTGGATCAAATGAGGAGTCACTTCAGCAACGTGCTCGATATCCATTCCTCCTTCAGTAGAATAAACCACTGTATTTTTACCTTCAGCTCTGTCTAAAAGAATAGAAACGTAAAATTCTTTAGTTTCAGATTCTCCCGGATAATATACATCTTCTGCAACCAAAACAGAATTTACTTTTTTACCTTCAGCAGAAGTTTGTGGTGTTACCAACTGCATTCCGATGATATTCTGAGCGTTTTCTTTAAGCTTATCCATGTTTGGAGAGAACTTTACACCACCACCTTTACCACGACCTCCTGCGTGGATCTGTGCTTTTACAACCCATCCCTGAGCTCCGGTTTCAGCAGTCAGCTTTTCAGCAGCAGCTACAGCTTCATCTACGTTGTTTGCAACGAAACCACGTTGGATAGCTACTCCATACTTTGATAAAATCTCTTTTGATTGATACTCGTGAAGATTCATATTATTTTTATTATTTTATTTTAAAATTTAAAGGTTGACAAATTTAATAAAAACAGATGAAATATCAACGTTTATTTTAAACAAAGCATCGCCGGTAAAGATGCTTTTTGTCAGTTTAATAAAATATAAAATCAAGTAAAAATGACAATTAAAATTATACGCCCAGCCAATGTCTAATACCACAAAACAGTTATAATTCGGTAATCATTTTCCGAAAATATTTTTAAAGAGCTTGCCAAAAAAACTTTCTTTTTTTACAGCTGCATTTCCTGTGCTTTCCACTTTGCTTTCCACTTCGGGAGAAAAGTCGATTTTTCTTTCATTAAAAGTCTGCGCTCTGTAGCTTACCCGTGCAACGCTTTGAAATTTTTCTTTAGAAATACTTGAAACCGAATCTTTCTGCCCATTTTCAAAATTATCTATTTCAACATAATATTCCAATCCATACAGAGCTTCGCTCAGAAGCTGTTTTACTTCGTGAATTGTTTCTGCACTGTTATCAAATAATCTTCCTAATACTTTTACTCGCTCCCTCCCCAGATTCATGAGATAAAGTTCAAATTTGTCTTTATAAAGAATCTGCATTTCGTTTTCTGCCGCATTGAATTCATAATCAGGTTTATTTTCCACCTCCATACTGAACGCCATCAACAGAGCCAGAAAAGTGAAATTGAGAATCTCTCCGTTAATTCCGCCTTTATCCGTAAAAAAATTTCTGGTGAAAGGATAAAAATGCCAGGAATCATATTGAGGATCAATCGCATGAAGCAATTTCATATGAGCGGAATGAAAAACATCTTCATCCGAAGTTTTCACGCCATTACTCATCACAAAACCGTTTGACGTACATCTGCCACCAAAGCATTCGACTTCTATATAAGCTATATCTAAATTTCCATATTTGTTTGAAAACTCAATAGCATGATTTTCAGATTCAGAATAATAGTCTTCCACTGCTTCTTGATCTGCGAAAAAATTATCCGGAAATTTTTCAAATGAGTAATGCTTAAAATGATCATTGGCCTGGCATACAATGCCTTTAAAAGGCGTATAAAATTCCCTGATATTATAAAACTTAAAACTTTCATTCAGAAGGTTTTTTAACTTTTCTTTTTCAGATTCCTGATTAATTTTCACAATAACATTGTACGTTTTGTAACTCATGGGATTAATTTTTATTAAGCATCAAAGATGTACTTATTTTTATAATAATCAAAAAATGTTAATATTAAATTTTATAAAGCCTGTTTTCAGACAGCTTTCCAGACTGAGAACCGATGAATGGGATTTTTAGTGGAAATAACCGCTTAAGTCGGTAAGGGATACTAAACAATTTCTATATAATAATTCTATTAAAGATAGTATTACTATCATTTGTAATAATAAAATATTACATGGTATAGGTTTTGCTATTGAAAAACATAGTGATTGTAACACATATGGAATTTCAAGTAAAATTTAAAGTCAACGAACATCTCTACCTTAAAGATCCTGAAAACAGCGAGATCGGAAGAGCAATTGTAAGGAACTCAATTGAATTGATTTATGAAACCGGTTTTGAAAATTTTACATTTAAAAAATTAGCAAACAAAATTAACTCAACGGAAGCAACGGTATATAGATATTTTTCTTCCAAACACAAGCTTCTTACTTATATCCTTAACTGGTATTGGTCGTACATCGAATTTATTTCCCAGCTCAAACTACAGGAAATAAAACATCCTCTTGAAAAAGTGGAAAAAATTCTCAAAATCATCACCCATAATGATGAGGCGGACAATAAAATTGAGGATTATGATCTCATTAAACTTCACAGCATTGTCATTGCTGAAAGCAGTAAGTCCTATCTTGTGAAAGAAGTAGATGAAATCAATAAAGAAATGGTTTTCAGCCCCTTAAAAAGTCTCTGTAATTTTTTTGGAGAAATTATTTCCCAGGCAAAACCTGACTTCCCTTATCCCAAATCCTTTGCAAGCACCTTACTGGAAACATCTCACGATCAGCAGTTCTTCAGCGAGCACCTCCCGAAGCTTACCGACAACCATATTGATAAAACAGAACACAAAAAATACGTTTTGGATTATCTGCGTTTCATTACCTTCAACCTTATAAAACAATAAGACACAAATGAAAACTACTCCCAAACAACATGGCTACAATCTTTTCAAATACATTACTAAAGAAAAGAAGGATGTTACCAATATCTATTTCTATGCTATCTTAAATGGCCTTGTGCAGCTGAGTGTTCCTCTGGGAATACAGTCAATCGTAAGTTTTGTAATGGGCGCAACAATGGCAACTTCCATCTATATCCTTATTGCTTTCGTAGTACTCGGAACGTGGCTGGTAGGATATTTCAGATTGAAAGTAATGCAGATTATCGAAAAAATACAGCAGAAGATTTTTGTTGAGTTTTCCCTTGCCTTTACCGAAAAACTTCCGAAAGTAAATCTTTCAGAAACAAGAAAATATTATCTTCCGGAACTGGTCAACCGTTTTTTTGATACTCAGAATTTACAGAAAGGTATTTCCAAAATATTGCTGGAAATTCCGACTGCTTTGATCCAGATTCTCTTCGGAATTCTGCTTCTTTCGTTTTACCATCCATGGTTTCTGGTGTTTGGAGCTCTGGTCGTGATCTGCGTGGTCATTATTTTCAGATTTACGATGGAAAGCGGGATCAAATCCAGTATCGAAGAAAGCGACAAAAAGTATGAAGTAGCATCCTGGATTGAAGATATTGCAGCATCAATTAAAACATTTAAGTTGAATTCCAAAACAGAAGCTCATCTTTCCGGAACCGATGAAAGAGTGGTAAAATATCTGGATGACAGAACTTCACATTTCCGTGTTTTGGTTTTCCAGTATAAAACGATTATTGCCTTCAAAGTAATCATCACTTTGGTGATGTTGGTGATCGGGACTTACCTTTTAGTGAATCAGCAGCTGAACATCGGAGCTTTTATTGCAACAGAAATCGTTGTCCTGAGTATTATGGCGGCTGTCGAAAAACTTATCATCAGTCTTGAAAGTTATTATGATGTAATCGCATCACTGGCAAAACTTCATAAAGTAACCGATCTGCCGGAAGAAAATATGGGCGCTATCAATTTCGACCGTCATCAGGAAGGTTTTGAAATAGAATTTAAAGAAGTAAGCTTTGCGTTCAATGATCATTACAATATCTTAGAAAATGTCAATATTAAAATTCCTGAAAATACATTAACCGTAATTTCAGGACAGCTCGGTTCAGGGAAATCATTGCTGCTTAATATGATAACAGGGTTTTACGAACCTGCTTCGGGAAGTATTCTTTTTGATAAAATTCCACTCAAAAATATTGATAAAATTTCCCTAAGAAACCAAATCGGAATGTACCTGGAAGATATGACGATCATTAAAGGAACGGTGTACGAAAATATTGTTCTGGGACAAAATGAAACTTCAGCAGAACAAATCCTTGAAACTGCCGAAGAAATAGGAATCGAAGATTTTTCCAGCCAGTTCAGCAACGGTTTCTTTACCAATGTAAGCGAAACCGATACGGAAATTTCGTTCAGCTCCAAAAAGAAAATTCTTCTCCTGAGAGCTTTGATGGGCAAAAGAAGACTATTGATCCTCGAAGATCCGCTGGACGGAATGAATAATGAATTTAAAGCAAAAATGATGGACTATCTTTTAAAACTAAAAGCTAAAACCACCATCATCATTGTTTCGGAAGACAATAATCTTATTCTGAAAGCCGATCAGCATCTTCAGGTAGAAAACGGAAATGTGAAAAAATTATTTAACAAAAACTAAAAAGATGGAACTGAAGTCAGTCAATAAAATATATCACATCCATAGAAAATCAAGGGTTAAAAGATGGTTTCTTTTCATCCTGATTGGCGGAATTATCACTCTATTTTTGCCGTGGACACAGAATATTAAGGTAATGGGAAATGTGAGTACGCTTTATCAGGAACAGCGTCCGCAACAGCTCAATTCTCCGATACCCGGAAGAATCATCAAATGGTATGTGAAAAACGGTGATTATGTAAAAAAAGGCGATACTTTGCTTCAGCTTTCCGAAGTGAAAGAAGATTACCTGGATCCGCTTTTGTTAAAAAGAACTGAAATGCAGGTAGAAGCTAAAAAAGGCGTGAGAGATTATTACGAAGCCAAAGTAGGAACCACCAACAGCCAGATTCAGGCTTTGAATTCCGCAAGAGATTTAAAACTGAATCAGCTTAAAGTAAAAATCAGTCAGCTCAATAATAAACTGGCAGGAGAAGAAGCCGAACTGGAAGCAGCAAAAAACGAGCTGAGAATGACATCAGATCAGTACGAAAGACAGAAGAAAATGTATGATGAAGGTTTGGTTTCGCTTACCCAGTTTCAGCAGAGAAGTGTTTCTTATCAGAATGCTTTAGCCAAAAAAACTGCAACTGAAAATAAACTGGCGCAAACCCGACAGGAAATCGTGAATGTAAGCATCGAACAAAACGCTACAATCCAGGATTATAATGAAAAGCTGAGCAAAACTGAAGGTGATCGTTTCCAAAGTATGGGACAAATCGAAGGAAGCGATGGTGATATTGCCAAACTTGAAAATCAGGTTGCCAATTACAAAGCAAGACAGGGTTTATATTTTGTGATCGCTTCTCAGGACGGACAGGTTGTGCAGATCAACAAAGCCGGAATCGGGGAAATCCTTAAAGACGGCGAAAGCATCGGAATCATTGTTCCTGAAAAAGTAGATTATGCTGTGGAAATTTACATCAAACCCGTTGATTTGCCTTTGGTAAAAGAAGGACAGCGTGTCATGTGTATTTTCGATGGTTTTCCGGCGATTGTCTTCTCGGGATGGCCAAATTCCAGCTACGGAACTTTTGCAGGAAAAGTAATTGCGATAGAAAATAACATCAGCGCAAACGGAATGTTCAAAGCTTTGGTAATTCAGGATAAAAATGAAAAACAATGGCCTCCTAAGATCAAAATGGGAACCGGAGTTCAGGGAATTGCGATTCTGAATGACGTTCCGATCTGGTACGAACTGTGGCGAAACATCAACGGTTTCCCACCTGATTATTATGAAGTAAAAACCGAAAAATCCGCAAAAGATGAAAAGTCTAAAAAATAAATTTTCAGCGCTTCTCATTCTGTTGTGCGTTCAGTTTTCTTTTGCACAGGATTCCCTGAAACTCTCCCATCAGGAATTTCTGAATATTGTAAAAAATTACCATCCGCTGGCTTTTAAATATCATCTTCAGAATAAAATTGCCAATGCAGAAATTGCTAAAGCAAGGGGAAATTTCGATCCCGTAATTGCAGGAAAAATTGGAGAAAAGAATATTGACGGAACTAAATATTACGAACAGAGAAATATAGAGCTCGGAATTCCGACCTGGTATGGAATTGATATTACCGGAAGCTATAATTATCTGGATGGAGAAAAACTGAACAGCAGCGAAACGAGAGGAGGTTTATACCAGTTCGGAATCACGATTCCTCTGGCAAAAAATCTTTTGTATGATAACAGACGAGCAATGCTCGACCAGGCAAAATTCGGATTGAAAATGACAGAAGCCGAACAAACCGTTCTCACCAACGAACTTCTTCTGGACGCCGAAAATACGTATTGGGATTGGGTGAAAAGTTATGAGATTTATAAGCTGCAGAAGTCGGCTGTAGAAATCAACAGAAAAAGGCTTAACCTTACCAAAAAAACATATGAATTTGGTGAAAGACCGGCAATCGATACGGTGGAAGCCGCTTCACAACTGCAAAGTTTTGAGCTTCAGGAAAGAGATGCTTATCTTAATTTTGTAAAAAGTACGCAGGAACTTCAGATGTATCTTTGGAAAGAGAATCAGGAGTTTTATGAAATTTCAAAACTAATTTTTCCGTCTTCCGGTCTCGATGAGCATTCCGGATATGCCGACTATCAATTTCTGGTGCAGAATTTAGAATCGAAACAGCTCCAGAATCACGCTTCACTGGAATACTATTTTCAGAAACAGAATATTCTTGACAGTGAAAAAAGACTGAAATGGCAAAGTTTTCTTCCGAAACTGGACTTCACCTATAATTTTTTCAATAAGGAAAATTACCGTGCCGATTTTCTTCCTTTGTTTGACAACAATTTCCAGTACGGACTGAAACTGGAGATTCCGATTTTCCTGAGACAGGCAAGGGCAAATTATGAGATTGCCAAGCTGAAAATTTCTCAAAACCAGCAGGATTCTCAGCTTAAAATCCGTGAACTAAGCACAAAAATTGAAACGTATAAAAATGAAGTGAATAATTATTTCACTCAAATTGATATTTCTACAAAGAATCTGAATAATTATCAGAAGCTTCTGAATGCGGAAGAAACGAGATTCAGCAATGGGGAAAGTTCATTATTTCTTATCAATTCCAGGGAAAATAAATTGTTGGATGCTAAAGAAAAAAATATTGAACTGAAAGTCAAATTCTTAAAAAGCTACAACAAGCTGAAATGGCTGAATGAAAATTTTTTGAGGTAATATAAAAAGGAATCCTGGCTGCAGAATTCCTTTTTTAATCTAAGCTTAGGATAAAATAATTTCTAAGTTTTTGATTAATTATGTTTATCAATTTGCTGCAAAGGAACACAGAGAAATTTCACTTTTTGGGAATTATTTAAGAAAACAAATGCACTTCGTTTAGTAAAGAAATACAAAGTTTTGCATCTCTTTGATAAGTTTTACGCATTCGTTTAACTTACATATCTGAAAAATGAAGAATTAAATCCCTTGTTTAGCCTTGCGATTAATTAAATTTTATCCCAAACTGAAGGTTCTTTATTTTTAACCCTTCATCTTCACGAAATAGAAAATCAGTAACGTCCAGCTCAGAATCATCAATAATCCTCCAAGCGGAGTGATCGGTCCGAGAAATTTCAGATTTAGACCGAAATAATCCTGCATGCTCAAACCATAAATACTGAAAGAAAACAGCATTGTCCCGAAAATCATCAACCAGGAAATCCAGTTTTCAGTTTTGGTTTCAAATTTTAAAATGCAACCTGCAATTAAAAGAAAAAATGCAGCATACATTTGATATCGAACGCCTGTTTCAAAGCTTTCCAGCCTTTCTACAGACAAAATTTTCTTTAAAGCGTGCGCTCCGAAAGCACCCAGAATCACGGATAACATTCCGTAAACGGCTCCAAAAACTAAGGTAATCGTTTTCATTTATAATTTAAAATCTTGAATATTAATGATACCAGTCCTATTCCTATAAAAATCCATGCAAACTTTTTATTCCGGACAAAACCTGGATTTTTTGTCAGTTTCAGAAAAATTCCGAAAGCCAGCATAAATGCAGATACAATAATTCCAAACATTATTGTGCTCTTAGCCTGTTAAACTCACTGATCACCTCGTGATGACTTACCGTCTTATCTTTAAAGTACGTCACGAAATACTGCTTCTCTTCTTCCGTCGCACCCATTTGATTTAAAATATTCAGCAAATGCATTTTCATGTGACCTTTCTGAATTCCGGTGGTTATTAAAGAACGAAGCGCTCCGAAATTCTGAGCCAGTCCGGAAACAGCTAAAATACTCATTAATTCCTGGGCAGAAGGTTTTCCCAATAAAGCAAGAGAAAATTTAACCAAAGGATGCAGATTGGTAAGACCGCCCACAACTCCTACAGAAATCGGAAGGTCGATCCAGAATCTGAAAATTCCGTTATCCGTAGTACAATGAGTAAGAGAAGAATACTTCCCGTTTCTTGCGGCATACGCATGAGCACAGGCTTCTGTTGCTCTGAAATCGTTTCCGGTAGCAATGACTACAGCATCTACTCCATTCATAATTCCTTTATTATGGGTAGTGGCACGGAACGGTTCAATTTCTGCAATCGTTACAGCCTGCTTGAATTTCCTGGCAAATTCTTCGTTGGAAATTCCGCTGTCATCATTGAGTTCTTCGATTTTACACGAAACCTCAGCTCTCACGATACAATCGGGTGTAAAATTAGAAAGGATGTTCATAACGATCTGCAGAGAATCCTTTTCTTCCTGTGTAAAGTCAGTACTTTCAGCGACTTCCTGTCTTAATGTTTTGCCGAACTGTTCCAGACATGAATTAATAAAATTCGCTCCCATAGAATCTACCGTATCAAAGCTGGCCTTCAGTTGGTAGTAATTCGGCATTTCGGAGGTTTTATCAATTAATTTAATATCTAAAATTCCCCCGCCTCTTTTTCTCATATTAGAGGTGATATCCTCCGTCGCTTCAAGAAGCTTTTTCTTAAGGCTGAAGTTGAAAAAATGCAATAATTTGTGGGATTCAACGTTAAATATAAAGTGGGTGTGCCCGAGTTTTTCGGTATTGATGATCGTGGTTTTAAAACCTCCTTTATCGATCCAGAATTTAGCAGCCTTAGAAGCTGCTGCAACCACGGAGCTTTCTTCAACAGCCATCGGTAAAGCCAATAATTTTCCGTCAATCATGAAGTTGGGAGCAATTCCGTAAGGCATGTAAAAGTTGGAAATGGTATTTTCAGAAAATTCTTCGTGGAGCTTCTGCAGTTCGGCATTATTATTCCAGTATTGGTGTAAAATTTGTTCGTAACTGCGGTCGTTACTAAGGTATTCTGAGATTAGCCAATCGATTTTTCGCTGCTTTGAAAGTTTAGAAAAACCTTCAACCGGTTGATGATTCATAGTATAACTTTAATGAAGCGTAAATATAGTGATTTTGTAACTTTCTGTTGTTGATAACTTCGATCAAAAAAGATTGACATTTATCAATTTTGGAGCTAACTTTGAAGAATCAATCTTATCTAACCTTAAGATTATCAATTAAAAGAATGAATTTTGACCGTCTGAAAGAAAAGCTCGAAATCCTTGCGGATGCAGCCAAATACGATGTTTCCTGCTCATCAAGCGGAGGTACAAGAAAGAACAAGAAAGGTGCTTTGGGAGACAGTTCTGCAAGCGGGATCTGCCATACTTATACAGAAGACGGACGATGCGTTTCGCTTCTCAAAATTCTTTTAACCAACCATTGTATTTACGACTGCGCTTACTGCGTTTCCCGAAGTTCGAATGATATTAAAAGAGCTGCTTTCACAGTGGAAGAAGTGGTTGACTTAACAATCAATTTTTACCGCAGAAATTACATTGAAGGATTGTTTTTAAGCTCCGGAATTTTCAAAAATGCGGATACGACAATGGAACGATTGGTTCGTGTGGCAAAAAAACTCCGGCTTGAGGAAAATTTTAACGGCTATATTCATTTAAAATCGATTCCTGGTGCCAGTGATGAGCTGATGCAGGAAGCAGCATTGTACGCAGACCGACTATCCATAAATCTTGAAATCCCTACGGAAAGCGGATTAAAACTTCTTGCCCCCGAAAAAAACCGTCAGGATATGCTGAACCCGATGAAGTATATTCAAAACGGAATCGCCCAGTATAAAGATGAAAAGAAAATTTTCAGAAAAGTTCCGAAATTTGCTCCTGCGGGGCAATCGACCCAAATGATTGTGGGAGCGACCAATGAAAATGACCTTCAGATCATTAAAGTAGCCGATCATTTCTATAAAAATTTCAATCTTAAAAGGGTATATTATTCGGGATACGTTCCGGTATTGGAAGACAAACGCTTGCCTTCTTTAACAACGGAAGTACCGATGCTGCGGGAAAACCGCCTTTACCAATCGGATTGGCTGATGAGATTTTATGGTTTTAGAGCGGAAGAAATCCTTGATCCGAATATGCCGTTTCTAGATCTTGAAGTCGATCCAAAAATGAGCTGGGCTCTCAGACACCTTGATCAGTTTCCGGTAAATCTGCAGACCGCCGATTATCAGATGATTTTAAGAATTCCCGGAATCGGGGTGAAAACCGCAAAAAAAATTGTCAGCGCCAGACGTTTCCAGGTTTTGACGATGGATCATCTCAGCAAACTGGGAGCAGCTGTTAACCGTGCGCGTTATTTTATAGATTTTAATGCCGGAAATGCTTATCTGAAATATTTAACAGACAAAAATTTCAGGAGATTACTGATCGGTGGAAGTTCTTCTAAGTTTCACAATCAGTTTTCGCAGCAGCTGACTTTGTTTTAAGGCTTCGATGAATTCAATTCTCAATTTATTAATTTTAGTAAAAAGAAATAATAATGAATGTCAGTTTTACAAAAAAACAGGAAGACTATATTGCAGAGCAAATAAAATCAGGAGATTTTCAAAATGCAAGTGAAGTCGTGCGGGATGCATTACGACTCCATGAGGTCTATCGTCATCGAATCATTGAAGAGTTGAAAGCTGAAATTGAAAAAGGCTGGAATAACAACAGTTCCCGATCAGTAAAGGATATTATTGAATCTAAGAAGAAAAAATAATGCCTGAAAATTACATCTTATCCGAAGCAGCGGATAAAGATTTGGAAGATATTTTTGATTATACATTAAATCATTTTGGTTTTGATCAGGCTGAAAAATATCTTTTAGAGATCGAAGAAGTTTTTCAAATTTTAGTTGCACATCCGGAATCAGGCAAAACACGAAATGAAATAAAAGAATGTTTATATAGTTTTTCGAAGGATAATCATATTATTTTCTACAGAATTTTGGATAAATATATTCGTATTGTAAGACTACTGCATAGAAGCAGAGATCTCCCGAATTATTTTTAAACCTTGTTTTCAGATTACATATGCATTTTCAAATTGTTACATTGTTAAATTATTAGATTGTTACATTAAAAATGACAACCCTACTCTACGACGGCAGTTTCGACGGACTTTTGACAGCAATATTCGAGGTTTTTGAATATCGCTATAAAGATGTGGAGATTGTGAGCAGGGAAAAATTTCATCAGGAAAATATTTTCGCTGATATTCATGAAGTTATCACACAAAATGATAAAGCAGAAAGAGTTTTAAATAAGCTCGAAAAAAATATAGGAAAACCGGGAATTCACGAACTGCTGAAGGTATATTTATCCGAAGATCCGGAAGCGGAGCAACTTATTTTGTCTGCTGTAAAGCAATCCGTAAAATATGGTGATGAAAATATTCTCCATAATTATGCCGATCCGGATATTTTAAAAATTTCAAAAATCAATAAATCCGTAAGCCGTGAAAGACACAGAATGACCGCTTTTGTGCGTTTTGAAAAAATGCAGGATGATGTTTTCTTTGCTAAAATTGATCCTGATTTCAATGTGCTTCCGTTGATCCGTAAACATTTTAAAGACCGATACCAGGATCAGAAATGGATGATCTACGACTTACGAAGAAATTATGGGCTGCTATATGACCTGGAAAGCTGTGATTTCTTTTATCCTGACGAAAAAATTGACCTGAAAAAATATGAGGAGAAATTCCATGATCAGGAAAAAAATTACCAGACCCTCTGGCAACGGTATTTTACTAAAACCAATATTGTTGAAAGAAAAAATTTAAAACTGCACATTCAGCATGTCCCGAAAAGATACTGGAAATATTTAACGGAAAAATGGTAATCAGCCAATTGAGAGATTAAATTGTTAATTTAAATTTTTCAACAGTTTAATAACAAATTTACATATTGACATTTTTAACATGTGAGGAGCAGATTAATTTTTCAACCTTATAAATTTTAGACATTTTTAATCACTTATATTCAAAACTCTTATTAAGTTACTGTTATTATCTGAACTTGTTTTTGTAAATTTGTGTTCGAAATTTTTTACTAGATGAAAGAGAGTGCTGTAAAAAAAATTGCAGTTCTTACTTCAGGAGGAGATTCTCCGGGTATGAATGCAGCATTAAGGGCGGTGGTAAGAACCGCAAATTATTATAATATCGAATGCTACGGAGTAAGAGAAGGATACAACGGCCTTATAAACGGAGATTTCCTTAAAATGGGTCCCCGTTCCGTAAAAAATATAATCAACCAGGGCGGAACTATTCTTAAATCTGCCAGATCCATGGAATTCAGAACCAAAGAAGGACGTCAGAAAGCGTATGACAATTGTGTAAGGCTTGGTATTGACGGATTGGTTTGTATCGGCGGAGACGGAACTTTTACAGGTGCCAAGATCTTTAATGAAGAATTCGGAATCAGAGTTATCGGAATACCGGGAACTATCGACAATGATATTTTCGGAACTGATAATACGATCGGCTATGATACCGCATTAAACACTGCTATGGAAGCTATTGATAAAATCCGTGATACAGCTACTTCCCATAACAGAGTTTTCTTTGTGGAAGTAATGGGCCGTGATGCAGGTTTTATCGCTTTAAACAGCGGACTGGCGACTGGCGCCTTGGATATTTTAATCCCTGAAAGAAAGGACAGTATTGATGAACTTTTCAACAATTTCAGAAATGCCGAAAAGACAGGAAAAGCTTCAAGCATTGTGGTAGTAGCAGAAGGTGAAAAATTAGCCAACGTTTATGAATTAGCTGAAAAAACCAAGCAGGAATTTCCGGATTATGACATTCGTGTTGCAATTTTAGGACATATGCAGAGAGGAGGCTCACCAAGCTGCGCAGACAGAGTGTTGGCCAGCAGACTGGGTTATGGAGCCGTAACCGGACTGATGGAGGGACAGAACAATGTAATGGCCGGAATGCGTTCTAATGATCTGGTATATACACCGATCGAAGAAGCCATTAAAAAACATAATGAAATCAATAAAGATCTTCTTTTGATTTCAGAAATTTTAGCAATCTAATATTTTAATATAATTTAAAACAAACTATTATGTCAACAATTAAAGTAGGTATCAACGGGTTTGGTAGAATTGGACGTCTTGTTTTCAGAGCAATGACTGAAAGAGATAACATCGAAGTAGTAGGAATCAATGACCTGATCAACGCAGAATACATGGCTTACATGTTAAAATACGATTCTGTACACGGTATTTTCCCGGGTGAAGTTTCTGTAGAAGGAAATGACCTTGTGGTAAACGGAAAAAGAATCAGAGTAACTGCAGAGAGAGACCCGAACAACTTGAAGTGGAACGAAATCGGTGCTGATTACATCGTTGAATCTACAGGTTTATTTTTAGATAAAGAAAATGCTGCAAAGCACATCAATGCAGGGGCTAAAAAGGTAATCCTTTCCGCACCCTCTAAAGATGATACGCCAATGTTCGTAATGGGTGTAAACCACACTGAACTTACTGACGATATCAAAATTTTATCAAACGCTTCTTGTACAACAAACTGTTTAGCTCCTTTGGCTAAAGTAATTCACGATAACTTTGGAATCGTAGAAGGTTTGATGACTACAGTACACGCTACAACGGCAACTCAAAAAACAGTTGACGGTCCTTCAATGAAAGACTGGAGAGGTGGTAGAGCTGCTTTGAATAACATTATCCCTTCTTCTACAGGTGCTGCAAAAGCGGTAGGAAAAGTAATTCCTTCATTAAATGGAAAATTAACAGGGATGTCTTTCAGAGTACCGACTGTTGATGTTTCTGTAGTGGATTTAACAGTAAGATTAGAAAAAGCGACTTCTTACGATGAGATCTGTGCTGCTATCAAAGCTGCTTCTGAAGGTGAATTAAAAGGTATTTTAGGATACACTGAAGATGCGGTAGTTTCTCAGGATTTCGTAGGAGATAAGAGAACTTCAATCTTCGATAAAGATGCAGGTATCATGCTTTCTCCAAACTTTGTAAAACTTGTTTCCTGGTATGACAATGAAATGGGTTATTCTAACAAATTGGTAGATATGTTGATCCACGCGGCTTCTTTATAATAAGTAATGAGCAATCAGCAATAAGTTATATAAAACCTTCCCGATTGGGAAGGTTTTATATTTTTGGTAAAATTTATCAATAAATCTTTTTACAATTCTTCTTCAAAGCTTATAACTTTAATGGCTGGCTTCATGAATATATAAGATGCGAGTATAATTTTCCTAATTAATTTGTCTTATTCTGAAATCTGCTTTACAGTTCTGCTCCCTATAGAAAACTTATAACCAAATTGGAACTGATAAAAAGCTTGATTATTACTTTTGCCTGCATCGTTGTATGTTATAAGTCTCGTGAAAATAGCTTGATTCGGGTTTCCGTTAGGATGATAAAATATTTCTGCTTCATGTTTTGCTACAGGAATCCAACTGGGCAGTTTAGATTTCCTATTCTCATCTTCTAATTTAGCTTCACCATTAAAATCTAGATAATTGAAACCCGAATATTCATATTTGTAACTAAATCCAAAATTATTGAACCTCCTCACATTTAAATGAATACCTCCTCCGTATTTCAATGCTTTAATTGTAATTTCATCTGGTCGTTCTTCAGTTCCAAGATTAGCTTGTGTAAGATTATAATCTACAATCCCATATAAAGAAATACTAATCGGTGAATTTTTGTGCTGCCATTTTAAAGCTTCTAAATGAAGTCCCATTGTAAGAAACCGTTTTTCAACTAATTCAAAACGATAATCAGTTATCGTGTTAATATTCACATATTTCGATTTGTCATCAAACTTAGAGTAATTAACAAAAGGAGAAATACTGGGAATAACTTCTAACTGTCCCAAAACTCTTTTACTTCCAAAAAATCTGAAAGGATATGGAAATAAATAAAATTTTGCCTTACCTTCAATTTGAGCTAAACCATTTTGAGATTTTCCAAATAATGCAAGAAAATCTGTATATGCCCTGAGTTCAACTATCTTTTCTAAATAAGTATCTTGCTTTATTTGATAAGTTGCCCCGCTTTTAACATTCGTTTTTTTACCTTCGACATCGTCCTGCGGAAGTTCTATAGCCAAGTCTTGTGGAATATAATGATTACCTATTTTATAACTATATCCCATAACATCAGAAACTTTTATATACAACTTTTCCATTACCACGTCAGTATATCTATTGGCTAAATTTTCATTCGTAAAATCTTCTTTTCTTACAGAATATAAATAATACATAAATCTTCTGCTTCCATATTGAGAATAAAATAAAATGCTCAATCCTACTTGATTTGTAAAAACGTGTACATCTCCTGAATCATCAGTCACATAAACTACAACATCACTAAAATAACCATCTTTAATTTCCACTTGCAATTTTTGAAAGCTATAACTTTTTGAGCAAATATTGATTCTACCGCTATTTTTATTATAGAAAAGAAACTTTTGTCCAGCTTTAGGAATAGTAATGTCTCCTAAGTAACTTTCTTTACCCACATTCATAAGTAAACTCTTTAGCAACTCGGTTTCCGTACTTTTTTTATTAGCAAATAAGTCTTGGTCTATTATTTTATTTTCACCAAAATAGAGATAAGTTTTAGTTTCCATTTTTGCAGAATTTACGGCTTCAGGAAAACAACTTTTGTCTTCTTCTTTTAAGAAAGCAAATAGAAATCCCACATTATCTTTGGATTCTTTTTTGATATTTTCCAAAACATTTTTATAACTTTCCACAAGTTGATAAGTATTTTTAAATGATTTTTTTTCTTTTTGAATTTTCTCTTGTTTATTTTTTATTTTGATATTTAAATCATCTGAAACAGTCGCAGTAAGCTCTTCTTTTAATATTTCAAACTCTTTTTCTAGTATATATATTGTTGTTTTGGACTTATTATATTGTTCTTTTAAGGAATCAATTTCTTTTTGCGTATCATTGACCTCTTGTCCAAAAACAACTCCGGCAAATCCGACCAGAAATAGCAATACAATTTTTGTTTTCATGGTTATTATTTTTTATTTAAAGCTACATTACTCTGCCTTTAAACGAAATACCACAAAAGGGTGATTTTTTTAACATTTTTTTTATTATTTTTAACAAAACATTAACCATGGAGAAAAAACATCTTACCAATGCTAAGGAGGTTACATCCTCTTATAAAAATATGGAATGACTATCCTGAAATTCTACAGAATGATAACAGAGTACTGCCTACACCATCAATTGAAAAAGTGATAGGCGAAATTTTTGCTCCGGGTAAATTTTATTACTACATCATCAACTTCGCAGACAGTACTATTTTCAATCACCATGAAAATATTTTGAAACTTCATGGTCTTAAAAAATATCCCACTCATCTGAAAGAAATTATAGATCTAATACACCCCGATGATTTGGAATTCGTAATGGATGCTGAAAGAATGTCGATTGAAAAAATGAAAGAAATTAACGGATTTGATTACCAGCAGGAACTAAAAACAAGTTATTGCTTCAGGATGAGAACTTCAGATGGAAATTATGAACTATTTCATCATCAGGCTTTGCACACCTATAAGGATGAAAAAGGCAGGCTTTTGCAAGCTGTTAATATTCACACCAATATTGAGCATATAACTTGCCAAAATTCTTTTACAGTATTAGTTTCTGGAATCAATGAGCGGGAAGATTTTCATCAAATGCATTGGCTGAAAAGTGAGAAAAAAGCACGAACCGTACGGGTAATTTTCACCAATAGAGAAGTAGAAATTATCAGTTATATTGCGAAAGGCTATTCAGCGGGAAGAATTGCTGATGCCCTAAATATTTCAGAAGAAACTGTACGTACTCACCGAAAAAATATTTTAAGAAAATCGGATTGTAAGAATAGTTCTGAACTTATAAAAAAGACATTTGAGTGGGGATATTTATAAATCTGACACATCTCATTCTCTTCCTTCGGCTCAAAAATTGTAAATTTATTTCAATGGAAAGGACAATTGTACAGCCACGCTTTAAAGACGCTCCGCATTTCAAAGACTTTTGGACAAAAGGAAACGGTAAGAAACTGATTGAATTTTCCGGGGCAGAAGTAAGTTTTAAAAATTTCGACAAATTCTCTCCCTATTTTTATCATGTCGATGAAATCGGAGATATGGTGGTAAAAGATATTTACTTTACCCAAAATTTTCGGGATGCATCCAGAGAGATTGAGAAATATATTCGAAATGGCATTCCGGAAAATGAAAAATATCCGGAAAGTATCAACCAAATGTTTTCCCAGACAGAAACCATACCCGAGTGGCTCAATAATGATCTGCTAAAAAGTGGTGCCGAACTCTGTATGAGAGCCAATCTGGATTCCTTGATATCACTACGGGATTATTGCCTGATCGGAGGCTATGATTTTGCTTACCTCAACAAGCCTCTTATTGTAACTGAAGCCTTAAAAAAGGGCGCCGTAAAGAGACTTTCGGAAACGCTTGACTTTTGGGTCAATGTAACAAGGTATAATGCATTAGAAATTCATCATAAAGGTTATGAGTTTGCGATTAAAACAAGAATGATCCATTCTTATGCAAGACTTTCGATAAAAAAACATTATAGAGACTGGGATACGGAAAATTGGGGCGAACCTATTAATTCATGGGACATGATGGCTACGTATATAGGATTTAGCCTGGTTTTTCTGCATAGCCTTCATAAGCTAGGCAATACTTATTCTGTACAAGAAGAGCAAGGCCTTTTTCATCTTTGGAAATATGTAGGATACCTTTTGGGCATTCCGGAAAACCTTTTACCTGAAAACAAAAAACAGGCTACCGAATTTTTCTACCTGTGGACTTCCGTTCAACCACCAGCGGATAAAGATTCTGTACTTTTAGCCCATTCTTTACTGAACGAATCACTTGAAAATCCTATTTTAAAATATAAATTCCAAAGAAGAAATCTCCGCTATTTACACATCTGCTGTACATGGTTTTTACTGGATGAAGATGTTTGTAAAAGACTCCAGATCCCTGAGGTCAGCAATAAAAAAGTATTTCCTGTTACCAAAAGAATGATCAATAAAATCTATGATAAAATGGTGAGCCGCAATCAAAGAATAAGGAAAGGAAACAAAGACCAGATGAAAGTGCTCACAGACTATTTAAGCATTACTAAAAACTCAAATTTTCACTAGGTAAATATCTGATAATCTTTACAATCCATTTTTAAAAGATAAATAAGAACAGTGATTAATATAATTTCTAACGGCAAAATATCATTATTGAAATTTTATAATTTTTTAACTATAAAAACAGTTTTTAATGGTAGGCAATATTAGTTTTTCACTGTAATTTTTCGTATTTTTGATAAATTATTTAAACAACAGATGAGTAATATAGAAGACAAGAAAAAAGCACTTGCGTTGGTGCTTGACAAACTAGATAAAACATACGGAAAAGGAACTGTAATGACATTGGGCGACAGTTCTGTGGATAATACGATTGAAGTAATTCCTTCCGGTTCATTAGGAT
This sequence comes from Chryseobacterium sp. 27AL, assembly GCF_057815395.1. Taxonomy (NCBI): domain Bacteria; kingdom Pseudomonadati; phylum Bacteroidota; class Flavobacteriia; order Flavobacteriales; family Weeksellaceae; genus Chryseobacterium; species Chryseobacterium sp. 27AL. The sequence goes on along the minus strand of NZ_JBYRIW010000002.1, from coordinate 281,104 downwards.
TAGACATCGCTCTAGGAGTGGGTGGCTATCCGAGAGGAAGAATCATTGAAATCTATGGTCCTGAATCCTCCGGTAAAACAACATTAACCCTTCATGCCATTGCAGAAGCTCAGAAAGCAGGCGGAATTGCTGCATTTATTGATGCAGAACACGCCTTCGACAGAACCTATGCCGCAAAGCTTGGAATTGATCTGGAAAACCTAATCATTTCGCAACCGGACAACGGGGAACAGGCTTTGGAAATTGCTGATAACCTGATCCGCTCGGGAGCAATTGATATTGTAGTCATTGACTCCGTAGCTGCTCTTACGCCAAAGGCTGAAATTGAAGGAGAGATGGGAGATTCTAAAATGGGCCTTCATGCAAGATTGATGTCTCAAGCATTGAGAAAATTAACAGCCACGATCTCAAGAACAAAATGTACGGTAATTTTCATCAACCAGCTGAGAGAAAAAATCGGGGTAATGTTCGGAAATCCGGAAACAACAACCGGTGGTAATGCCCTGAAATTCTATGCCTCCGTGAGAGTAGATATCAGAAAAGCTAGCGCACCGATTAAACAAGGTGACGAAGCGATCGGAAGCCGCGTTAAAGTGAAGATCGTTAAAAATAAAGTAGCCCCTCCTTTCAAACAGGCAGAATTTGATATTATGTATGGTGAGGGTGTTTCTAAAACGGGAGAGATTCTTGATCAGGCTGTAGAACAAGGGATTGTAAAGAAAAGCGGATCTTGGTTCAGCTATGAAGATACAAAACTTGGACAAGGCCGTGATGCTGTGAAGGATGTATTGAAAGACAATCCTGAACTTGCGGAAGAACTTGAAAATAAGATCAAAGAAGAACTGAAAAATAAATAAGTTTTTTAGTTTTAAAATATTGAAGACAGTCTGAAAAGGCTGTCTTTTTTATTATCAACATCGTAAACCTGAAATTAAATTATACTTTTCAAACTTTAACTTTTCATTTTATACTTTTACTTTAATGCCAAAATGTCACTATCTGTCAAACGGTATTTTTTTTGAGAAAGAAAAGAAAAATCAAAACTAAATATTATGACTAAAGGAAATATTAATGTATCTGTGGAAAATATTTTTCCGCTTATTAAAAAGTTTCTTTACAGTGACCACGAAATATTCTTAAGAGAATTAATTTCCAACGCAACAGATGCCACTTTAAAACTTAAGCACCTGACTAGCATCGGTGAAGCAAAAGTTGAATACGGAAACCCAAAAATTGAGGTTAAGATTGATAAAGAAAATAAAACACTTCACATTATCGATCAGGGAATCGGGATGACGGGTGAAGAGGTTGAGAAATACATCAATCAGGTTGCTTTTTCAGGAGCTGAGGAATTTTTGGAAAAATACAAGGACACTGCAAAAGATGCCGGAATTATCGGGCATTTTGGACTTGGATTTTATTCAGCGTTCATGGTTGCGGAGAAAGTTGAAATTATTACCAAATCCTACAAAGATGAACCAGCAGTACGATGGATTTGTGATGGCAGTCCGGAATTTACTTTAGAAGAGACAGCTGACAAAACCGAGAGAGGTACAGAAATTATTCTTCATATTGCTGAAGATTCTACAGAGTTCTTAGAAGAAAGCAAGATCCGTGAATTGTTACTGAAATATAATAAATTCATGCCTGTTCCTATTAAATTCGGGACAAAAACCCATACGTTACCTTTACCGGAAGACGCTCCAGAAGATGCTGTTGCGGAAACGGAAGAAGTTGATAATATCATCAACAATCCTACTCCGGCCTGGACAATCGCTCCAAGTGAACTGACCAATGAGGATTACATGAAATTCTATCATGAATTGTATCCTATGCAGTTTGAAGAGCCCTTATTCAATATTCACTTAAATGTTGATTACCCGTTCAACCTAACCGGAATTTTATTCTTCCCTAAATTAAGCAACAATTTAAATATTGAAAAAGATAAAATTCAGCTTTACCAGAATCAGGTTTTCGTGACCGATGAGGTAAAAGGTATTGTTCCGGATTTCTTAATGCTTCTTCGTGGGGTTATCGATTCTCCGGATATCCCGTTGAATGTTTCGCGTTCTTATCTACAGGCTGATGGTGCTGTGAAGAAAATCTCTTCGTACATTACGAAAAAAGTAGCTGACAAGATGGCTTCACTCATCAATGAAAACCGTGAAGATTATGAGAAAAAATGGAACGATATCAAAGTGGTGATTGAATATGGAATCATTACCGAAGAAAAGTTTGCTGAAAAGTCTGATAAATTTACCCTTTACCCTACAACTGACGGAAAATATTTCCTTTGGAGTGAACTGGAAGAAAAAATCAAACCGAATCAAACTGATAAAGACGGTAATCTTATCGTTCTTTACGCTTCTAATGCAGATGAACAGCACAGCTATATTCAGGCAGCAAAGGATAAGGGATATGAAGTTCTTCTTTTAGACTCACCGATTATTCCTCATGTAATTCAGAAACTGGAAACTTCAAAAGACAAGATTTCATTCGCGAGAGTTGACGCTGATCACATCAATAATTTAATTAAAAAAGATGAGCCTGTTATTTCTAAATTAAATGAAACTGAAAAAGAATCATTAAAGAAATATGTTGAAGAATCGATCAAAGATAAAAAATTCACTGTTCAGCTTGAAGATCTCGACAGTACGGATGCGCCATTCACGATCACGCAACCTGAATTTATGAGAAGAATGAAAGACATGCAGGCAACCGGCGGAGGCGGAATGTTTGGCATGGGAGGCTTTCCTGAAATGTATAACCTGGTGGTAAATTCCAACAGTGAATTTGCAGGCCAGATTCTTAAGACAGAAAATGAGGAACAAAAGGCAGGATTAATTCAATATGCTCTTGATCTGGCCAAACTTTCCCAGAATTTACTGAAAGGAAAAGAACTGACGGATTTTATTCAGCGAAGTTATAAGCAATTGGAAAAATAATCTGTTTATGATAATTTGTTTTTCCGGGCGACTTCGTCGCCCGGAAAAACAAAAGTTTCGGCGAAGCCTTTGGCTTCGCCGAAACTTTTATAGAATGGTTGAATTTACCCAATCAATGTTTTTAACGGATTGGATTGGCAATAATCCTTTGTATGGTCGGATTAGCATCCAACCCTGATATAGGTCGCCACTTCGTGGCTCCATGAGCTGAAAAAGTAATTTCTGATTTTCGTAATCATAATTCCAGCAACGGATCCCAAAACAATTTTTTAAAATCTTTAATTCTGAAGTTTTCAACTACAATTCCTTCTGCTTCCAGCCTTTTCTGAAATTCGGGAACCGACAAAGTTCCGGAGCTTGAAATAACACGATGGGCGGGAACATCCAGAGGACAGCCCCCCATAGCTTTACCGACATGGCGAGAGTGGTTAGGAAATCCCACTGCTTTAGCAATTGCTCCGTAGCTCGTCACTCTTCCTTTGGGAACTAATTTCGTAATTTCCCAGACTTGCTGTTTAAAAATTTCATTCATGCTATGAATTGTTGAAAACCAAATTTATGAAATTAAATTATTACGATTTACTTATCATAGATCAAGATAAAATCTCTTTTTATTATGTAATTTTAATCAATCAATAGAGAATCCAAATACATACGGAATTCGTAAATAGTGTGATGAAGTGTAATGTTGCCTGCAGAAATGCGGGCAATTTTTATTTACTGCATATTAATTTATCGTTGCATAATTTTTGAATATTACTATCAAAATCTACGTTATGAAAAAATCATTTTTCCGTTGGCTGAACAAAGTGAATAAAGCTGTTCTTCCCAAATTGAGTGATAAAGATCCCAATAAGCTGACAAAGCTTCAAAAAGGAATTCTGGCATACCGATATTTCGTACTGGTTAATTCTCTGGACTGAAATGCGTGAGGGATATGGAGGGTGCGAGCGCAGCGAGCAGTCTTTTGAGACCGGAACGAAGTGGAGCCCGGAGAAGCCCGACCCGAGCGGTTGCCCAGCTTTGGACGAGGGGCACGCCATTATCATTCTATCTCAAATAATATATTACTCAGATTTTTTGAGTCAATAAAAAAACGTCCCAAAAATTGGAACGTTCTATATTTTAAGCTTCTGACTTTCGTCTTCCGGCATTAAGAATTTTCTAAAATATATGAGAACATCAATGGTGCACAGATGGTTGCATCACTTTCAACGATAAATTTCGGTGTCGTAATATCCAGTTTACCCCATGTAATTTTCTCGTTTGGCACCGCTCCCGAATAGGAACCATAAGAAGTTGTAGAGTCTGAAATCTGGCAGAAATACGACCAAAACGGAATGTCATGCATTTCCATATCCTGATACAACATCGGCACCACACAGATCGGGAAATCACCGGCAATCCCTCCCCCAATCTGGAAAAAGCCTACTCCTTTTCCTGATGAGTTTTTGGTGTACCAATCGGCAAGATAGGCCATATACTCTATCCCTGATTTCATGGTAGAGAATTTAAGATCTCCTTTGATACAGTACGATGCAAAAATATTTCCCATCGTAGAATCTTCCCATCCCGGAACAACAATCGGCAGGTTTTTCTCGGCTGCAGCGATCATCCATGAATTTTCTCTTGGAATTTCGTAATACTGCTCAAGAACTCCTGAAAGGATCATTTTGTACATATATTCATGAGGGAAATATCTTTCTCCTTTGTTATCTGCATCTTTCCAGATTTCATAGATGTGTTTCTGCAGTCTTCTGAAAGCTTCTTCTTCAGGAATGCATGTATCGGTCACCCTGTTAAGTCCTCTTTCCAGGAGATCCCACTCTTCCTGTGGCGTAAGATCTCTGTAGTGAGGCACTCTTTCATAGTGAGAATGCGCTACAAGGTTCATCAGGTCTTCTTCAAGATTGGCTCCCGTACAAGAGATGAAATCCACCTTGTCCTGACGGATCATTTCTGCAAGGATTTTCCCTAACTCTGCCGTAGACATTGCTCCAGCCAAAGTGATCATCATTTTTCCGCCATCCTTAAGATGCGCAACATATCCTTTTGAAGCGTCTACCAATGCCGCTGCATTAAAGTGCAGATAATACTTTTCTATGAATTCAGTAATCGGTTTGCTCATTTAATTATTTTTTGCAAAGATAAAACTTAAAAACGGAATGTAGCCGCTGCGCTTAAAGAAACTCTGTGTAAACCTTCTTTTTGATCATCATCAAAATCATAGGTAACGCCGTTAATTTTCATTTTGTTAAGTGTCCCAGCAGTAAGCCCAAGTTTCGGACCGATTAAAATATTTTCCGTGATTTGATATTGATAAGCAAAATTAAGCTCGGCACCAAGATTTGATCCCGTTCCTTTTACATTTGCAGTTTTAGTAGTATAAGAAATAACACCCAATCCCATATCAATGAACATTTTGTGTCTGGTTTCTTCATTAAAGTTGGAAATCATCAAGGCAGGTCCGTAAAAGTTGATCTGATCTTTCGTTGTTACCGGAACTGAAACGGGCATATTATTCACATATCCTAGAATATATCCATCGCTGGATGCGCTGTAATTGGAATATTTTAATCCGACAGATAAAATGTTATTCACTTGATAGTACGCAGAAATATCGAAATTCATTCCGCTTTTCAGTCCTTTTACATAATTTTCTTCTTCTCTGGAAAGTCCAGAAATTGTTTTAGCTGTTCTCCAAGCATACCCTACGGATGGAATAATTGAAAATTTTTGTTGTGCAAAGGACATTGTGGCGATCGAGAATAATCCCAATGTTATTAGTTTTTTAATCATTAAGTTTTAAATTTCCGCAAAAATAACACGAATCTGCGAAACATAGGTAAAACAATTAAAATTTAACATTTAACCTAGTAAACTAAAAATCCGGTTAATATTTAAATTTCCGGTTCTCTTTTTTCTCCGATAATTTCTTTTTGGTATCCAGCCTTTTCTGCTTCTGCGATTTGGAAGGTTTTGTTGCCAGACGTTTTTTAGGAATAACTAAAGCTTTATCAACAATTTCGAGGATTTTTTCGATGGCTTTTGTTTTATTCATCAGCTGCGTCCTGCTTTCGGAAACTGTTAGAAATAAAAAACCTTCTGCATTGATTCTGTTTTTTAATTTAGTTTGAATTAAATTTTTCTGGCCATCATTAAAATATTCAGACTCATCGACTTTCCACAGAACCGTTACAGAAGTTTCAACCTTATTGACGTTCTGACCTCCCGCTCCACTGCTGCGGGAAGTTTTAAAAATAAGTTCTTTAGAAAAATCTTTCATTTATTTAATTGTTAATATTGTTCTGCAATATATTTTTCAGTTCGATTCTGTTGACTTTTCCATTTGGGGTTCGCGGAATTTTTTCAATAAAAACAATCTCTTTTGGTTTATGGAAACTTTTTTCAAAAGGAATTTCTGCAATTTTATCGATGATTCCCTGAGATTTCTCTCCTTCGATAATCAATATCAATTTCTGGCCCAACGTTTCATCTACTAATCCCAAAAACATCACCTCCCGCGGAATTACCTTTTTTACCAGAGTTTCCAACTGTTCGGGAAAGATCTTTGCCCCTCCGGAATTGATCACATTATCAATTCTTCCTAAGAATCTAAACTGATTATCATTTTTAATTTCAACTAAATCATTCGTTTGTAAAACTTCGGTATTCAGGTGCGGGGCAAAAATCTTTAGGCAGCCTCGTTCATCCGTCGAAATTTCTACATTTTCAAATGTCGTAAAAAAGTCCTCCGGATCAGGAAAGATTTGTTTTAAAGCAATATGAGATAATGTTTCAGACATTCCATACGTCTCAAAAATACGTTGGGAATTTTCTGAGCTTAATGTATCAAAAATTTTCTTCTTTAAACTTTCTGAAACAGCTGCTCCCCCGATGATCAGGTTATTCACAAGGTGCAGCTTATCTAAAGAATTTTCCACCTGAAGTGGGGTCATCGCACAAAAATCAACCTTACAATCAATATCACGTAAAGGTTTTGTATTGGGTTCGGTAATTATTAATTTCAGTTTTCTAACAATAGACCGTACGACCATCATTTTTCCCGAAATGTATTCAATAGGAAGACATATCAAAGCCGTATTGCCTTCGAATAATTCTAAGAAATTACAGGTCATTTCAGCAGAAGCGATCATTTTCTTTTTTTCAATATTAAAAACCTTTGGAGCGCCTGTAGAACCGGAAGTCTGCACTTGTACCGTTTCCTTTTCGGAAAACCATTCAATTAAAAAACTTTTGATTTTGTTTTCAAACTCTGTTTTAGAAGATAATTGATTAATATTGAGATTTTTGAAATCTACCAGCATAATGATCGTAAATAAAAGACAATGTAAATTTAAAAAAAACTTCAAAAAGTTCTTGCAAATAATGAAAAAAGCTGTAAATTTGCACCACTCAAACAGAGAAAGACTCATGGTGTAGCGGTAACACTACTGATTTTGGTTCAGTCATCTGGGGTTCGAATCCCTGTGAGTCTACAAAACGGGAAAATGGCAATCATTTTTCCCGTTTTTGTTTTGTGAAAATTCTAATATTTTTAAGCAATATTCTGAATCACCCGATACCGATTTCCAATATTAACGGCAACAGAAATGACAAGACCTCTCACGAATGACCAAAACAGAATTTCATTGACATTGTCTTTGGTAAAATCCTGTTCATAATAAAAATTGATATCAATAAAAAACAGAACAATCGTCATTGCGAATGCACCTAATAATATCACTCCCGTTATTTTTAAATTCACTGTAAGATAATTTTATTTGTATATATTGATTTCTTAAGCAAGCTCATCAGGAATAGTGATCCCATTTTTCTTCATGTATTCCAGCAGTTCGTGATATTTCTCCTCAAAATCGCTTGTTCCGCATTTATCAGAAATACTGCAGATTTCAGAAGGCTTTATCTCTAAAATATCAGAAATTTTGGTGAGAATTTCAAGATTGATTTTCACTTTAGAATTTTCAATATCTGAGTAAGCTTTTTGTGATATTCCCATTTCAAAAGCCATGTATTCCTGTGTTAAATCCTTGCTCCTGCGGATTTTCCTTATGTTTTGACCACATATTTTCATGCCATGCCGTTTTAGTAGTTTTAGGTATATTTTAGAAGTATATCTATTAGACTTACACAAAGTTAGTGAATACCTTTGGCAAAACATTATTACGGTACATGATATTTTTATTTATTGAGACTTAAGTTAAAATTTTACGCCAAAAACTTCAGTTTAAAAAAAAGAAATATCACTTCAGGACAACACTTTAGGAATTATGGAGACGCAAAAATTTAATTATGACAATAATATTGTCAGAGCATTTCTCTATGCTACAATTGCATTCGGTCTGGTTGGTTTTTTACTCGGTCTTACCGCTGCGCTGATGCTTTTTTATCCCGAACTTCCCGAATTTTTATTCGGAACGGATGATACCACAATCAAAAGCCTGGCTTCAGGAAATATCCAGGGATTAATTAACACGCAAGGAGCTTTAGGCTTCGGAAGAATCAGAATGCTGCATACAAGTGCCGTTATTTTTGCTTTTGTATGTAATTCCTTTTTCTGTGGAGCTTACTACAGCATGCAACGATTGCTTAAAACCAGGATGTACAGCGATACCTTATCATGGATGCATTTCTGGACATGGCAGATCATGATTGTCTCTGTGGTTATTACTTTCCTAATGGGAATTAATACTTCCAAAGAATATGCAGAGCACGAATGGCCAATTGATATTCTGATTACTATTTCATGGGTAATTTTCGGAATCAATATGTTCGGAACTATTGCTAAAAGAAGAGTAAGACACTTATACGTAGCCATCTGGTTCTACATCGGAACCTGGCTCGCGGTGGCAATGCTTCATATTTTCAACAATCTCGAGGTGCCTTTATCATTCACAACATGGAAATCATATTCCATTTACTCAGGAGCTAAAGATGCCTTGGTACAATGGTGGTATGGTCACAATGCCGTTGCATTTGTACTGACAACTCCGGTTTTGGGTCTGATGTATTACTTCTTACCAAAGGCTGCGGACAGACCCGTATTCTCTTATAAATTATCAATTATTCACTTCTGGTCATTGATCTTCGTTTATCTCTGGGCAGGTCCTCACCACCTTCAGTACACCTCTTTACCGGCCTGGGCTCAGGCAGTGGGAACCGGTTTCTCTATCATGCTTATCGCTCCATCATGGGGAGGCATGCTGAACGGACTTCTTACATTAAGAGGAGCATGGGATAAGGTAAGAGAAAACCCGATATTAAAATTCTTTGTAGTGGCAGTTACCTGTTATGGTATGGCAACTTTCGAAGGACCATTATTGGCTACAAAATCTTTAAATAAAATAGGACACTATACAGACTGGGTAATCGGGCACGTACACATCGGAGCTTTAGGCTGGAACGGTTTCATGGCATTCGGTATCGTGTATTACCTGATCCCGGTAATGTGGAGAACATCATTATGGTCCAAAAAATTAGCGAACTGGCATTTCTGGCTGGGAACATTAGGGATCATTTTCTATGCGGTGCCAATGTACATCTCAGGTTTCACACAAGGATTAATGTGGAAACAGTTTAATCCGGACGGAACGTTGGTTTGGAAAAACTGGCTGGATACGGTAACAGCAATTATCCCATACTACAAAATGAGATTCTTAGGCGGGCTGTTTTATATTTCAGGTGCTATTTTAATGGTGGTGAATGTAATTAAAACCATTAAGGCCGGTTCATTCCAGAAGAATGTTCCTGCAGAAGCTCCGGCTTTGGCAAATATAGGTGGCGCAAGAAAAGAAGGAGAAGGATTACATCTTTGGATCGAAAGAACCCCGAGAGTAATGGCAATCCTGGCATTCATTGCTGTTGCAATCGGTGGTCTGGTGGAAATCATTCCTACATTAACATTAAAACAAAGTGTACCAACCATTACAGCTGTAAAACCATATTCTCCGCTGGAACTGGAAGGAAGAGATTTATATATCAGGGAAGGATGTAATGCCTGCCATTCACAGATGATAAGACCTTTCCGTGATGAAATCGTGAGATTTGAAGGTAAAAACGGACAATACTCTAAAGCAGGAGAATTCGTATACGACAGACCATTCCTTTGGGGATCAAAAAGAACCGGACCGGATCTGCACAGAGAAGGCGGAAGAAACCCCGATTCATGGCACTTTAAACATATGTATAATCCAAGAATCACTTCAGCAGGTTCTATCATGCCTCGTTTCCCATGGCTGATTACCAATAAACTGGACAAAGACCAAATGGTAGACAAAATGAAACTGATGAAAAATTATTTCGATGTTCCTTATACAAAAGCTGAGATTGATTCTGCGAATCAGTGGGCCGACAATCAGGCAAAAGGTATTGTTAAAAGAATTTATTCCGAGGCAGCAGACGTGAAGCAGCAGATAGAAAAAGACAGAATGACAAAAGGAGCATCTTTCGTTCCGCTTGAGAACAGGGAGATCGTAGCAATGATTGCTTACCTGCAGAGACTCGGAACAGATATTAAAACGACTCAGATCCAAACCGCAAGTGTAGAATAATTTAAATTAATTAGCAATGAAAACAAGAACCCCAATTTCAGTACACATCATTGTCACAATAGGTTTGACGATCATGGCGTTCGAAATGTTCGCACACGATTCAGGATATTTTTCTTCTCCTTTTTTCTGGGGACTCATGCTGATCGCGGTTATACTTCTTTTGATCATGAATTCCATCGGAGACCTGATCGAAAACCAGAATTTCACCAACCTTTCAGATGAAGAGAAAGCATTATACCTGAAAGAAAAAAGTACGCCTTATTTTCAGAAGCTCTGGAATTCAGCATTCAAAAAACAGTCTGCCACGGAAGAAAAAGATATTCTTATCGATCATGGATTCGACGGAATTACAGAACTCGACAACTCACTTCCAAAATGGTGGATCGGTCTTTTCTGGTTCGGATGTATTTTCTGTGCCGTTTATCTTACCGCATTTTCTTTCACCGATTATGCACACCCTGAGGCAGAATTGACACACGAAACCAAAACCATGCTCGCTTCCATCGCAGAATATGAAAAAACTGCGCCTCAGGTAAATCTTGAAACAGCAAAATATAGTGCCGACAATATTACAGAAGGTCAGGAACTCTTTAAAACCAATTGTGCAACCTGCCACGGGGAAGGAGCAAAAGGAGGAATCGGGCCAAACCTTACCGATAGCCACTGGATCAATGTAAAACAGAAAAGTCTTTTCAAAAACGTTTTCTGGATGCTTGAAAACGGATCTCCAAATAACCCGACAATGCGACCTTTGATTAAAGAAGGAACCATTACCGGAAGAGATGCCGAAAAAATCGCAGCCTATATTTATCATATCAACCAGGAAACAGCTCCTATTACGCCGGCCCAGGGAGGTGCAGCTCCGCAGGGAGAAGAAGTACACTGGGAAAACGGAAATAATTAAACTTATAATCTTAAAAATATAGTCTTTAAACCATGCCAAGCCCCCTTTTGAATAACTAAACTAACATTTATAAATTCATTTTTGCTAACCTTTTCAATTAAAAGAAAATGAAAAAAGGGGGCTTTTTACAACACAAAATCCAGGCTTTGACTGTCAGCATCAACTATTCACTTGACACTCAACTAAACTAAATTCCATTAGATTGGCAGTCAAGGCAGGATTTTTGCATACGCAAAGGGTACCACAATAAATAAGCAGTACAATTAGTATTGCTATATTTGTTTTAAACCCAATCACTCTTGAAACTGAAAATCAACAAAAGAAAACTCTTACGGCGTTTTATAATTACCATTATATCCATTTTGGTATTTATTACGTTACTTATTCTTAGCTTAAGACTTCCGGCAGTTCAGAACTTTGTTAAAGACAAGCTGGTTGTTTATCTCGAAAAGAAAATTAAAACAAAAGTAAGCCTGGAAAAGGTTTACATAGGTTTCCCTAACAGTCTTGTTATGGAAAACCTTTATCTAAAAGGTCAGAATATTGATACCCTTCTCGCCGTAAAAAAGCTTGATGTAGGTTTAAATATGCTTAAACTCATCAATTCTACGGCAGACATCACATCCGTGGATCTGGAAGGTGCCCGCGCCAATGTTGTAAGAAAACCTGACGGCACATTCAATTTTGATTACATTATTGATGCTTTTGCCACAACCGACAAAGAAGAAAGTCCTTCAAAACCATTCATTATTTCTTTAGATAAAATAAATCTGAAAGATATTGGTGTAACTTTCAATGATCAGCAGTCCAGAAATGATATTAAACTTTACTTTAAATCCTTCGATACGAGGGTAAAAACCTTCGATCTACAAAATAACTCCTATGCTGTTAATGACATTAACCTTGACGGCCTGAAGCTTAAACTGAAACAGGATCTTGTAGAAGAAGTTTCCAAAAAAGTTGAAAAGAAAGTTGATTCCCTCAATAATAAAAAGCCGATGCAGATCGGACTGCGGGGAATAAAGCTTACCAATTTCGATATCGATTACGGCGACGATAATACAAAAACATTTGCAAAAGTTTTATTTAAAGAGCTCAGCACAAAGATCAACAAACTTGATCTGGAAAATAATGCATACAACATTGACAATCTTTTTCTTTCAGGCGCCAATATTAATGCTAATCTTTATCTTCCAACAAAGAATGCTGATCCTAAAGCAGATAATAATGAAGTTTCTAAAACCACTGATCAGGAGAAAGCTTTAAGCCTTCTGCTCGGAAAGCTGGTTCTTAATGATGTAAAAGTCGCTTACAACAATACCGCTATCGCTCCTACAAGACAGGGAATGGATTTCAATCACCTGAACTTTTCCAAGTTAAACCTTGAGGTAAGAAGCTTTAAAATGCAGGACAATACTTTTGCCGGATCGGTAAATTCTGCAGAGATTCAGGAGGCAAGAGGGCTTGACATCCGTGAATTCAATACCGATTTTGTGTACAATGAAAAAGAAGCTTATCTCAAAGATCTTTATCTGGAAACTTCGAGGACGATTCTTCGTGATGAAGTGGTGTTGAATTATAATTCTACCGAACAGCTGAGTTCAAATTTAGGAGCCGTAAAGATTTCTGCAAACATCAAAGATTCAAAAGTAGGTTTCGCAGACATTTTAAATCTTGCTCCGGATCTTCGTAATACCGCACCATTCAACAAATATCCGAATGCTATTCTGAATGTTAATGCCAATGTTAAAGGCAATGTGAATGATCTCTTGATCAACAACCTTAAAGTATCAGGTCTTGACCAGCTGAGAGTGGCTGCATCGGGAAGAATAAAAAATGCAACCAATCCCAACAATCTGTACTATGACCTGAAAATTGCAGAATTGTCGTCTTCAGCCAGAACAATTTATAATTTGATTCCGAAAAACACCATTCCAAATAACATTTCCCTTCCCTCAAACATGAGTATTAAAGGAACAGCAAAAGGAACGACCAAAGTTGTAGATGCCAACCTCAACCTCTACTCTACTTCAGGAAATGCGGCCGTGGTAGCGAAGGTCGACATGCGCAGAAAAAACCGTGAACTCTATGATGTAAAAGCCAATCTGCAGGGATTACAGATCGGCAGAATCATTAAAAATAAAGACATCGGGCCTATTTCGGCTCAAATCTATGCTAAAGGAGAAAGCTTTGATTTCAAAAATGCCAATGCAGATCTCAAAGGACACGTTGCTTCAGCCGTTTACAAAGGCTATCGTTATCAGAATATGAACCTTACGGGAAAAATAAGACGTGGAGCATATAACATTATATTGAATTCCAAAGATCCTAATGCCAATATGCAACTGACCGCATCAGGAGTTTACAACGAAAAAAATCCTACGGTAAAGGTTAATGGAAACATCCTGAAGCTTGATCTTAATAAACTTGGATTCTATAAAGATCAGATGATCCTCGTAGGAAAAATTGACGGCGACTTTACCAATCTGGATCCCGATCATCTGAATGGATATTTAAATCTAAAAGATTTTGCTTTTTCAGACACGAAAGAAATTTATCCTATTCAGGAAATTAATTTAAAAGCGTCATCGACCTCTGATTCAACGAATATTATTTTCAATTCGCAAATCGCTGATGTGGAATTGAGGGGAAAATACAGGCTTACCCAAATATTCGGAGCATTAAGCCAGACGATAAATCAATATTACCAGTTCCAGAAGCCGGCGAAAAATGAAAAAATCGAGGCGGGGCAGTTTTTTACCTTTAATGCAAAAATTAAAAATGATGACCTGATCAGGAAATTTGTTCCGGACCTGAAGAGTTTTGAAACCATTAATCTGACCGGAAATTATAATGCTGATTCGCAGAAAATAGAAATCGACGGACAAATCCCGCAGCTTCTGTATGGAGAGAATTCTGTCGAAAATGCAACCTTAAAAGTTACCAATGAAAATCAGGCGTTACAGTATAACCTGAACGTTGCTGCATTGAAGAGTTCAAGCTTTGCTTTGAATAAAGTGAATATCGGAGGAGACGTTGCCAACAACATCATCAATTACAACATCACGACAAAAGATGCGAAAGATGAGACCCAATTCCTGATCGCCGGAAATGCAAAATCACTGGATGACATTACTGAAATTTCATTGAATCCGGATGGTTTGAAACTAAATTACACCAACTGGACCGTTGCAGAAGGCAACAAAATACAGATCAGCAGCAAAGGTATTGTGGCAGATAATTTCAGATTGTCCAATTCAGGAAGTGAAATCCTCTTACAATCGGAAACCCAGTCGCCCAATGCTCCGTTGAATGTTTCTCTGAAAGATTTTAAAATCGAAACCATTACCGAGATCATTAAAAAAGACACCTTGCTGGCAAGAGGAACCATCAATGGAACTGCTCAGTTACGTGATCTGACCAAAAATATGACCTTTACTTCAGACTTAAATATCACCGATCTGATCGTTTATGAAAACCCTATCGGTAATCTTGCCGTAAAAGTGAATAATACTTCACCGAAGATTTTAAATGCTGATATTGCCCTTTCCGGAAATAATAATGATGTAAAGATTTTGGGAGATTACAATACCTCATCAAGCACATTTGATCTGAATATGGCGATCAATCAGCTGCAGATGAAATCTGTACAAGGCTTTTCGATGAATGCCGTCACGAATACCGAAGGCTATCTTTCCGGGAATTTAAAGATCACCGGAACCACCTCACAACCGAATATTTTAGGTAAGATAAAATTCAATAATGTAGGACTGGAAATTGCCAAAACAGGAAGTGACTTCCGAAAGCTTAATGACGAAATTGATTTTACCAGCCGCGGAATTGAATTTAACAACTTTAAGATCAACGATAAAGATGGTAATTCTTTAAATATTGACGGGCAGGTTCTTACACAGACATACAGGGATTTCGCCTTTAATCTCGATCTGAACGCCAAAGACTTTAAAGTCGTTAATTCCGAAAAATCCAATGATGCGATCATGTACGGAATTCTTTCTATTGATGCCGCATTACATGTCAAAGGAAACCTGGATCTGCCGAAAGTTGATGGCCGTCTTTCTGTTGCCGATGATACCGATTTTACATTTGTTCTTCCCCAGTCTTCTCCTACATTACAGGAAAGAGAAGGTATCGTTGAATTCATTGATCAGGATCAGGTAGCTTTAAATAAAACCATTAAGGCAGATTCTTTAAATTCTCAGACAAGGATTAAAGGAATGGATGTGAGTGTAAATATTGAGTTGAGCAAAGAAGCCAAATTATCTTTATTAATTGATAAAGCCAACGGAGATTTTGTAAAACTTCAGGGTGAGGCCGAGCTTACCGGCGGAATCGATCCTTCAGGAAAAACCACGCTTGTCGGAGTTTATGAAGTAGAATCAGGAAGCTATGAAATGTCGGTAAGTGTACTGAAAAGGAAGTTTGATATCCAGAAAGGAAGCACCATCACCTGGACCGGCGAGCCTACGACTGCTATGCTCGACATTACGGCAATCTACAAAACAGAAGCCGCACCGATCGATCTCGTGGAACAGCAGATCAGTGGAGAAAGTGCCGCAACGCTTAACCAATTTAAGCAGAGAATTCCTTTCAACACCTTATTAAAAATGAAAGGCGAACTGCTGAAGCCTGTCATCACTTTCGATATTACTACAGATGAGAAAAACAATGCTGTCTCTTCTAATGTTACCGATATTGTAGACCAGAAGCTGACTCAGTTGAGAACGCAGGAATCTGAAATGAACAAACAGGTTTTTGCTTTGTTACTACTCAACAGATTCGTCGGTGAAAATCCTTTCGAGTCCGGAGCCGGGCTTTCAGGAGAAATGATGGCGAGACAGAGTGTGAGTAAAATTCTTTCACAACAATTAAACAATCTTGCCTCTGATCTTATTAAAGGGGTTGATCTGAATTTTGATCTTGAATCTTCCGAAGATTATTCTTCCGGTGCCAAAAATACAAGAACAGACCTGAATGTAGACATCAGTAAAAAATTGTTAAATGATCGTCTGAAAGTTTCTGTAGGCAGCAATTTCGGACTGGAAGGTGAAGCACGCCAGAATGAAAACATGACCAACATTGCGGGAGACGTAACGGTAGATTACAGCCTGTCCAAAGATGGCCGATACATGCTCCGTGCTTACCGTAAGAATGAGTATCAGGTGGCGCTTCAGGGACAGATCGTGGAAACGGGACTAGGATTTATCATTACACTGGACTATGATAAGTTCCGCGATATCTTCCAGAGATCAAGAAATAAAAAGCAAAGAGAAGAAAGAAAAAACAAACAGAACCAAGCCGTAGAATTTAAATAAATGAAAAGAAATTATTACATATACTTCAAATATGCGCTTACATTCGGGATTGCTTCTGCTGCGGTCTCGTGCAACACAAGATATCTGAAAGAAGGTCAGATGCTGTACACCGGTGCAGAAATCAATATCGAAAATGATACGATTTCCAAAGGGGAAAAGAAAGACTTAAAGGCCGGGCTGGAAGCGAATCTTACTCCGAAACCCAATTCAAGCTTTCTTGGTTTAAGGCCGAAACTTTTTTTCTATAATATTGCTAAAGAGCCTAAAAAAGAAAAGGGATTCAATTACTGGCTGAAATACAAATTGGGTGAAAAGCCTGTACTTCTCGGCGATGTAGATCGTGAATTCAATAAAGATATTATTGAAAATTATTCTGAGAACAAAGGTTATTTTAATGCGCAGGCAACCTACGATACGGTTTCCAAAAATAAAAAAGCAAAGGTCATCTACACCGTAAAACCCGGGGCAAGATATCTGATCAGCGACGTGAAGTTCCAGCAGGATTCTACTTTGGTTAACCGGGAAATCCAAAATCTTACTGGCAAAACCCTCCTGAAAAAAGGACAACCCTTCGATCTTGACGTGATAAAGTCTGAAAGAGAGCGTATTGATAACGGATTAAAGGAAAGAGGCTTTTATTATTTCCATCCTGACAATATTATCGTTCAGGCAGACAGTACGGTAAGCAAGAACCATAAAGTTGAGATGAATGTAAAGCTGAAGGACAATACACCGGAACTTTCTACCCAGCAGTTCAGCATTGATAAGGTGATCGTTTTCCCGAATTACAATATTCAGGATGTGAAAAACGGGAAATACGGTGTCCCGATGGATACTGATTCTCTCGGGAAGTACGCTTATAATGACATTTACGTCATCGATCCTCAGCATAAATTCAAACCCAGAATTTTTGACAGGGCGCTGTACTTCAAAAAAGGAGACCTTTATAACAGAACCAATCATAACCTTACCTTAAACAGGCTTATCAGTCTTGGTGTTTTCAAATTTGTAAAGAATGAATTCATTGTTTCAGATTCGTTACAGCATAAATTTGACGCTTATTATTTATTAACACCAAGAGAACTTCAGTCGCTACGCCTTGAAGCACTGGGAAGAACGAATTCTGCCAACTATGCAGGAAGCGAGCTCAACCTCAACTGGACGCACAGAAACTTTTTCAGAGGTGCAGAACAATTCAAAGCATCCGTGTACGGAGCTTTTGATGTACAGATCGGAGGACCGGAAAATGCTAAAAACATATTCAGGGCCGGAACCAATGTACAGCTTTCCATCCCGAGGATTGTAGCACCATTCAGGTTTAACTCATCCAGTGCTTTTGTTCCGAGAACGAATATCACCTTAGGCTATGAATTCCAGAACCGCACGGAATATTATACTTTAAACACCTTCAGCGGATCATTCGGGTATGTCTGGAAAGAAAATGCAAGAAAGGAGCACGACCTGAAAATCCTTGATGTCACTTACGTTTCGCCAGCCAACATTACCCCTTTATATGATTCAATCTCGCGAAAAAGTGATGCGATGAGAAGAGTGGTAGAGCGCCAGCTGATCTTTGGACCGACTTATTCTTATACGTACACCAACACGATGTTGTCTAAACCCAGCACCATCTATTATAAAGGAACCCTGGATCTTGCAGGAAATATTACAGGGCTGCTTACGGGAGCGAATGTAAAAAAAGACAAGGAAAAAACGATCTTCGGAGTACCGTTCAGCCAATATGCAAAAATTGAAAATGATTTCCGTTTTTATCATAAATTCAACGAGAAAACATCATTAGCCACACGAGCGATTGCCGGGCTCGCCTATCCTTACGGAAATTCCGAACATATTCCTTTTTCAAGGCAGTTCTTTTCCGGTGGTAGTAACAGTGTAAGAGCTTTCAGGGCAAGAACTTTAGGTCCGGGAAGCTTTGATCCGAGAACGATAGAATCCGGATATTATTTTGATCAGTCGGGAGACATAAAGCTTGAGCTGAATGCCGAGTACAGAGCCAACTTATATAAATTTTTAAACGTCGCCGTCTTTGCCGATGCAGGAAACGTGTGGCTGGTAAATGAAGATCCTGACAGACCCGGAGCAAAATTCTCAAAAGAATTTTTAAGCGAAATTGCCGTAGGAGCCGGAGTTGGTCTGAGACTTGATTTCTCTATTTTAATTCTGAGACTTGACCTCGCCATGCCACTGAGAGTACCTTACTATGAAAGAGGCGACCGATGGACTTTCGACAAAATTAATTTCGGAGATTCGAGCTGGAGAAGAGACAATCTCATCCTGAACATTGCGATCGGATATCCTTTCTAAATTATTATACATGATAAAAAGAATAAAATTCTTCTGGGAAGCTTTAAAAGAAACTTATACAAAATGGAACGATTCGACCGCTTCCAATGATTCTGCGAGCCTGGCATATTATGCTATTTTCTCAATTCCTGGTTTGCTGATTATTATCATCTGGATTGCCGGATATTTCTTCGGTGAGGAAGCAATTCGGGGACAGATTACCAGCCAGATCAGCGGCCTTATGGGACAGGATGCAGCCAAAAGCGTGCAGGATATGATTGCAGGAGCTTTGATCGATAAGGAAAATATATTCATGAAAGCAATTGGTGTCGGTTCTCTTGTTTTCGGTTCGACGACATTATTCTTTCAGCTTCAGCGTTCCCTGAACAGCTTATGGGACGTACAGCCTGCACCCAAAAAAGCTTTTGTTAAATTTCTTCTCGACAGAGCCAACTCCTTAGGAATGATCCTGATCATCGGCTTTTTACTCATGATTACCATGGTGCTTTCGTCTTTAATCAGCTTACTTAATAACTGGATCACGAATTATTTCGGACTGGAGACCTATATGGTGGTAGAGCTTGTAAATTACCTGATCGGGTTTACTGTGACCATGCTTTTATTTGCTTTAATGTTTAAAGTATTACCGGATGTAGAGATCAGCTGGAGGCCCGTATGGAGAGGTGCCTTTCTTACGACGATCTTATTTACCTTGGGAAAATTCCTTTTAAGTCTTTATTTCGGAACGGCCAAACCGACCTCAGCGTTTGGGGCAGCGGGAACTGTTATTCTGATTATGATGTGGATTAATTATTCGTGCATGCTCATTTTCTTCGGAGCAGAATTTACCAAAATATACGCTAACAAAAGAGGCTTTAAAATCGTCCCTTCCAAACATGCGAAGTGGAGCGATGCCAAATTGTATGAAGACAGCCAGAGAGCGAAAAACCCATCTGAAAGCTAAATAAAGCTATATGCACGTATCTTTTTCTACTGTAAATAGCGAATATTTTGGTTCTTATTAAAAGAAATTCACAAGCGTTACAAAAAATACATGCTGTAGAGTTACTCAACTCTTGCTGTAGAGTTGCTCAACTTCTGCGCAGGAGTTGAATGAAAGATGCGCAGGTTTCGGGCGAAACCTGCGCATCTTTTTTTTATATTCCGAATACATGATTAAATATCATATACTAATTCTGAGAATCCTTACATTCTGTTTACCGTTGTGATCCCGAGAAGATTCAGGGATTTCTTTATGGTTTTGGCTGTAAGATCTGAAAGATTTAATCTGATCTGCTTTACATTTTCATCCTCATGATTCATGATCGGATTGCTCTGATAAAACGAGTTGTACGTTTTTACCAGATCATATACATAATTGGCCACCAGAGCCGGACTTAATACTTCTGCTGCTTTCTGAACAACAACTTTATAATTGGCCAGCTGCATCACCAATGCCTTCTCATATTCATTTAAAACAACACCATCCACTGCTTTATATTCAAAATTTGCCTTAGCCAGTAAAGACTGGATACGCGCATAAGTATACTGAATGAACGGCCCTGTATTTCCATTGAAATCAATACTCTCTTCAGGATTGAAGAGCATTTTTTTCTTCGGATCCACTTTAAGCATGAAATATTTCAGCGCTCCCATTCCTACACTTTCGTAGTTTTGGGCTTTTTCTTCCTCCGTTAAATTTTCCAGCTTTCCAAGTTCTTCTGCAGCCGCTTTTGCGATGTTGTGCATCTCCTGCATCAGGTCGTCTGCATCGACTACCGTTCCTTCACGGGATTTCATCTTACCGTTCGGAAGCTCAACCATTCCGTAAGACAGGTGATACAATTGATCTGCCCACGAATAACCAAGTTTCCCTAATATTTTAAATAAAACCTGGAAATGGTAATCCTGTTCGTTTCCTACCGTATAGATCAGCTTTTGAATATCGTTTTGTTTAAAACGCTCAACAGCCGTACCCAGGTCCTGGGTCATATATACTGAAGTTCCGTCAGAACGCAATAGTAATTTCTGATCCAGGCCTTCATCCGTAAGATCGCACCATACGGAACCATCTTCTTTCTGATACAGCACTCCTTTATCCAACCCTTCCTGAATCAAATCCTTCCCTAAGATATAGGTATTGCTTTCGTACTGAACCTGATCGAAATCTACTCCCAGTCTTTTATATGTTTCATCAAAGCCTTTGTACACCCATGAGTTCATTTCATTCCATAGAGCACGTACTTTTTCGTCCCCATTTTCCCAGTCGAGCAGCATCTTTTGGGCTTCTTTCATTAAAGGAGCATCTTTTTTCGTCTGTTCTTCAGCAACGCCCTGTGCGACAAGTTCAGCAATTTCCTTTTTATATTCCTGATCAAACTTTACATAGTAGTTTCCGACAAATTTATCGCCTTTAATGCCGGTGGTCTCAGGAGTTTCTCCATTCCCGAACTTTTCCCAAGCCAACATTGATTTGCAGATATGGATCCCTCTGTCATTAATGATCTGGGTTTTAATCACATTATATCCTGCCTCTTCAAGGATCTGAGAAACGGAAAAGCCTAATAAATTATTTCTGATATGGCCAAGATGAAGAGGTTTGTTGGTATTCGGTGATGAATATTCCACCATTACTGTTGAATTCTTCTTTTCTACAGCGTCAAAGTTTTCTGCCAATCCTTTAAGGTTATCGATAAAGAATTGATTTTTAACTTTAACATTAAGAAAGCCTTTTACAACGTTAAAACTTTCAAGAAGTTCCGTCTGCTGCGTCAGGGCATCTCCCAGCTCAACCCCGATGGCTTCGGGATTTTTTTTCAGCTGTTTCACCAAAGGAAAAGTTACGATGGTAAAATCTCCTTCAAACTCCGTTTTATTTTCCTGGACTTCCAGTGTGATGCCTTTCAATTGATAGACATTCAGGATCACCTCCAGAAGTTTTTCTTCTATTATATTTTTAATATTCATTTGATTCTAAATTGAACCGCAAATATACGGAAATAAAAAAACCGCCCGAAGGCGGTTCGTATATAATATATATTATATTAGTTTCTATTCCAGAATGGAGTAAATTGGTTTTTAACAAAAACATCTGCCTGATTTACTACTGGAGTATTAGCACCATTGGTACTATACTCTCTACCAGGATAAACTAATCTCCATGGTTTATTAGGCTGTGTAGCAGTAATAGCTAATGGTGTAACCGGGAACCCTGTTTTAAGATAGTTAATATAGGTTTCCTGCGGCTTGAAGTAATGTAATGCAACCATTCTCTGGTACTGAATTGCAGCAATATGTCCATCAGTACCATTCCAACCATATGGTTTAGAGTTTAAAGATGCAAGATATGTTGTTGCTTGAGCAACAGTACCACCCAATATTGTGAAAGATGCATTCACTGCGTTGATATAATTAGTTTGTGCCCCGGTGAAAATAGCAGGATATAATTCTGCAGCCTCAGCTTGTAATAAATAAGATTCTGCAGCAGTCATTATATAGCCATCAATTTCTGAATTTGTAGTAGCTGAAGAGTTATTTAAAAACTTCCAAGCCATTCGAGAAAAAGAAGATTCACCAGCACCTGGAGTCTGTCCTTCACCTTGTGTAATACCTTTAATCGTACCACCTGCACCAAGATACATTAAGCCACGACGTGAGTCTGTAGTACCTTGTGTTTTAGTATTTGTACCATTAAGTAATCCTGCAAAGTGACTTGAAATCATAATGTATCTCCATCCATTTGTATTAACAGCCGACCCATCAAAATTCAAATAACCATAATTATTAATTAAAGGATTTTGCTGATCAGCATTCGCATTACCATATCCTGGGTTAATTGCAATATTAGAAGTTACAAACTCTTGCCCTTGTAAAGTCTGCAATTGAGCCGTAACAAAAGATCTGATATTAGCATCATTTACTTTAGATTGTCTTAATAAAAGTCTTAACTTAATAGTATTAGCAACTTTTTTCCATGTGTCCATATCACCATTTAAAATCACATCTTCATTTCCTACAGGAAATTGAGGAGTTGTCGGGTCATCAATGGTAGCAATAGCCTCATTTAGTAAAATAACAAGATTTCTGTAGATATCTTCACCTTTATCATATTTAGGAGTAAGATTAGCTTCTCTTTTAAAAGCTTCTGAAAACGGAGCATCACCATAGAAATCCACAATATACTGCATACTGTTTGCCATTAAGATTTTTGCAATAGCAGCATGGTGAGGATATTGTGCAGCTTTTGGACTATTATAGATATTAGCATATCTACTCATTGCCAAATAACTATTATTCCAGAAATTATTTGCAGGAGCAAACGCAGATGTTACTTGCAATTGATATTCTGCACTCATTGGTGATGCAAAATAATATATATTTCCAGCCCAGTTATTCATCCAAATATTGGAAAGCTGGAAAATATCTGAGACTTCCACATCATAATTGGATGTCTGAGCAGCACTTAAATATCTATCCGGCGAAACGACTTCAACCGAAGGGCTGTTTACTGCTGTATTATCATCTAGCTGACAAGAAGCCAGTGAAAAAGCTGCAAACGCTATATAAACATATTTTTTCATTATTATAAATTTTAAATTAAGGATTAAAATGTAATAGAAATATTTCCTCCAAAAGTTCTGAGATTTGGATATTGTACAGCTCCACTGCTGATATATCCTGCATAAGCTCCGTTACCTTCATATGATGTTTCAGGATCATCATAATTTCTGTTTTCTTTCGCAAATTTAGTGAATGGATTTCTTGCATGTACACCAATAGTAAGTTCATTAATTCTAGATTGACCTAACAATTCTTTGCTAAATGTATAAGATAATCCAATTTCACGGACTTTAAATGCTGTTGCATCCAAAACAAAGTTTTCTCCTACAGTATTATAAGAGGCACCACCATAATATTCAGAAAGTGCCAGTGTAGGATTATAATTTGCTGCATCATTAGGATTGTTATATGTTGTTGCATAAATTGGTACATTTGTATTAGCAACATAAGCACCATTCTGCATATAAACAGAATTAGGAATAATATAGGCTTTCGTTCTATCCATTGCAGCAGATTCCTCAAGCTGACCAGAGAATGCCATAGAGTTTTTAGTACCTGAGAAGAATTTGTGTCCTGTACGATAATCTGCGGTAGCAGATAGTGTAAACCCTTTTACTCTTAGTGATGTTGTAAACCCTAAAATATATTTTGGAGTAGTTTGACCTAAGATTTGCAGCTGAGAATTTACCTGTGGTAAACCAGTTGTAGGATTAACAACAATTCTACCTTGATCATCTCTCACGTATGTAGTACCTTTAATTGTGTTTAGTCTTTCACCTTCAATGGCAAATAAGCCTGAATATGAATTTGACAATAAGGCAATTTCTTTAGCACCATCGGCTAGTTTTGTCACCATAGTGTACGCACTTGTAAAGTTGGCACCAATATCCCAGCGTACATCTTTAGTTTTAATAGGAACTAAATTCAAATTCATCTCTATTCCTTTACCTTCCAAATCTCCGATATTTGTCCACTGACCGTTTACACCAGATGAAGTTGAAGTTTGCTGGAATGTAATCAAATCTGATGTCTTTGTCTGGAATATAGCTCCATCAAATGTA
The DNA here is from genome assembly GCF_057815395.1 of Chryseobacterium sp. 27AL. Lineage (NCBI taxonomy): Bacteria > Pseudomonadati > Bacteroidota > Flavobacteriia > Flavobacteriales > Weeksellaceae > Chryseobacterium > Chryseobacterium sp. 27AL. The sequence goes on along the minus strand of NZ_JBYRIW010000002.1, from coordinate 256,426 downwards.
ATTCTATCCTTAAATAAACCAAACGACAGCCCTATTTCCGCTTTAGTAACTTTTTGAGGTTTTAAATTAACATTATATATCGTTGTTTGGGGTACATAACTAATGTAACCACTTGATGCATAAGGATATCCTGCACCGATATTAGCAACAGGGTCGAGATTGTAAGCATTAATAGGTCCTGTTCCTGCAGTACCTTCGTAAGCGCCGGTTATTTTAAGGAAATTCAAAACATTTCCTCCGAAATCAAATGCTTTTGTAGGTATGAAAGATACTGAAGCCGACGGGTAAAAATATTCAAACTTATTATTATATTGTTCCTGCCTCAATAAAGAATTTAACTCATATCTCCCGGTAAGGTTTAAAAATAAATATTTCTTATATCCCAAGTCAATATTTGCTAATAAAGCATGAACGTTATTATGACTTCTGTTATTGGCTAAGGTACTTGGCTGTGCAGGACTTGAGAGATTAGAAATAACATACAAACCTGGAATAACGATACCAGTACCACCGGCCTGGTTATTTTTAGCTCTGGTATCCTGGTAGTTATGCCCTACAGTTACATCCAAATTTAAATCTGCAGCGATATCATAGTTTGCATTTAATAGTAAATCACCATAATATCTTTGCGCAATCTGAGTAGATTCATAATAGTTTGATTGAATATCATTAACAATACCTCCGTAAATAGGCGCAGCAACATAGCCGTTGTTAAAGCTGCTGGTCTCTAATGCCGTATAATTCAAGTTTCCACGGTAGGTAAGTTTGATATGATCGTTAAAATCATAACCCACTCCTGCAATAACGTTGAAATAATTTCTTAATGAGTTACTACGTACATTTTTCTGTCTATAGTACGGGCTGGTATAATAAACATTCCAAGCGTAACCATTATCTGCATAATCTTTAAATCTTTCAATAGGAATATCAGAAGAACTTTGAAGCAGATCATGATAAATAGTTGCGTCAGCCTCAGAACTCTTAGTTCTAATAAGGTTAACCTGACCGTCAAAAGACCATTTATTTATTTTAGCACCACCTTTTAATAAAACAGAATACCTGCTTAATTTGTCGTCAGCTACAACAAACTCTTTCTCTAAGCTACCGATGTTCATCCCGAAATATCCATCCCTGTTACCAGTAGATATAGATAATGTATTCTGGAATATTGTTCCCGTTTGGAAGAAGTCTCTAACATTATCTTTACCATACGGAGCAAATCTTGACATAATTGAAGCACCTTCATCTCCTGTAGGCACACTTGAATTTGGATTTACTGAAATTGTACCGTCACCATCAAAATCATACAACGGAATACCATACGGCTGTGTCGTTCCAGCCCAATTAGGATCATTGAAGGCTGGCCCCCATGCTCCATTTTCAACATTTATCTTATCACCATACCATCCCTGACCATAAATCCTTTGTCTTTTTGGTAAGAACGCTACAGATTCAAAATCAACGGCAGAAGTAAGATTGATTCTTACACCGCCCGAGGCAGTACCCCTCTTAGTTGTAACCACTACAACACCATTTACACCCTGAGGACCGTAAAGTGCAGCTCCACCAGCTCCTTTAATGATGTTAACAGATTCTATTGCATCCGGCGGCAACTGAGATAAAACAGTAGCTGTTGAAATTACGTTATCAATAACAACCAGTGCCTCTGTATTACCAGTAATCGTATTTGGAGTTCTGATTACAATACTTTGCGATGAGTTAACACTATTGTTAGTCTGGTTGATTCTTACACCTGACGCTTTACCGGCAATTGCACTAATTGCATTAGGGTTACTCGCTACTTTTAGCTGTTCATTACTGATAATTTGCTGAGCAGTGGTAACCTCATCTCTAACTTTCAACCTACCTGTAACTGGCTGAACAAACACAACTTCCTCAATATTTTGTGTTTTAATAGTGTCTCTATTTCCTCTATCTTGGGCATTAATCACCGCAACAGAAGATGACAAAACTACCAGTAGAACACTTGCTGTTAATTTCTTCATATTTAAATTGATTATTTTTATTTCTGCAAATATGTAAAACTTTCTTAACGTAAACAAATATTTTTGTTAAAAATATTTAAATTTATATGTTTTCATGGTATAATAAATAACATAATTATGAATATGTTAAAAAAAATCTTATTTTTTTACATTAAAATAGGGTGTAAGGAGATTAATGGGGATGGTTTAGATTGATATAGAACACAAAAGGATTAGATGTTGATCATAATTTCACCAAAATTTAGTTAATGATTCTAAATATTACATCCAGAACAAGAATAGATTTAATATATCGTAGAATTTCTTGAGAAAACCTATTGCCAAAACAACAAGATAAATTTATATTGATCACGTAGTGATTGAACAATGCAATTTTCAATACAATATTTCTAACAAAATACTTAATTTTACATGTTTTTATATCTCATCATATAATACTTATGGATTTATTAAGAAAGGGATCGGTCTTTTATATTGAAGCGGGATGCGATGAAGTTGGCAGAGGGTGCCTATGTGGTCCTGTGGTAGCGGCAGCGGTTATCTTGGATCATAATTTCAACCAGAATTTAGTTAATGATTCCAAAAAGCTGAATTTTAAGACGAGAATGGATCTTGATCAGTACATAAAAGATAATGTGAAAGACTATGCCATTGCCGAACTTCCTGCCGGGTTTATTGATGAACATAATATTCTTAACGCAAGTATTCATGCCATGCACCTGGCTTTGGATAAACTCACGATTCGTCCTGAACTTATTTTAGTTGACGGAAACAGATTTCATCCTTATAATTATATTCCTCATGAATGCATTATCAAAGGAGATTCTAAAGTGCTTTCTATAGCCGCAGCCTCTATTTTAGCAAAAAATTACAGGGATAAATTAATGATTGAACTCCATGATGAACATCCTGAATACGGCTGGAATACCAATTTCGGCTATGCAACCAAAAAACATCAACAGGCTTTAATTGAATTCGGGCCGACGAAATATCACAGAAGATCATTTCGTTTAGATTACAGCATGCAAGATGAATGCTAATTAACTTATCTTAATATAAAAAGAGAAGCAAATTTGCTTCTCTTTTTCGTATTTATTTCTTTTTTCTTTGTTGCTCCTGATATTTCTGTTGTTCCTGGGCTTTCTCCATCATTTCTCTCATTCGCTTCTGGAATTTCCCTTCGGTTTTAGGCTTTTCTTTATTCGCCTGAATCTGCGCATGAATTTTCTTCTCGTCAAGAATTACGTATTTAATAACAAGAATAATCAAGATATTGATCGCATTCGATACAAAATAATACCATGATAAACCGGATGCAGAAGTATTAAGGAAAAATAAGAACGTAATCGGGAAAATATACATTAACACTTTCATGTTTGGCATTCCTTCCTGCTGTGGCTGTTGCATATTGCCTGATGTCATGATGGTATAAATTAAAATCACAATCGTACAAGCAAGAGCGAAAATACTTAAATGATCTCCTAAGAACGGAATTTTAAATGGTAATTTAATCAAATCATCATAAGCTGTTAAATCTTTTGCAAACCAGAATCCCTGTCCTCTCAAATCAATAAAATTCGGGAAGAAACGGAATAATGCATAAAATATAGGAATCTGAACCAAAGCCGGCAGACATCCCGCCATCTGGTTTACACCAGCCTTCCGATAAACTTCCATCGTTGCCTGCTGCTTTTTCATCGGATCTGCATCTTTCAATTTAGCATTTACCTCATCAATTTCAGGACGAATCACCCTCATCATAGCACTCAGTTTATGCTGTTTGTACATGATCGGTGATAAGATCAATTTAACAATGATCGTCATCAGGAAAATTACCCAACCTGCTGTAAGTCCCCAATCGGCAATAATATTGTACATCGGAATAAAGAAACCTCTGTTCATCCAACCTATAAAAGACCAGCCTAATGGAAGAATTTCATCAAAGTTCTTATCATAAGATTTTAATAAAGGTAAATCCAACGGCATAAAATACCATGTAAAATCTTGATTCAGCTCGCTTCCGGTCATCTGAACAAAACCTTCATAATTCAGTTTTTTAAGATATTCGCCTTCTTCAACGGTTTCCTGATTTCCTTTACTTTGTGTAAATCCTGTTTTAGATTCAATCACGGAAGCAAAGAACTGCTGTTTTACACCAATCCAGTTAAGCGTTTCCTTTTCTTCTTCCATGGTAGTTCTTCCGTCATAATCATAATCTTTATAATTATTGAAAGCATAAGAAAATTCTGAATGAGATTGCTCCTGAGCTCTCCCTTTTTCAAGATTTCTTACATTATAATCCCAGATAAAATCAGCTTTGCTATCTGAAGTAATTTTAGCAAGCCCCTGCGTTCTCACTTTAAAATCAAGGGTATATTTCGGAAGCAAAGTATAAATAAACTGAATGACAGCACCATTATAATTAGCCGTCATCGTTACCGCATTTCCGTTAACTGTAGGAGAGAAAACAAGATCCTTTGTATTAATAACTTTTCCAGTTTTGTCTTTAAACTGAAAACCATAGTTGGAATTATTTTTAGTGATCAGGTAAAGCGGAAGATCTGCTTTATCCGTTTTATGATCGTATGCTTTGTACTCCGCAAGCTCTACTTTTGAGACTTGTCCTCCAAGACTATTAAATTCAACTTTCAGCTCTTTGTTGGAAAGATTCGCAGTCTGAATAGCATTGGGAGTTACATTAGGATTGATATTATTTGCCTGAGATGGCTTTACGGCATTTTTTACCTGCTCGGTTTTCTGTTGCTCAGCTTTTACCTGTTCTTCTTTGGATTGTTTGTTCTGGAAATAAAACATAAATCCGAAAAGTACCAAACATAAAACCGCAAAACTAATAATCTGACTTTTATCGAGTCCGTTGTTCTGTTGCATTTTATTTTTATTAAAATTTTTACCTATTTAAATATATTATGTCTGTAATATATTTTGAGTCGACAAAAATACTGTTTTTTTATCAAAACTCTATACTATAATACATTACTATATAATAAACTCAGGCTGAGAATAATCAGTCTGAGTTTATTATATATAACGATTGTAAACGATGAATTACTTTACTTCTTTGCCACAAGCTTTAATGAAAGCTCTGAATAAAGGATGTGGTGTCGCTACCGTACTTTTGTATTCCGGATGATACTGCACTCCTACATAGAAAGGATGATCCGGCATTTCAAGTGCCTCAACAAGACCTGTTTCAGGATTTGTACCTGTTGCAAGAAAACCGTTTTTCTCGAATTCACCAAGATAATCACTGTTGAATTCGTATCTGTGGCGGTGTCTTTCCGTGATATTTTTAGTTCCGTAAATATCATTTAATTTAGAACCGTTTTTCAAAGTACATTTCCAAGCTCCCAAACGCATGGTTCCTCCTTTATCAACAATATTTTTCTGCTCTTCCATTATTGAAATAACAGGATGTTCTGTAGAAGTATCGAACTCCATGGAGTTGGCTTTCGTGTATCCTAAAACATTTCTGGCAAACTCAACCGTCATGATCTGCATTCCAAGACAAATTCCCAGCATAGGAACTTTATTTTCCCTTGCATACTGAGCGGTAAGTACTTTTCCTTCGATCCCTCTGTCACCAAAACCTGGCGCCACAAGAATTCCGTCTACTCCTTTTAAAGTATCTTGAATATTCTCTTCGGTAATATCACCGCTGTACACCCATCTTATTTTCACTTCGGTTTCAAGATCTGCACCTGCATGTTTGAAGGCTTCAGCAATAGAAATATATGAATCCTGAAGAGAAACATATTTTCCAACCAATGCAATTTCCACCGATTTTTTAGGATTCTGGAATTTCTTTAAGAAGGATTTCCATTCTTTAAGATCTGCATCTTTATCACTTTTAAGATCTAATTCTTTAAGAACCACATCATCAAAGTTTTGTTTTTGAAGATACATTGGAACTTCATAGATCGTATCCAGGTCTTTACATTCAATAACGTTGTCTAAAGGAACGTTGCAGAACTGAGCCAGTTTTGCACGCTGATCTTTAGGAATTTTATGTTCTGTACGGCAAACCAAAACATCCGCCATGATTCCGCTTTCCATCAGCTGACGAACGGAATGTTGGGAAGGTTTTGTTTTTAATTCTCCGCTGGAAGCAAGATATGGCAATAACGTAAGGTGAATGACCATCGAATTTTTCTCACCCAATTCCCATTTCAACTGACGAACAGTTTCGATGTAAGGCAGAGATTCAATATCGCCCACAGTTCCTCCGATCTCTGTAATGATGATATCGTAGTTCTGTTTTGATAAAATTTTGATTCTTCTTTTGATTTCGTTCGTAATATGAGGAATTACCTGAACTGTTTTTCCAAGGAAATCTCCTTTTCTTTCTTTTTCGATGACCGTCTGGTAGATTTTCCCGGTTGTAACGTTGTTGTTTTGGGAAGTAGGAGCATCAAGATAACGCTCGTAATGACCTAAATCCAGATCCGTTTCCGCACCATCTTCGGTTACATAGCATTCTCCATGTTCATAAGGATTCAGTGTTCCCGGGTCGATGTTGATATAAGGATCAAGCTTTTGAATGGTTACGTTGAAGCCGCGTGATTTTAGAAGAAGGCCCAGAGAAGCAGAAACGATTCCCTTTCCCAAAGATGAAGTTACACCTCCTGTCACAAAGATGTACTTTGTATTCTTTTTACTCATTAGATTAGGTTTGTGCAAAGTTATGGGAAAAAGAAATACAAAGCAATTTTGTATTAAAATTTGATTGTGTATTTTAGGAAAGATAAAATTTTAAAAATGAAAATTCTCAATAAACTAGTTTATTTGAAAAATGTAGAACTATTATCTGAAAATGGTTTATTACTAAAATTCGACAATTTACCAATCTGGAGAAGTAATCAGTTTAATATTTATTTTACAGATCGTCATCATGATTATTACGAATGTATTTTTATTTACTTTAAAAAGAATATTCTAAACTACCATATGATATTTAAAAGTCTTATTGGCGAACAATTATATATCGAAATTTCAAATCATTTATTAAATGTTTGGTATGCCGAATATTTCGACCATGTTGAAGATAGAAATACGGTAGACAATCTTGAAGAAATTGAAGTTTTTAATTTTAAGTTTGAGAAAATAGAGAAAACCGCTCAGGACTGGAAAAACGAATACACCAGTTTAGAAAAAACCTATCTTGATTTGCTTGCAGGAAAATAAGCAAAAAGGCTCCCAGAAACTGAAAACCTTTTTTAAACCAAATTTATATATGAAAATTATTGCTTAACCATCTCAAAGTATAGGTTCACATCAACATCTTTTGCTACACCAGCTCCTGTAGGATCATATTTGATATTGTAATCCAAACGGTTTACTTTGAATGCAGCCTGGAAGCCCATTACCTCTTTACCCTGCTGGTTTTTGGTAACTCCTCCGAAAGTCACAGGAACGCTGATCTCCTTCGTTACATCTTTTATTGTCAGTTTTCCCTTAAATACATAAGTGTTGTTTTTTTCTTTTACAACAGAACCTGTCATAAAAGTCATCGAAGGAAACTTTTCAACGTCGAAGAAATCTGCACTTTTCAGATGTTTGTCTCTCATCTCAACACCCGTGTTGATGGAGTTTACATCTACATTAAAGCTCAGTTCCGCATTATCCAGATTATTGCCTTTAGTAGCAGCCTTCCCTTCAAATTTATCAAATCTTCCCTGCACAAAGCTAATCCCCATGTGCTTGATATTGAAATTAACGGAAGAATGCATAGGATCAACCTGCCAAACGGTCTGTGCAAAGCCTACAACGCTTAAAAGCGCAAATACAAAAGTTAAAAATACCTTTTTCATTGTATATATTTTTTAAATTAAATTCTGATACAAAAGTAAGCCTGTTCTGATAAAATGGCGTTGATCTATGTTAGTTTTTAGATTTTTTTAAATTAATTTTTGAATAAAGCAGATGAAGGAGGTACATAATAGATAAAATGATCAATCCAATTCCATACATTAAAATCTTTAGGAGATTTTCATTATTTGAATTTGAAAAATACGCAAACGGATTATCTCCAGAGATTATTAAAAATAATAAATAAATAATTTCAAACAAGATTGCAATCCGCAGAATTGAATCATAATGTTTCCTAAAAATAATCACCGTTACCAAACCAATTGCTGTAATAATAGAACAAAAAATAAGAATAAAAAGCGAATACATCCCATACTCTCCTCCTGGAAGACGAAGGTGCGTTACAGCCCAATCGGTAAATTGTGCATGCAAAAGTGACATCACCACAAAAACCATCAAACTCAAAAAAATATTTTTCATGCCGGAAAATTAACTAAAAATCGAAAGAAAAATTCAAAAAAAATTTTGAACTTCGCAGTATGGCAAAATTAAAAACAGCATATTTCTGTCAAAACTGTGGCGCACAGTATTCTCAATGGATGGGACAATGCAAAAACTGCGGACAATGGAATACCCTGGTTGAGGAAATTATAGAAAAAACCTCATCTCATAAAACACCTCCGTTCTCAAAATCGAAACAGCATGTTATCAATATTGTAGAAGTTGAAACCAATGAAGAACCGAGAATAAAAACACCTTCCGAAGAACTCAATCGTGTTCTGGGTGGAGGAATCGTTTTAGGATCTGTAACTTTGATCGGTGGCGAACCCGGAATCGGAAAATCTACTTTACTGCTTCAGTTGGCTTTAAAGATGAAAAAAAAGATCTTTTACGTTTCAGGTGAGGAAAGTGCCTCTCAGATTAAAATGAGAGCCGACCGATTAACGGATATTCAGAATCCGAACTGTTTTCTTTTCACAGAAACCAATCTCGAAAAAATTCTTCACGAGGCTAAAAAGCTGGAACCCGATTTTGTTATTATTGATTCTATCCAGACACTTCAATCTCAGTTAATTGAAAGTTCACCCGGAACGGTTTCCCAAATCAGGGAATGTTCAAACGAGATTATTAAATACGCTAAAGAAAATAATGTTCCTGTTTTCTTAGTTGGCCATATTACTAAAGACGGACAAATTGCCGGCCCAAAAGTACTGGAACATATGGTTGATGTCGTTTTAAATTTTGATGGTGACAGAAATCACCTGTTCCGACTGTTGAGAGCTAATAAAAACCGTTTCGGTTCTACTTCCGAGATTGGAATTTATGAAATGGTTTCACAGGGTTTGAAAGAAATTAAAAATCCTTCCGAAATTTTAATTACTAAAAAATTTGAAGAACTTTCCGGAAATTCGGTAGCTGTTACATTAGAAGGAAACCGACCGATGCTGCTGGAAATCCAGGCGCTGGTAAGTACCGCAGTTTACGGAACACCGCAAAGAAGCTCCACCGGTTTTGACGCCAAAAGGTTAAATATGCTTCTTGCCGTTTTAGAGAAAAGAGCAGGGTTCCAGTTGGGAGCCAAAGATGTTTTCCTAAACATCACAGGAGGAATTAAAACCGACGATCCGGCCCTGGATTTAGCCGTTGTAGCATCTATTCTATCATCAAATGAAGACATTGCCATTTCAGAGCATTATTGTTTTGCCGGAGAAATCGGATTAAGCGGAGAAATACGACCAATTGCACAAGCAGAACAACGTATTACTGAAGCAGAAAAACTTGGTTATGAGAAGATTTTTATCTCTAATTTAAATAAACTCCCAAAGAAAAAATTCGGAATCAAGATCGAAGAAGTAAGTAAAATTGAAGATTTTCACGAAAGATTATTCTAAAGGCAGTTAGAGCTTAAAGCTCTAACTGCCTTAACAACACAACTATGAAAAAAAATATTTACCCCTTAGAGGCAGAATGCTTCTATCACATTTACAATAGAGGAATTAATAGTCAAAAGCTGTTTTTTAATGATAAGAATTATCATTATTTTCTTAACCTAATGGAGTCTAAAATATCTTCCGTTGTTACTATTTATGCGTACTGCCTTCTGCAAAATCATTTTCATATCCTCGTCCGCACAAAATCGGAAATGGAAATAAGAAAATTCTTTCCGGAAAAAGATAAAACTGAAGTTTCTAAAATAATAAGTCAGCAATTCTCCAATATGTTTAACAGCTATACCCAAGCCATTAACAAACATTATGGAAGAACAGGAAAACTTTTTGAATTACCTTTTAGAAGAAAGTTCATAAGTTCTCACGAGCAATTGATCAACACGATTCGTTATATTCATAACAATCCCGTAAAACATGGAATTATTCTGAATGCCGAAAACTATAGACATTCTTCGTTGTGTAAAATTAAAAATGGAATTGATGATTCACTGCTACCGGTTGAAGCTATTAGAAAACTGTTAGGTTGGTAGCGAAGCGTTGTTAGAGCTTAGAGCTCTAACAACGCTTCGCTAGCCAGAAATTTCTTATCTTCACCTTATGAATTACCTTGCGCATTCTTTCCTTACCTTCAACGACGGCCAGATCGTTGGCCAGTTTCTGCAAGACTTTATCCCGAACAGAGATCGGTTTTCTTTTCCGAAAGACATTCAGGATGGGATTACCTTACACCGTGCCATTGATACTTTTACAGATTCTCATCCTGCCATTCATGAGGCGAAAAAAGTGTTTGCACCATTGGTAAGATTGTATGCCGGAGCATTTGTTGATGTAGCGATGGATTTTTTCGTGGCTAATGATATGAATTTATTTTCAAAGCAGGGATGGAAAGATCATTCTTCAAAAGTCTATCGTATCCTGAATCAGAATTATGAATTTCTTCCTGAGAATTTCAGAAGAATGCTTGTAAAAATGGAAGAAGGAGATTGGCTTTATAATTACCGTCATGAAGAGAACATTGGTTACAGCATGAGAAATGTTCTCAATAAAGCAAAATATTTACATCCTGATATTCCCGTTCACGACGCTTTTTTAAAAAATAAAGACTTTCTTCAGCAATGCTATGATGAATTCTTTCCAGATGTATTGGAACATGCAAAAGGAATCAATGCTCTTCTGCAATTGGAAAACTGATTTAGAACTGTTGAAATAAATAACGGTTGGGATAAGTCAGTTTCTCACTCTTCCTTTCTCCGTTTACGATGATATGAACGATATTCAGCTGGTCGTCAAATAAGTTGTAAAGAAAGCTTACCGCGGCCTCCACTTTTTTAGGATTGTCGATTTTTTCAGACTCGAGATAAATATTTACCGACTCGTGATCTTCTTCGTAGCCAACGAAATTTACGTTTAAAAATTTGTTGTTTGTTTTAAGTTTAAAATATTCTGCGGAATAATTTTTAAGTGATTCATTAAGCTGACTTTTAAATTTAGCATCATTGAAATGCAGCGATTTTCCGTATTTAGCATTTAATCCGTTTTCAAGATCATCTAAAAAAAAGCGACCTGTAATTTCAAAAGTCTTAGATTTCTGATTATAATTAATTTCTACAGAACCAACATGATAAGGGTGTTTCGTCTTGGTAAAAGATAAAATAACAAGTAAAACAGAAAAAAAGAAAAACAGTTTTTTCATTTCAATAAGTCGAGTATTTTTTGCGGATCCTGCCGCATATCAAAGAAAAGAAGGATTTTGATTTTATCATCATTTTCTTTTCTGAAAAACATTCTGATATGCTTTTTGCCAATCAATACGCTTTTTGTTTTCAGGAATGAGCTTCGGAATTGAAGATATTTTCCATTTTCCAAATCATTTGTAATTTTTTTAACATCGTTAAGAAAAATTGTAATCTCTCGGTTAGTCCATGTTTTTCTAAGAAATTCTATATTTTCAGCTAAAGTTTTTCTTGCTATTTCTGAGAATTCAACCTGCATATTTCTTCATCAATAAATTTAAAGAAATCCTTTTTTGAGATCAAATCTTCATCTTTCAAAGATCTACTGTATTCTTCAATTTTTTCAAAAACATGTGTTGGTAAGCCTTCAGTTGTTTCATAATCAGTCTTAACAATCCTAACTCCTTCTAATTTTTCTAAGAGTTCTTTAACGAAGGAATATTGCTCTCTGTCTATTTCTATGGTAACATTCATCACTTTAATTTTACACAAAGTTAAAATAAATTTTGTATCATCGCATTTCAATAATATTTTAAAAAATGCAGGATTTTTTATTCTACCTCAAGCTCGGCTGGGAGCATATCATTTCATTAGATGCACTGGATCATCAGCTTTTCGTATTAGCCCTGATTGCTGTTTACTCGTTTACTGATTTAAAGAAAATCTTAATTCTTGTCACCGCTTTTACCATTGGGCATTCAATTACGCTGGCGTTAAGCACATTTGATATCGTCAGAGTTAATTCTGCCTGGGTAGAGTTTCTCATTCCTTTAACGATTGTTCTGACTTCATTAGACAATATTCTCATGAAGAATAAAAAGCAGACACTGATGAAGGCCAATTATTATTTAGCTCTCATTTTCGGACTTATCCACGGAATGGGTTTTGCCAATACTGCAAGGATAATGATTGCCAAAAGCCAAAGCATTGCTTTACCTCTTTTAGGTTTTAATATCGGACTGGAACTGGGACAAATTGCCATTGTTTTCGTAATTTTAATCATTCTGTTTATTTTACTTAAAGTTTTTAAGGTGAATCAGAAAGACTGGGTTCTTTTTGTTTCTTCAGGTGTTTTTGCCTTATCATTAAAAATGACTTTAGAAAGAATTCCATTTTAGGAAAGAAACATTTCTAAATTTTCAACTACTTATTATTATATTTGAAAATCATTAAACAAATTTCGGTTATGAAACTAAAAGTTGCCATACTTTCTCTTTCTGTATTTACATATGCAGGTTTCTCCGCACAAAATATTCAGAATAATCCCGGAAGTAACCACGGAAATAAATTCGAACAGCTGGGGACGATCCTTCCCACTCCCAATATTTACAGAACAGCTTCAGGAGCTCCTGGCCACGGCTACTGGCAGAACAGGGCCGATTATAATATCACCGCATATCTTGACGAAGATAAAAGAAACCTGAAAGGTTCTGAAACAATAACCTACTACAACAATTCTCCGGATGATCTTGATTACATCTGGCTGCAACTGGATGAAAACCAACAGTCAAACGTAAAAAAAGCTGACTTTCCTTATTCTTCTACCCTTCCGAAGGCTTCAAACGATCAGCAGCTGCGTCCTACTGATTTGCCCGCAACTGATAACGGATATGGCGTAAATCTTGAAAAAGTGACGGATGCTTCCGGAAATCCCCTAAAATACACGGTAAATAAAACGATGATGCGTATTGATTTACCCAAAATATTGAAGAAAGGCGAAAAGCTGGTTTTTAAAGTAGACTGGAATTATAACATTCCTAACAGAATCAAAATGGGCGGCCGCGGGGGTTACGAAAACTTTGCAGAAGACGGAAACGATCTTTACACCATGACCCAGTGGTATCCGAGAATGTGCGTATACAGTGATTTCCACGGATGGCAGAACCATCAGTTTACCGGAAGAGGAGAATTTGCACTGGTTTTCGGAAATTTTAAAGTTTCAATGAATGTTCCTGCAGATCATATTGTAGGAGGAACAGGAGAATGTAAAAACTATGATCAGGTTTTAACGTCCGAACAATTAGCAAGATATAACAAATCCAAAACAGCAACAGAACCTGTAGAAATTGTTACATTGGATGAAGCGAAAAAAGCAGAAAAAAATCACTCTAAACAAAGAAAGACCTGGAATTTTGAAGCAAATGATGTAAGGGATTTTGCATGGACATCTTCCAGAAAATTCGTTTGGGACGGAATGGGTGTTCTTATTCCTGAAAACAACAATAAAGTAATGGCGATGAGCTTTTATCCAAAAGAAGCTTATGGTTTATACCGAAAATATTCGACTAAAGCTGTTGCACATACGATAAAAACCTATTCAGAATTTACGATTCCTTATCCGTACCCGGTGGCACAGTCTGTAGAGGCGGCCAACGGAATGGAATATCCGATGATCTGCTTCAACTACGGAAGAACAGAAAAAGATGGAACATATTCAGAAGGCATCAAAAACGGAATGCTGGGCGTAGTAATTCATGAAGTAGGACACAACTTTTTCCCGATGATCATCAACTCCGATGAAAGACAATGGACATGGATGGATGAGGGCCTAAATACTTTTGTGGAATACCTTACAGAAGAAAGATGGGACAATAAATTCCCGTCAAAAAGAGGTCCGGCATGGACGATTGTTGATTATATGAAACTTCCGAAAGATCAGCTGGAACCGATCATGACCAACTCTGAAAATATCGTTCAGTTTGGCCCGAATGCCTATTCAAAACCGGCAACAGGCCTGAATATTCTTCGTGAAACCATCATGGGAAGAGAACTTTTCGATAAAGCTTTTAAAACATATGCTAAAAGATGGGCTTTCAAACATCCCGAACCTGCAGATTTCTTCAGAACAATGGAAGATGCGAGCGGTGAAGATCTTGACTGGTTCTGGAGAGGATGGTTTTACGGAACAGATCCTGTCGATATCGCCATTGATAAAGTAACGATTGCAACGCCTGATCTCAATACGCCACCAAGAGAAGCAAAAGAAATCAAATATAAAGTTGATAAACCGGCTCTGAATGAATTTGAAGACATTTCAAAAATCAGAAACAGAGAAGATAAAAATATCACGTTCTACGTAGATAAGGATAAAGACGCCCAGGATTTTTACTACAGGTACGACAGAGGACAGGAGAAAGTTGATAATAATAAAGAATACACCTCTAAATTTGAAGGAACTGAGCCTTTAACGCAAAAAGAAAAAGATAAATTTAAAAATCTTACGGCATATCAGATTGATTTCGTGAATAAAGGTGGCCTGGTGATGCCGATTATTCTTGAATTCACTTTTGAGGACGGCACAAAACTGACAGACAAGTCTTCTGCACAGATCTGGAGAATGAACGAGCAGAAAGTTTCCAAAACCTATTATTTTGACAAGAAGCTTAAATCAATCCAGCTGGATCCGATGAGAGAAACGGCAGATATCGACACTTCAAACAATTTCTGGAGTAATGATGGCGGAACTTCCCAGGTATCAAAATTTGAATTATTCAAACAGAAAGAAGGCGGAAATACACGAGGCGCTTCCAACGGTAAAGTAAATCCTATGCAGGCTGCCGGAAAAAAGTAACAAAAAAGTAATGTAACTTTAAGATAAAAGGCACTACTTATTATTAAAAAAATCATGAGAACATTTCTGATCCTTTTAATAATGAGCAGTGCCAATTTTTTTGCTCAAAAAACACTAAATCCAGGCAACGTAAAGCTCGAATCTAAATTCATAAAAGATGAAACTTCCAATGCGGTATGGTACGCCGAGAAAGGAGATCAAAAAATAGAAATCGGAAAAATCACCACTGAAGTTAAAAAGATAGACAAAGCAAAACTTCTGATTAAAACAACGGTACAAATGAATCAGGCGCCGGGAAAACCCTGGGTAGATTCTACATTGGTTAAGATTTCTGATTTTCAGCCTGTTTATCATTCCTCTTACAACCTGATGAGGGATATGGTCTTAAATTTTGAAAAAAATAAAGCCACCGGCTATTATCTTGATAAGAAAACCCAGAAAAAGGATCAGATTGATGAAAAAATTTCTGCGGCATATTTCGACAGCAATTCGTATCCCGGATTAATAAGATTTTTACCTTTAAAAGAGCACTACTCTATCGAAATCCCGATCTTCGATTATAATCCCTCAGCAAAAAAAGGAGTCATAAAAGCTTATATTGAAGAGGTAAATAGCGGCGAGTTTAATGACAAAAAAGTCTGGATCGTAAAAACTACGGATGACATTCAGGATAGAAAAACAGTCAGCACCTATTTTATTGATAAGTCAACCAGAGAAGTTTTAAAACAGGAAATTGATGCAGATGGAAGAAAAATGGTCATGGAATCCGTAAAATAAAACCATATAATTTTAAAAATTATTCAGTTTCCGGAAACTTTTTTTTTTAGATTTGCCACAGATTAAAAAAACTTTTAAAATTCCATGAAAAAACTCATTACATTTTTAGTGTTCATATTTACAATACAGAATATGATTGCGCAGTCTTTACAATTTTATACAGGAAAAAGAGATTTTATACCTATTGAAATTTTAATGGAAGACGGCAACACCAAAAAAGGATTTGCGCAGGATTTTATGCTTCCCGATGTTGCCACTTTCAGTATTATGGGAAGAGGACCGAAATATGCCAACCTGGACAGAAAAGATGTAAAATTCAAAACCTTAAAAAGTGATACAGAAATACAATCGATTCCCGTTTCTGATATCAAAAGCCTTATTTATACCAACGAAGAAACCCAGGAGCAGTTTCAGCTCGATAAACGTCTCGTAAAAGACATCAACAACGATCTGGAAATGGAATCAGAAGGAAAAGTTTTAATGCTTCCCTTAATGGAAAAAGGCCCCATTAATCTGTATGGCTACAGAAGTATGATGTGTAAGGCAGACTTCGGTGATAATTTCGCTGTGGGATCTAATGGTGGTGAAGACAACTGCCAGCTTACCTATGTTATGATTTACCTCAGCAAACCTGATGAAACGTATGCCGTGGCACCGGTAGATTACAGCTCATTAAGCCCGCTGGCATTATTAAACATGAAAACGCTTTACAAAAAGTTTTACAAAGCCTATGAAATTGTAGGCGCCGATTGCCCCGAATTTCTGAAAAAAGTAGATGAAGCCAGGCAGAATGATTACTTTTCCAATAAAACGTTCAGGGAAAATAAAAAAGCAACAGATGCCGAACGAAAAGCTTTATTGAAAGGAAAAAAAGGAGCCGAAGCATCAAGAATCAATATGAAATACAGAACTGAATTATTCACGAATATATATAAAAAACTGATCGACGATTACAAAGAATCATGTAAGTAATCATCATACACAAGTCACCTCAAAAACGGGGTGACTTTTTTTCTGCCAAATTTTCCGCTCCCTAAAAATAAGTCTGCCAAAATTTTCTTTTGCTTCCGTTGGCATACAATTAGAGAATTAGAAGACAGAAATAATTAAAAAATTAAATATATTATGTCAGTAAACTTTAAACCATTAGCAGACAGAGTTTTGATCGAACCGATCGCTGCAGAAACTAAAACAGCTTCAGGTATTATTATTCCGGACACCGCTAAAGAAAAGCCGCAGGAAGGTACTGTAATGGCAGTTGGTCCTGGTAAAAAAGATGAGCCTACAACTGTTCAGGTAGGTGACAAAGTTCTTTACGGAAAATATTCAGGTTCTGAATTGAAATTGGAAGGAAAAGATTATTTAATTGTAAAAGAAGGAGATCTTTTAGGAATCATAGGCTGATGGCTTTTGGCTAATGGCTTTCCAGCATTGAAAATAGTATATGAGAGATTTTAAAAAGTTTGAAGTTTGGCAATTAAGCCATCAATTAACTTTAAAAATTTATACTTCAACCAAAAACTTTCCTAAAGAAGAAATTTTTGGATTGACCTCTCAGATCAGAAGATCATTTGCTTCAATTGGATATAACATTTCAGAAGGAAGTGGAAGAAATTCCGATAAAGAATTTGCTAATTTCATCAATATTGCATTAGGATCGTCCAACGAAGCCGAAAACCAATTAATTCTTGCTAAAGATTTGGATTACATTGAAGAAAATGATTATCAAAATCTTTTATCCGAATTAATAACCTTAAAAAAGAAGCTTGTAACCCTTTGGAACAGGCTAAACGGAAATTAAAAATCAAGTTATAAAATTAAACCCGCGAATTGCTAAAGCAAAAAGCTATTCGCTAAAAGCAAAAAAATATGGCAAAAGAAATAAAATTCGATATTGAATCAAGAGACGCTTTAAAAAGAGGTGTTGATGCATTGGCTAATGCAGTAAAAGTAACGTTAGGTCCAAAAGGAAGAAACGTAGTAATCGAAAAATCTTTCGGCGCACCTCACGTAACGAAGGATGGGGTTTCTGTAGCAAAAGAAATCGAACTTGAAGATAAAGTAGAAAACATGGGTGCTCAGATGGTGAAGGAAGTAGCTTCCAAAACCAATGACATCGCAGGTGACGGTACAACTACCGCTACTGTTTTGGCACAGGCTATCGTAAGAGAAGGTCTTAAAAACGTAGCTGCAGGAGCTAACCCGATGGATCTTAAAAGAGGGATTGACAAAGCGGTAACGGCTGTTGTTGAAAACTTAAAATCTCAGTCTAAAACTGTTGGTGATTCTACAGAAATGGTGAAGCAGGTTGCTTCCGTATCTGCTAACAACGACGAAACGATCGGTGCTTTGATCGCTGAAGCTTTCGGAAAAGTTGGTAAAGAAGGAGTAATCACGGTAGAAGAAGCGAAAGGTATTGATACAACCGTAGACGTTGTTGAAGGGATGCAGTTCGACAGAGGATACCAGTCACCGTATTTCGTGACAAATCCTGAGAAAATGCTTGCTGAATTGGAGAATCCATATATCCTTTTGGTTGAGAAAAAAATCTCTTCGATGAAAGAATTGCTTCCTGTTCTTGAGCCGATCGCTCAGGGAGGTA
Organism: Chryseobacterium sp. 27AL; assembly: GCF_057815395.1. NCBI lineage: Bacteria > Pseudomonadati > Bacteroidota > Flavobacteriia > Flavobacteriales > Weeksellaceae > Chryseobacterium > Chryseobacterium sp. 27AL. Next base: position 237,962 of record NZ_JBYRIW010000002.1, on the reverse strand, counting down.
AATCTCTATTAATCATCTCTGAAGAAGTAGAAGGTGAAGCTTTAGCTACTTTGGTAGTAAACAAATTAAGAGGTTCTCTTAAAATTGCTGCCGTTAAAGCGCCTGGATTTGGGGACAGAAGAAAAGCAATGTTGGAAGATATCGCGATCCTTACAGGTGGTCAGGTTATTTCTGAAGAGCAAGGTTTCACCATGGAAAACATCTCTTTAGATATGTTGGGAACTGCTGAAAAAGTTTCTATCGATAAAGACAACACAACAATCGTAAACGGTGGTGGTGAAGACAGCAAGATCAAAGGTAGAGTAAACCAGATCAAAGCACAAATGGAAACCACAACTTCTGATTACGACAGAGAAAAACTTCAGGAAAGATTAGCTAAGTTAGCAGGTGGTGTTGCCGTTCTTTACGTTGGTGCTGCTTCTGAAGTGGAAATGAAAGAGAAAAAAGACAGAGTAGATGATGCCCTTCACGCAACAAGAGCTGCTGTTGAAGAAGGTATCGTAGCTGGTGGTGGTGTTGCTTTGGTAAGAGCGATTGCTGCTTTGGAAAACCTTACAGGTATCAATTCTGACGAATCTACAGGTATCAAAATCGTAAAAAGAGCGATCGAAGAACCATTGAGACAAATCGTTGCCAACGCAGGTGGTGAAGGTTCTGTAATCGTTGCGAAAGTAGCAGAAGGACAAGGTGACTTCGGGTACAACGCAAAAACAGACGAGTATGTAAACATGCTTGAAGCAGGAATCATCGACCCTACGAAAGTAACAAGAGTTGCCCTTGAAAACGCAGCTTCCGTATCCGGAATGTTATTAACCACTGAATGTGTGATCACTGAAGTGAAAAAAGACGAGCCAGCCATGCCAATGGGCGGAGGAATGCCAGGAATGATGTAACACGGTCAGCGACCGAGGCAATTATATATAAACCGTTCTGATTTTCAGAGCGGTTTTTATTTGTTTGGTAAAACAAATAAAATTAAATAACAATTAGATAATTTAAAAATTTTGACATCTGTTGTAGAACTAAATTTGAGACAATGCAAAAGTTTAATATAAACACAAAACCTTTCAAAACCGAACATAAAACAAAAACCAATAGAAGTCATAAATTAGTATTAAATTTCTATCTTTGAAAGTAAATATAATTGTAACTTTTAAAATGTTTGATGAAGATAGAAATAGCGAAAATTTGTTAGTAAAAGAACCTCAATTAGAGATTTTATACTATTCTAAACAAATTGAAGAAAAGAAAAAAGACACTTTAAATGTGCTTTCCCTTTTTTCAGGTTGTGGAGGAATGGATTTAGGTTTTGAGGGAGGTTTTTCTGTATTAAAATCCTCAGTAAATGAAACATTAAATCCTGATTTCATTGAAAAGAACCTGGAAAATGGCTTTGTTCAATTAAGAAAAACAAAATTCAAAACTGTTTTTGCTAATGACATTTTATCCGATGCAAGAAATGCGTGGGTAAACTTTTTTATAAATCGCGGACACAATCCGGAAGACTTTTATCAAGACAGTATTGTAGATTTAGTAAAAATGTTTAGAAGTGGAACAAATGTTTTTCCTAACAATGTGGATGTTGTAACGGGTGGTTTTCCTTGTCAAGATTTTAGTCTTTCGGGAAAAAGAAATGGCTTCAACTCTCACAAAAATCATAAAGGGGAAATAATTAACGACAAAACAGCTTCCGTTGAAACTCGCGGGCAACTTTATATGTGGATGAAAGAAGTTATTGAGATAACTCAACCTAAAATTTTTATTGCGGAAAATGTAAAAGGATTAATAAATCTCGGCGATGTAAAATCAATTATTCAAAGTGATTTTTCTTCCGCAAACGGAAACGGATATATTGTGCTTGACCCACAAGTTTTGCATTCTGCAGATTATGGGGTGCCCCAATCTAGAGAAAGAGTAATTTTTATCGGAATAAAAAAATCGGCATTAACACAAGCTGCTTTAAATGAATTGCAAAAAGATGTAATTTCTGACAAGTTTAATCCTTATCCGAAACCAACTCATGCGTATAGTAATGCAGGAGAGAAATTAAAACCTTTTGTACAATTAAACGAGATTTTTAAAAATTTAGAAGAACCCGAAAATTCAAACGACCTCTCACAAAAAGCATACTCAAAAGCAAAGTTTATGGGTAAACATTGCCAAGGTCAAACAGAAATAAAACTTTCAAATATTTCCCCAACAATTCGTGCAGAACACCACGGAAATATTGAATTTAGAAGACTTTCAAAAGAAAATGGTGGTTTACATGATGAAGAACTAAGAAAAGGATTAAAAGAAAGGAGATTAACAGTGAGAGAATGTGCATTAATACAAACTTTTCCGCCTGATTATGAATTTGTTATTGAAAACAAAAACGGCAGAAAAGGCTCATTTTTAGTTAGTCCTTCTCAAGCATATAAAATAATTGGAAATGCAGTTCCTCCACTTTTAGCATATAATTTGGCTACAAGAATAGAGAAAGTCTGGAATTTATATTTTAATAAACAAAATGATAATATCCAATAATTCAGAACCAAACAGAAACGAATTTGATTTGTTATTAGGCTCGACAATAACAGAATTAAATGCTCATGCCAAAAAGTCGTCAAATAAAGTATCCACTCTTTTAGGAAGAAATTTAGAGCCATTTGTAAAGGATGTAATGACAGAAATTGCTGCTGGAACGCCTTTTGAAAATTCTATTGAATTAATTGGTGGACAGAAGTTCCCTGACATTGTAGCAAAAAAATATTATGGGGTTGAGGTGAAAACAACAACTCAAAACCATTGGAAGTCAACAGGAAACAGTGTTTTAGAAAGCACTAGAGTTAACGATGTAGAAAGAATCTTTATGCTTTTTGCAAAATTGGCACCGCCAATAGAATTTCGTTGTCGTCCATATGAAGAAGTTCTGTCGGAAGTTGTTGTAACTCATTCTCCAAGATATTTAATTGACATGAATTTGGAGCAAGGCAAAACAATCTTTGACAAAATTGAAATGCCTTATGACACGTTACGAAAAAAAGAAAATCCAATCAAGGCAATTGTAAATTATTATAAAAGTAAATTAAAAGCAGGTGAAGAACTTTGGTGGATGGACAGTGAAAATGGTAGTCCTGCAAATAACATTGTAATCAGAATTTGGAATAACCTATCGCAAAGAGAAAAACAAGAATTAAAAAACCTTGCAATGATTTATTTTCCTGAACTTTTTGGAAATCGAAGTGATAAATTTAACCGAGTTGCAATTTGGCTTGCCACAAGACAATCAATCGTCTGTCCTAATATTCGTGATTTATTTACGGCAGGTGGAAAAGTAGATATGCTGATTAATTCAAGAACTTACAAAAGAGCTCCAAGAATATTCCTAAATCTTTTGCAAAATTCCCCTCAAATTGTAGAAAATCTTGTGAAAATTTCTGCTGTTGAGTTGTCTGAGTATTGGGAAATGAAAACAACTGAAAAAAGTAAAATTTCGGATTGGATAAATTTGGTTTCAGAAAGCGCAAAATCAATAAAAAATGCACAACATATAAACATAAAAGAAATTTTGACTGAGCAAATATATAGGTAAAATATATCGTATAAAATAATATTGGTAAATCTTGGTTAAAACAAAATATGATTATCAATTACATCTATATGCACCTGTCCTTCCCCACGCTGGTGCGAGCATCTCGCTCGTGCCAACTTAAATTTTGAAGCAAAATCACTTCAAATCCACCAACTCCCCCATAGAAATTTCCAAAGCATTTGCTAGTTCTAATAAAGTATAAAGCGTAGGATTTACTTTTCCATTTTCAAGCTTTTCAATTGCTTGTCGGTCTTTATTGCACGCGCGTGCGAAATCAGACTGGCTCCAGCCCTTCTGTTCACGAAGCATGATAATTCGTTTACCAAATTCTTTTTTTAACTGATCCCTGGTCATGATCCAAATGTCAGCGAATTCGACGACAAATTTGTCATATAGTAAGTTGACAAATCGAAAAATTATTTTATCTTTGCTAAATAAATTAAGCTTAGATAAAAAACACAATCTATCATATTACCTTGGTTTGTACAGGCAGGAAGTTCAGGAGTAATCAGGACTTCCTCCTCTACAGCCGACAAAAACTAAAAAACATAACCATGATGAACGCAAGAAAAATTAAAATCCACACCAGATACCAGAAGAGCAATCACCGGATGATCACCGTCCCGGAAATCCGCCTTCAGGGAAAATGGCTTGATGCGCTGGGTTTCGGAAAAGGAAAAACCGTACACATCCAACAAAAGAAAAACAAGCTAACGATTACTGTCGCAAAATAACATAATCCAAAAACTGCGTTTTGTTTACCGCAGGTTGTGTAAGACTTACGTCGTTTGCAGGAAGTGTAAAACAAGAGTGTTTGTAACCTCCTGCAACTGCATTTGGTTTCCCGCAGGTTGCGTAAGACTTCCGTACTTCTCCGGAGGTTTCCTGCAGATTGCGCGAGACTTCCGTAGTCCTCCAGAAGTTTAAAACAAGTGTGTTTGTAACCTCCATACATTGCATTTGGTCTACAAGAGGTTGCGCAGAAACTTTGGAGTACTAAATTAATTTAATCCCGTTCGAAAAAATATCCGCAATTATATAAAATATTGTATTGAAGCAATGCTTAAATTTGGAAGAGAAAACACTTTCCAGCATAAACATAGAGCATAATAGAAATCATGTTAAAAAAACTTCTCATTTTTGTTACCCTTTCTTTCATATTAATTACTGTAATTACAATGTACAGTACACCTATTATTTTAAAATACATAATGGGTACGGCAAGAATCATTGGAAAAGAAACCAAAACTGAGATTTTTATCAATGGAAAAAAAGAATCTGATGCTAAACTTTTTATTTCGAAGTCAAATTTCAACGATACAAAAAAAAGGGATTATTTAATTTTATACTTAAACGATGTAAAAGATTATAAAGGGATTAATGTATTAATAATTGACAAAGGGCATAAACTTTTAATGTTTTCGAATTCAAGTAAAAAAGATTACGATATAATTTTTAAAAATTTATTTCAAAGTGATTCCGGAGCAAATGTTATGATTCCTGTAAACAATAAACTAAAAGGGTTAGGATTTGAACCTGACTTAAAGATTGAAAAGGATGTCATAAAGTTTAAAATAGTAGAGGAAAATAAAATCTATGATATAATAATAAACATTGTATAACATTGTATTTTGTTTCCCACAAATTACGCAGGACGATCCAATTCCGCAGATCTGTAATCCGTAACTTTTAAAAACCATTACGTTAGTCCGCACAATCAGTCTGATGATTTCTTCAACCGCTCAGAACCGGCATCCAGGTATTCAGTTGAGGCAAACAACCACTCCGTCAGGACGATCAAGAGTTCCGTTAAAGCAATCAACCATTCCGAAGAGCCAATCAATCACTCCGAAGAGGCAATCAACTCCTCCGAAGAGCCAATCAACCGCTTAGAAGAGCCGATCAACCACCCAGAAGAGGCAATCAAGTACAATTTGTTATATAACAGCTCTTTACAGCCCTTTTGAAAATACCGTGAAGATTTACCGTCTCCTCAGGCGTGAACTTCTCACTGGTATCAACAAATAAAAATGTCTACTTAACTGCTACCGCATCAGAACAATTAATTTTCAACATTTAGGCGCTTCAAAATAACCGAGCGCAGATGTTCTTCATGGGTATCACCCCAATTTCCCAACATGGCAATGACGGGAACCAACGTCTTTCCGAAATCAGTTAAGCTGTACTCTACTTTCGGCGGAACTACGGGATAGATCTTCTTGGTAATTAAGTCATGATCTCCCAGTTCCTTCAGCTGAATATTCAGTACCCGTCTCGTGGCATCCGGAATTTTTCGCTGCAGTTCGCTGGGCCGCTGATGTCCCTGATGAATAAACCACAGCAAACGGATTTTCCATTTGCCGTACAGCACTTCGCCAATCAGATCCAAACCGCAATTCAGGTTGGGTAAAATTTTCCTTTCATACATAAAGCAAATGTAAACCTATGTTCCAAATTGTGCAATAGGGGAAAAATTGTTCCCTATCCGAATCGTAACTCCGTACTTGTGAGGCGCGTACATAAGTCTCAACTTTGCCTTAAACAATGTACATACAATGGAACAACAATTTAATTTCAACAATGAACTATTAGGCAAAATCGCCCTGGTAACAGGAGGAACAAAAGGAGCCGGAAAAGCAATTGCAGAAAGACTTTTGCAAGCGGGCGCAACGGTCATCATTACCGCAAGAAACGCACCGGAAAAAGAAAATGGCAGCCTGCATTTTATTGCTGCGGATTTAAGTAAAGCAGAAGGTGCACAAAAAGTAATCAGTGAAGTGCTGTCGACCTATGGAAGACTGGACATCCTTGTCAACAATCTCGGATCTTCAGAAACACCCGCCGGAGGTTTTGCGGCATTAACGGATGAAAACTGGGAATCGACGCTTCAGGCCAATCTGCTTGCTCCCGTTCGCCTGGACAGAGGGTTTTTACCCCAAATGATCGAGCAGAAAAGCGGCGTTATTATTCATATCGCTTCTATCCAGGGTAAACTTCCGCTCTATGATTCTACCCTTCCTTATGCCGCTGCCAAAGCAGGACTGATCAATTACAGTAAAAGTTTATCTAATGAAGTGACACCAAAAGGTGTTCGTGTGCTAGCCGTTTCACCAGGATGGATCAATACAACAGCATCGGTAGCCTGGCTGGGCGAAATCGCAAGAAATGCAAACAGTACTGTAGAAGAAGCTCAGCAGAGTGTCATGGATGCATTGGGCGGAATCCCTTACGGCAGACCGGCCGACCCGGAAGAAGTAGCGGAATTCGTCGGATTTCTTGTTTCGCCGAGAGCCGGTTATTTAACTGGAACAAATTATGTAATCGACGGCGGAACCGTGCCAACCATTTAATCATCTTAAAATTGAATACAATGAATTTACCACACGTAGTAACCGAATTAATAAAAACACAAAACAATTTCGACAGCACAGCATACGCCAATTGTTTTACCGAAACAGCTGTCGTTTTTGACGAAGGAAAAACACACAACGGAAGAACCGAAATAAAAAACTGGATCGATAAAGCCAATCAGGAATATCATGCGGTAATGAAGCCGTTAGAATATTCAGAAACCGAACATACCCTGAAAGCAGAAGTTTCAGGGACGTTTCCCGGAAGTCCGATTGTAATGACATATTATTTTGAATTTGAAGACGGATTAATTCAGTCATTGAAAATAGTATAAAACCATTTAGCAAAAGTTAAAACCATTTGAAAAAGCAGAGAGGCTGTCCTAAAGGTTTGGGCAGCCTCTTTTTTAGGCACCAAAAATCAACAGATTATTTTTATGCTCCAGAGGAGCAATATCTGCGTAGACCTACATCAGCATCTTGTCATACGAGAACTCCGGAGGAGTTCTATCTCATCATAGCACACCTACGGCGTGCTTACATATTCTATTGTTTTTTTGTGCTACACAGATATTGCTCCTCTGGAGCACATTAAAATGATGACTCCAAGCACTACCGTATAAAATGATGATTAAAAAACTAAAAAAAAGTCTTAATAAAGAGACTATACAAACTTTTTGGACAGTTTCTTTTGTGCATTTGCTAAAGTTTTGCCATTTCATTTATTGCCATCCCAAGGTTTGCAACCATGAAAAGTTCCCCGCAGGTTACGCCCAAGACCTTCGGAGGATTTCGGTGATTTAAAACAATTTGTCCGGAACTAACAGAGAATCTTTACAGACAAATCCTAATCCGTATTGCTTGATAAAAAATGATAGCATAGACAAGATAAAAAACTCGCAGTTGATTTGCTTTCCTATTCTTTCACTTTAAATTTTTGGTTAAGTTTGCGTTACAGAAAATATCGGCTTAGCTCTGTTTTTCTTTGACTTAAATTCTTAAAACAAAAAGATTTTAAAGAATATATTGCTAACAGCATAATGACTGGAAAAAGAAATTAAAAACCATGTATAAATCAAAACGTATGAAATTAAAACACTTACTACTATTATTAGCTACCCTTTCATTAACAAGCTGCGTAAAAGTATGGAATCAAATGAGCGAATTAAAGCCTATTGAAAGCTATGCTACTCAAAATGCGGTTATCCAGGAAAAAAATACCATGGATGCAAAAATTACTTTTATTAATGATGAAACGGTTGATGGAAAAATCAGAGGACAAAAAAATATAATCTATGGATTTTTAAATGAAACTTCAATAAATCGTTTCATTGCTATTTATGATAATACAGGAAAGAGAGAATATATTTATTTCCAGCTTTTAAAAGAAATGACCATTAAAGATTATAATGGAAACGAAAGAAGATTTGTAAACAGAGGCCCTGAATTTCAATCATTACAGGAATTATTTTACGACGGCAAAATCAAATGGTTCAGAGAATATTATAATAATGCTTACGATGGAAGTGTTCAGATCATAGACCATTTCAAAAATGAAAAAGATCAGGAAGTAAATGTTGGTTTATTCAACAGTATGAAAAATAAATTGAAGGAAATTACCTCTTCAAAACCGGAATTAGCTTCAAAAATTGACAATACCTCTAAGTTTGATAAAGAATCTGTTATTAGAATTTTAAAAGAATATGAAAATTGAGAGGAATTTCTATTAATACCGGTTTTGTATTAGGGAGACTGACTCTAACTATATTAAATTTAATAGACGAATCTATCATTTTTACGAGATTTAACAGGTAAATAAATATACTTTTGCTAAAAATCATCAGCATGGAAAAAGCCTTTCAATTCCTTAAACAGCTGGAAAAAAACAACACCCGTGAATGGTTTGCCGCCCATAAAGCGGAATATGATGCGGCTGTAAAAGAAAATAAGGGGCTTTTCACTCAGATCTACGCCGAACTCCAGAAATATGACCGTGTGAACGCCATGCATATTTTCAGGATTTACCGGGATGTCCGGTTTTCAAAAGACCAGACACCATACAAAACCAATTTCGGAGTTGGCTATTCCAGATTAAAACCGATGTTGAGAGGAGGCTATTACATTCATCTTGAACCCGGCAACAGTTTCGTAGGCGGCGGATTCTGGGGACCGGATGCCAAAGATTTGCTTCGCATCCGCAAAGAATTTGAAATCAGCACCGCAGAAATTAAAAAGATCACTTCGGATAAGACATTCGTAAACTATTTCAAGGAAATAAAAGGCGATGCCGTGAAAACAGCGCCAAGAGGTTTTGATAAGAATCATCCCGCCATCGACCTCATCAGAAAAAAGCAGTATGTTGTCATGAGACCATTTACTGACAAGGAAGTTTTATCCGATGATTTTCATAAAGAAGCAGTGCTCACCTTACTTGCCATGCGCCCTTTCTTCGATTACATGAGCGAAGTGCTCACTACAGATCTGGATGGGCAACCTTTAATTTAAATATAAAAGGTGATTTAGAATTTTCCAATATAAACCAGTTGATATTTTACTTATTTTTAAGACATCAACCATTAAGCAAAAGCAATGAAAAAAATTCTTTCAGTTATTTTAGTTTCAACCGCTTCTATTCTTTTTTCTCAAAATAAAGATGTTACCGGAATTTATGGTATGGGACTAATCGGTAAATTCAACCCTGGAACGAATTATATTGAATTAAAACCCGACTCCACCTTCATCTACAATCTGTATGGCAAAAAATACGAGGGCAACTGGAAACTTTCTGAAAATAAAATTTTATTAAATCCTGACATCAAAAAAGAGTTTGCTACAGTAAAGATGAAAGAATCTAAAAACAATTCTGATTCTGTCACCATTAAAATCAATCACATTCCTAAAAGGGATGATTCCGGCAAGTTAAGAGGTAATGGCTTCATCATGGCAACCGTTTATTTTGATAAAAAGGGGAATTATATAAACATCCTCAAATCGCCTTACATCAGAAACTGCGGCTGGGCTCCTCGTGTCAGAAGGCAACATATTCTTGATAATGAAAATTCGGTAACCGTTCCTAAAAAAGACTTTTCACAAATCGGCTTTATGACCTACAATCTCAAGGATTATATTATTTTCAATAAGGCCGACAAGGATTCTAATGTGTTTGAATTTGAAATCGAGGATATTGCAAAAGACGAAGATATCATCAGGGACGATTTCTTTATTCTTGATGGAAAATCACTGTACTACCCCAATAAAAAAGGAAAAATTGACGTTATGCAGACGCCTTTAGTAAAAAAGAAATTGTGATTATTCAAACGCAAAGATTTTATTTAAAAAGCTGTTTAAACTTTTTATATAACCATAAAAGGTCACAAAAGATGAGCTCAATTTTATCTAAAGTTGATGACGATAAATGAAAAAAGGGCACAATAGCCTTAAAAAATCTTCGATTTTTATTCTTTTGAGAACTTTGATTGTTCTAATCATTGCGTAAAGATTATCGTTTGTGACTTTTGACTACGTCGAACCTTTGGTTTGCGGTTAATTCTGCAATTAGTTTTAAACAAGCTTTAAATTAATATTTATTTCAAGAAAAGCAAAGACAGATAAAATCTGCACAAAGCTCCCGAATAGCTTCATCAATCAGCTTGCTGATTATTCTTAGCCCACTTAAAAACAGAAGCATTATAATTAAATCTTTGCGTGAAAAAACATTCGGTATTACATATTTGTAATGAAAAACATCAATCCGGTGATTCATAAAAGGAACAACATATATAGAGCAACCACTCAATAAAACGAGTGTTTTTTTTAATTATTATTCATAAATCAACCGGTACAATTATCATTATCAAATTGCAATTGACATCTTTTTTGCCCGTTTTTTGCTTTCACCAAATTACCAAATCACAAAATAATAAAATCATGAAAAAAATCCTACTCATCACATCTTGCTTTGTGCTCTCGGTATATAAAGCACAGGAAGCTCCCCTTTCAGCGCCGCCTTCGGAAAAAATGAATATTATAAAAACAAACGTTACGGCGTATGCGTTCAGAAACATTAACCTCACCTATGAAAGAGCGATCAACCGCTGGCTCTCCGTAAATATGGGTTTTGGAGCAATGCCTGAAGGAAAAATTCCTTTTATCAATTCTTTCTTAAGTGACAATGACGAAAGAAGATTTCAGAACCTGGAAGCTAAATCTTTTAACTTTACCATAGAGTCCCGCTTTTATCTCGGAGCTGGCTACGGAAAGGGATTTTATGTAGCGCCTTATTACCGCTATTCAAAAATTACGACCAATACTTTCGATTTTTATTACGACTTTACATACAGTGGAACAACGTATCAAATCCCTTTGAAAGGCTTTGGAAATGCTAACGGAAATAGTGGCGGTGTAATGGTAGGTGCGCAGTTCTTCCTCACCAACAGTCGTAATCTCGTGCTCGACTTTTGGATTGCCGGAGCTCATTATGGGGTTGGAAAAGGAGACTTTACCATGACAAGTGATATTCCGCTTACTCCTGAAATGCAGGCTCAGCTGAAAAAAGAAATTGAAGATCTGGATGTTCCATTCGTCAATTATACAGTAGAAACCAGTACCAATGGCGCAAGAGTCATTATCGATGGCCCGTGGATCGGTTTCAGAACCGGACTGTCACTGGGATACAGATTTTAAAAACATAATCCACATGATGAGAGCCGTCCCTGCGACGGTTTTTTTATATCTTAAAGTTTGATAAAGCATGTTTTGTATTTATTTAAAAAGAAATATCTTTCCGGGATGAAAACGTCTCAAATCACCACAGCCCAGCGAATCAAAGCAATTGTGGGCGGCTCGATAGGAAATCTTGTAGAATGGTATGACTGGTATGCCTACGCAGCGTTTGCCATTTATTTTTCAAACTCCTTCTTCCCAAATTCTGATATGACGGCTCAGCTCCTCAACACGGCCGGAATTTTTGCGGTAGGATTTCTTATGCGTCCCGTCGGAGGATGGCTCTTCGGAAGCCTTGCAGACCGGATCGGAAGAAAAAAGGCAATGACGCTTTCGGTTTTATTAATGTCTTTCGGATCATTACTGATTGCACTTACTCCAACCTATGAGACAATAGGTGTTTTCGCACCTTTGTTGTTATTGATTGCCCGATTGCTCCAGGGACTAAGCGTTGGCGGAGAATACGGTGTTTCAGCAACATACCTCAGCGAGATGGCAACCTCCGACCGACGGGGATTTTATTCCAGCTTTCAATATGTGACGCTGATCGGAGGACAACTGATCGCCCTAGGCATTCAGCTGATTTTACAGAAACTTTTACTCACAGAAAGCCAGCTTGAAAACTGGGGTTGGAGAATTCCTTTTATTATCGGTGCCATACTTTCCGTAATTGCATTGTATTTAAGATCAAACCTTCATGAGACCGAAGCTTTCGAAAATAAAAAAAGCGTCAGCGAAAATAAAAAAGGGACCATTAAAGAATTATTAAAGCACCCAAAAGCCTTGCTTACCGTTATCGGGCTCACCTTGGGCGGAACACTGGCGTTTTATACGTATACTACTTATATGCAGAAGTTTTTGGTTAATACCGTTCATCTTACCAAAGAAGAATCTACATTAATCTCTTTTATTTCATTATTTATCTTTGCCTGCCTTCAGCCTGTTTTCGGCGCTTTATCAGACCGTATCGGAAGGAGACCTTTATTATTAAGCTTTGGAATTCTGGGAACCATATTTACATATCCCCTGCTGAATGCATTAAGTACAACCACTTCCATGTGGGGTGCTTTTTTCCTGATCATGTCGGCACTGATTATTGTAAGTGGCTACACCTCAATCAATGCTGTGGTAAAGGCTGAACTTTTCCCTTCGGAAGTAAGAGCTTTGGGAGTCGGTCTTCCCTATGCTCTAACGGTGGCCATCTTCGGAGGAACTGCTGAATATATCGCATTATGGTGTAAGCAGCAAAATGTGGAACATTACTTTTACTGGTACATTACTGCCTGCATCTTCTTTTCGTTTATTGTTTATTCTCGTATGAAGGACACGAAGAAGACCTCTTCCCTTGATCAGGATTAAAATATAAAAAATTCCGCGGCTCAGATTCTCTGAGCCGCGGCTGTATTAATGATAGGCTTGCTTAAATTTCTGGAGAATATTATCCAGATTATGCCTCTGAACATATACGCTCTTTACATCTTCGTATCTCGGTGATTTGTAAAATACCTCGTGGAAATCCATACTGCCGTTCCCCACTTTCACCACTTTCTGAACTTCGATATTCAACTTTCTCAATTCATCTTTAAAAACCTGAAATTCGTCTTGGATATTTTTCATCTATATTTTTGGATTTTAATTAAAATTACATTTTTATATCAAACACCCTACCAAAATTCGGGGGTCTTGCTTAAATTCAGCATAAAGATAATGAATTTTTCGATACAAATATCATATTTACTTAACATTTTCTCAATACTTCGTTCATATAAAAATCATTTTAACAAAATTTATACCAATTCAATAAGTTTTAAGATTAGCCTTAAAAATTAAACAATATCTCAAAGGCCGATACACTGGCTTTATTCAGAATCGTATAAGAGAGCATAAAAAATAAGAGGTTAAAACCAATGATGATTTTAACCTCTTATATATTCTTATTTAATTTACTTTTTATTTTCCTCTTCCTCCAGTTCTACCTCATGTCTCAGCTGGGCTTTGTATAAAGTGGCATAATATCCGTTTTTATCCAGCAGCTCAAGGTGTTTGCCTTCTTCTACAATCTTACCATGTTCCATGACGATGATCTTATCTGCTTTTTCAATCGTAGAAAGCCTGTGAGCAATAATAATCGAAGTTCTGTTCTTTGTAATCTTTTCTGTAGCTCTTTGGATGAGTTTTTCACTTTCATGATCGATCGACGAGGTCGCTTCATCAAGAATCAAAATTTTAGGATCGGAAAGATAAGCTCTTAGGAACGACAAAAGCTGTCTCTGCCCGAGAGAAATGGAAGATCCTCTTTCGCTCACCACATAATCGTATCCTCCCGGAAGACTTTCGATGAACTCATCCACTTCAATTTCCTTTGCACCGGCTTTGATCTGTTCAAGGGTAATGGTATCGTCACCAAATGAAAGGTTTTCAAAAATACTTCCATGAAACAGGAATACATCCTGCAAAACGACACCTATATGACTTCTCAGGCAATACAGCTCATAATCTTTCAGGTCAACATCGTCAATGAGAATATTCCCGGAATTGATATCGTATAATCTTGTGATTAAACTGATAATGGTTGATTTTCCCGCGCCGGTAGCTCCTACAATGGCGACAGTTTCACCCGGATTTACTTTAAAGTCGATTCCTTTTAAAACTTCCTGCTTTTCGTCATACGCAAAATGCACATTTCTGAATTCAATCTTTCCGTCAAAATAATCTTTCTGTACAGTTCCGGTATTTGGCATTGAGTTTTCTTCATCCATCAATCCCAACACTCTTTCGGCACCTACAATACCTCTCTGAATATTATTAAATCTATCCGCGATCTGTCTCAAAGGACGGATCAGCATGGAAATATACTGAATAAATGCAATCACAACACCGGCACTGATCGTGATATATCCCCCATAGAAAAGGATAAATCCGATGAAAAGCGAAGAGATCAGTTCAACTACAGGAAAGAATAAGGAGAAGATGAAGACCGTTCTCAGCAATGCTTCTTTCAGTGTGATGTTAATTTGATCGAACTTTTTGAATTCCGATTCCTGTCTGTTGAACACCTGAATGATGGGCATCCCGGCCAGTCTTTCCTGAACGAAAGAGTTTTGGTTGGAAGTCCAGTTTCTTTCATCTCCAAATGCTTTTTTAAGTCTTTTCTGGAAAAACCTGGTAATAACCACCATTAAAGGAAGGATCGCAAGGGTAATGTAACTCAGATGCACATTGGTGCTGAACATCATCACCAATACAAAAACAATTCTCAGAACATCTCCGAAAACCATCAGGAAACCATCCGTATACACGGTGGCTATTGTTTCCACATCTCCAACGGCTCTGGTTACCAACTGTCCGATCGGCGTTTTATCGAAAAATGATGTTTTAAAATAAATAAGTTTATGATAAAGTCTCTGCCTGATATCTCTGATTACATTTTGTGAAATATAATTGGAAAAATAGACCAGGAAGAAATTTAAAACGGTTTCGGCAAATACCAGCCCTACCAATAGGTAGATATGCTTCATCATTAAAGCTTTATCCTGCAGCCTGGTGATGTCATTATCCACCACTTCCATGGTAAGATAAGGCCTGTAGGTAGAAACCATTGCCAGTATAATGGAGATGATCAGCGTAAGGATGAACCATGAACGGAACTTCATTCCGATAAAGAACAGCCTCTTGATGATCCCCCAGGTATCTTGTTTTTTCATTGTATGAATTGAAGAAAGAATGATATTAAAATTCTATGCAAAAATAAGACTTTAAAATTTGACAGTCTTTATAAGTTTATTAAATACTCATGAAAATTTCAGATGGCTCTTATTTATGATATAGATGGTTTTATTTATTATTGCTGTTTAAACTTTTATATAACCGCAAAAGTTGCAAAAGACGAGCTCAACTCTTATTTAAAGTTGATAATTACAAATGAAAGTTACAATAGCTTAAAAAAATCTTCGATTTTTATTCTTTTGAAGACTTTAAAAACAGTCCGCATTTAGAAAACATCTTCGCGGAATTGCGTTAAAAAACACAGCTTAATGTTAGAAGCCTAAGAAAAATTCAGTCAAAATCATACCCAACATCCACAAGATATAGTCCGTGTGCCGGAGCAGAAGTTCCGGCAGAATTCCTGTTTTTATTTTCAATAACGGTTCGGAGATCTTCAGGCTTTAATTTTCCGGCACCTATTTCCACCATGGTTCCGACGATAGCACGCACCATATTTCTCAGGAAACGGTTGGCTGAAACAGTAAATTTCAGTTCACTTCCCTTCTGCTCCCACTCTGCTTTATAAATTTTGCAGAGATTGGTTTTATTGTCGGTATGAAGTTTGGCAAAGCTGGTAAAGTCTTCATATTCAAAAAGAATCTTGCAGGCTTCATTCATTGGATTGATATCAAGAGGCCTTCTCCAGTGCTGCCAGGCAGAATCTTCCGTGAAAGGATTTTTTTCTAAAGAAATATAATATTCATACGTTCTGTAAGTGGCATCGAAACGGGCATGAAAATCATCTTTTACCTGAAATATTCTTTTAACAGAAATATCGGGAGGCAAAAAACTATTTAATCTTTTGGGAAGATCCTGGTCCAGTACTTTTTCAGTATCAAAATGAGCGAAAATTTTCTTAGCATGCACGCCGGTATCCGTTCTTCCTGCGCCGGTGGTCTTTATTTCTTCCCTTAAAATCGTGGAAAGTGCTTTTTCCATTTCTTCCTGTACAGAAACCGCATTCGGCTGAATCTGGTAGCCGAAATAATTTTTACCGTTGTATGAAAATTCAATAAAATACCTCACTGTAATAAAATAACGTTGCAAAATTACTTTAATTAAATGATAATCTTTAACACATTTTTTAAAATAAATCTCTAAAAGTAGCTACCATAGTAAGCTAAATCCATGTGAAATTCCCTATTTTTGCAAGGTATGAAAAGATGGTACCTTTATCCCTTTTCCCTAGGTTATCGCATGGTAACGGGTATCCGAAACACAATGTATGATCTGGGAATTTTTAAATCGACAAAATTCAGAACTCCGATCATATGCGTCGGTAACCTTTCCGTAGGCGGAAGCGGAAAATCGCCTATGGTGATGTATCTTGCTCAGTTTTTATCAAAACATTACAGAACCGGCGTACTTTCCAGGGGCTATGGAAGGCTTACGAAAGGCTATGCCGTTACGAATTATGAGAGCAACTACAAAATGGTGGG
The DNA here is from genome assembly GCF_057815395.1 of Chryseobacterium sp. 27AL. Classification (NCBI taxonomy): domain Bacteria; kingdom Pseudomonadati; phylum Bacteroidota; class Flavobacteriia; order Flavobacteriales; family Weeksellaceae; genus Chryseobacterium; species Chryseobacterium sp. 27AL. The sequence goes on along the minus strand of NZ_JBYRIW010000002.1, from coordinate 221,112 downwards.
TGATGAAGCCATGCAGCTGTTTGAACGTTTTAAAAACCGTTTTGTGATTGCAGTTTCGGAAGAAAGGGTGCCCGGTGCAAAAAAAGTAATCTCCGATATGGATCTTGATGTGCTGGTATTGGATGATGCGATGCAACACAGAGCAATTAAGCCCGGATTTACCATCATGATGACTGATTTCAACGATCCGTATTTTAAAGATTATCTGCTTCCTGCAGGAGATTTGAGGGAATCCAGATCGGGCTCCGGAAGAGCAGATATTATTATGGTAAGCAAATGCCCGGATGAACTTACAGAGGAAACCAAACAATATTATATCTCACGGATACGACCTTCGGGACGGCAAAAAGTATTCTTTTCATCCATAGGCTATGATGAAAATGTATATGGTAAGGAAAAAATTCTTCCTGATAATAACCTGAATTATTATGATATTCTTCTCATCACCGGAATTGCCAATCCGAAGCCATTGTTGAATCATCTTGCGAAGTTTTCCCAAAGGGTAAAGCATCTGAAATTCCGTGATCATCATAATTTTACGGAAGCTGACATTAAAAATATTGTCGCTGAATATAAAAAACTGGGCGAATACAAGCTGATCTTAACCACTGAAAAGGATTACGTACGTCTCAAGACTTTCGATTATCTCAGAGATATCGTTTATTACTGGCCGATTAATGTGATTATTGACAGGAAGGAAGAATTTAACCAAATCATTCTGGATTATGTTGGAAAAAATTAAGAAAACTGCAGATTTCATACAGAGCATCATCAAAGAAACTCCCGACTTTGCGATTGTTTTAGGCTCAGGATTGGGAAAATTACAGGATGAGGTAGAAGCGATTCATATCCTGCAATATGCTGAAATTCCTGATTTCCCACAGACAACGGTAGCCGGCCATACCGGGAAATTGATCTATGGAATACTGGAAGGCAAAAAAGTTCTGATGATGAGCGGCCGTTTTCATTATTACGAAGGACATTCTATTGAAAATATAGTTTTTCCCATCAGGATTTTTCATATGTTGGGAATAAAAAATCTTATTCTTTCCAATGCCTCGGGTGGAGTGAATTCTGAATATAAAATTGCAGACATTGCCATCATTAAAGATCATATCAATATGATTCCTGAACATCCGCTTCGAGGAAGAAATATCGATTCTTTCGGGCCAAGGTTTGTTGACATGAGCGAAGCCTATAATAAAAAGATGATTTCGGTGGCTGAAAAGGTTGCTTCTGAAAACAACATCAACATTCATCAGGGAATATATGTAGCCCTACAGGGGCCAACTTTCGAAACTCCCGCTGAGTATGGAATGATCAAAACCATTGGGGGTGATATGGTAGGCATGAGTACCGTTCCTGAAGTGATTGTGGCCCGACATATGGGAATGGACGTTTTCGGAATCTCTGTGATTACAGATCTCGGCGGTCCGGATATCGCTTTTTCCGTTTCGCATGAAGAAGTTCTGAATGCTGCCAATAAGGCAATGCCGAATGTGATAACCGTTGTAAAAGGTTTGGTCAGAAACTATCCTCAGTCATTATAGAATTTTTCAATAGTGCAAATTCCCGGTGATAACTTTCTAATTGCTTTTCATTGTTTAGATTTGCAGAAATGATTTTAAAATGAAGAAGCTTTTGTTATTATTCATGATCGGAATTTTCGGGTTAAGCTGTTCACAGCAGACTCCCAAAGTTCTCAAAACCAATTTTTCTAAAGAAGCACTCATTCAGAAGGTAGAAGACGAAGAAGGTAAAACCGTCACTATACAACAAATCCTGGATCAGCATAAAGGTAAAGTTCTGGTACTTGATTTTTGGGCCGGCTGGTGCAGAGACTGCTTAAAAGCACTTCCCAAAGCCAAAGAACTGGAAGACAACAATAAAAATATTGATTTTGTTTTCCTTTCATTAGACCGTTCCAAAGAAGGTTTTGATAAAAGCCTGGAAAGATTTGAGATGAAGGATAAAGAAAATTACTGGTTTGCTTCCGGCTGGAAAAATGATTTCAATAATTACATTGACCTCAACTGGATCCCGAGATATATGGTCATTGATCAGAAATCTGCCATTGCCAAATATTACGCTATCTCTCCGGAAGACCCGGAAATACAGGCAACTATTGATAAACTTTTAAAATGAGGTTGAGATTGTGGTTGAGGTTTTTAATCTTCATCTCAACCTTAGCCTCAACCTTTAATTCTCAATGTACACTATAACAGGAATCCATATCTTTGCGGTATGGATTCTTCTTTTCCCCTTCGCAAAATTATTCATGTCGATATGGATGCATTCTATGCTTCTGTGGAACAGCATGATAATCCGGCACTGAAAGGCAAGGCGATTGCGGTTGGAGGAGAACATCGTGGCGTTGTTGCAGCAGCAAGCTATGAAGCAAGAAAATTCGGGGTACGTTCTGCGATGCCCAGTAAAACAGCCAAAGAGAAATGTCCTCACCTTATCTTTGTATCGCCAAGGTTTCAGCGGTATAAAGAAATTTCAAGAAAAATACGGGAAATCTTTTACGAATACACTGACCTGGTAGAACCATTGTCTCTCGATGAAGCCTATCTTGACGTCACCGAAAATAAAAAGAATATAGAATCTGCCAATCAAATCGCCAAGGAAATCCGTCAGAAGATCTTTGAACAAACTGGGTTAACGGCCTCTGCAGGGATATCCATCAATAAGTTTTTGGCTAAAGTAGCATCAGATATCAATAAGCCGAACGGACAGAAGACGATTCATCCCGATAAAGTCGAAAGCTTTCTGGAAGAATTACCTGTAGAAAAATTTTACGGAGTAGGGAAAGTTACGGCTAACAAAATGTTTAGTTTAGGGATTTATAAAGGAAAAGATTTAAAGAAAAGATCGATTGAGGATCTTACCCGGCTGTTCGGAAAATCCGGAGCATATTATTATAATGTTGTCCGGGGAATTCATCATTCAGAAGTAAAACCCCACCGTATCCAGAAAAGTGTTGCCGTAGAAAGAACCTTCTTTGAGGACCTTTTCGATGAACAGCAAATCAACGAAAAACTTCAGAGCCTCAGTGAAGAACTTCAGAACCGTCTTCAGAAAAATAATATTCTCGGCAGAACGCTCACCCTTAAAATTAAATATAAAGACTTTTCCCTTTTTACACGCAGCATCACCCGGGAAGAATACTTTTCTTCTGTGGAGCAATATTTCAATACGGGAAAACAGCTTTGGGAGCTCCGTCCATTTGACAAACCTGTACGCTTGCTGGGATTATCACTTTCGCAGCTCAATACGGAAGAGAAAAAACTGGTATCCGTTCAACTAAAAATTCCGTTCAAAGAATTTGAAGATCAATAATCTCGAAAATTTTCATTAAATTGTAGTAACCAAATTGTACAATTTTATGAATGAAACGATGATTCAATTTTTCCACTGGTATTCTGAAGGAGACGGAAAACTATGGAAAGAAGCAGAAAAAAACGCAAAATATCTGGCCGACCTGGGAATTACATCAGTATGGTTCCCCCCTGCATACAAGGGTGCTACCGGCGGCCACTCTATTGGTTACGACGCCTATGATCTTTATGATCTTGGAGAGTTTGACCAGAAAGGAACCATTCCCACAAAATACGGAACAAAAGAAGATTATGTAAAAGCCATCAAAGCTTTAAAAGAACATAATATAAAAGTAATTGTAGATATTGTTCTTGGCCACAAAGGAGGTGGAGACGAGCTTGAAACCTTCAAAGCTCTGAAAGTCGATGAAGAAAACAGAGACAAAATTATTTCCGATGAGATAGAAATACAATCTTACACCAAGTTTACTTTTCCGGGCAGAGGAAAAAAGTATTCGGATTTTATATGGAACTACACCTGTTTCAGTGGTGTAGATTACGCTGAAGGCATGGATTCCCATATCTTTAAAATTAAAAATGAATACGGAACTGACTGGGAAGAAATGATCGATGATGAAAAAGGAAACTACGATTATCTTATGTATAATGATGTGGAACATCGAAATCCCTTCGTAAGAGAGGAACTGAACAACTGGGCAAAATGGTATTTTGATGAAACGGACTTCGATGGTGTAAGGCTGGATGCCCTGAAACATATTTCATTTGATTTTTATAAAGAATGGCTCACTTTACTTCGTTCTAATTCTGGGAAGAATATTTTTGCGGTTGGTGAATACTGGGCCCCGGGATATCTTAACCTACTTCAAAAATATATTGATGTTACGGAAGGATGCATGAGTCTTTTTGACAGCTCTTTACAGAATAATTTTCACAATGCCTCGAATGAAGGCGGTTCGTATGATTTACGCAGAATTTTTGATGAAACCCTTACACAGGCTGATCCTCTTCATTCGGTAAGTTTGGTTGACAATCATGATACACAGCCTCTACAGGATCTGGAAGCGCCGGTAGAAAACTGGTTTAAGCCTATTGCCTATGCATTGATCCTGCTTCGGAAAGACGGATATCCCTGTGTGTTTTATCCTGATTTATATGGTGCTCATTATGTAGATAAAGATAAAGAAGGCAATGACCAGGAAATATTTCTGGATAAGGTAAGCGGTATCGAAGAACTGATTAAAGCAAGAAAAGACCATGCGTACGGTGAGCAGCGGGATTATTTTGAAGATGCCAATTGTCTGGGATGGGTTCGTGAAGGAGATGACGAACATTCCGGATGTGCAGTCGTTCTGAGCAATAAGGACGCTTATGAAAAACCTATGGAAATGGGCGAGCGCTATATCGGAAAAACTTTTTATGATGCCCTCGGAAGATTTGAAGATAAAGTAACGATTGATGAAAATGGATGGGGTAATTTTCCTGTGCCGGCCGGAAATGTGAGTGTCTGGCTTGAAGAATAATATTTTTAAATACAAATGACATTGATTTTAGGAACAGTGTCATTTGTGTTTAAATTACATCTAAGAGCTTGTATAATATTTTCACATTAATAATTAAAGTGTAATTGCTAAATTAACTTAATTTAAATCAATTCATTGATTTCTTATTTAAGCTTAATAAGCTAAATTTCTTAATGTTAAAAATTATCAAGTAAAATCGAAACAGGCGCTAAACTTTTCGCAGCTTCAGGATTTCCGGTCTTTCAGAGTTTTCAGAGATGGCTCCGGTCCTGGCAAATTCTGCCCAAAGCGCGCGAAGCTTTCTTCCGTTTTCCTGAATGTATTCCCATGGAACATCTTTCAGTAATTCTGCCGATTTCCAGGCTTCTTTATTTTCAAAGATCAGGGGAAGATCGACACAATGCGAAGCCCCGATATAATTGTTCTTTAGCGTTGACTGAATACTGAACTGATAAATATTCCCACCACCAGCGGCATAATTCTCCGCAAAGATCTTAGCCGGTTTTTCATAAATCGATTCGGTGGTTTTTCTTACGATGGTATTGAGAATTTTATGAGGCAGATACGTGTAGATTCCCTCCTGTGCTGTTTTGACATAGAAAGCCGTTTCATCCTGATTGGAGCCAATCAAAACATCATATTTATGTGCATTATCTTTCCAGTTTTCAAGGCTTTCTTCTTCCCTGCCTAGTGGAGGAAAACCATACTGTGTACAAAAAGGCATTGAAGTTTTCAGACCGTATTTTCTGAATGAAGGTAAAAATTTAACATAACCTTCGACCATCTTCAAAGGATCAGATTCATCTTTTAAAATACCGGTCTTCCTGAAAAACTCAAGGGACATATTTTGTCTTCTGAGCCGGAAACCTAATGGAGCACTGTGAATAATTGCTCGTTGAAACAAGCCTTCCACTCCTTCCGAGATCATAAGATGAGCAATCGCATCGCCACCGGATGATTGTCCGAAGAGGGTAACATTTTCAGGATCCCCTCCAAAATCACGTATATATTTCTTAATCCATTCCAGAGCGGCCATGATATCATACAATCCCAGATTGGCGGGTCTGTCTTCATCACCTCCCAGAAATCCGAAAAGCCCTAAACGGTATGAAACCGAAACAACAATGATGTTCTGCTCTTTTACCCAGACGGAAGGATCGGAAGTAGGCAGGTCACCACATCCAATCTCATACGAGCCTCCGTGAATCCAGACAATTACCGGGAGCTTTTCATCATCATTAAAATGTTCAGGACGTGTAATGGTAAGAAACTGTGTTGATTCATCCGGCTGAAATGCATCAACATCAGTCTTCTGAATCAGCCTGTCGAGCAACGGACTTACATTCTGCGGACATACCGGGGTTTTATCAGGAATTTCGTGTGCATCAGCATAATCTACTGGTTCTGGCTTTTTAAATCGTTCGGAACGGGCATACCGAATGCTTTTGGCTCTGATAACACCGTTTTCCTTTACTGCTGAAATTTTTCCGAAAGAAGTATAAAAGGTGTGAATTCCTTTCTCTTGCATTGTTGTCATTCAGGAATAGATTATATTTCACCTTAAAAGTAATGATTAATCTTTTTTAAAACAATATGCCGGCTAATTCAACGCTTTATATACAGACGGTGACTCCTGTTCAGTCTCAATAATCCTGCGAAATATTGATTATATGTGCAATACACCAAGAGCAGGCGCCGATCATGTTTCAGACGAACAGGAAGAGATTGTGGTTATAAAAATCGATGTGAAATACCGTTTTGTAATCGATATGCAGTCTTTGTAAACTGCCAGATATATTATTAATTAAGCTCTTCGGAGAGCTTTTTTTATTTAAATCAGGTCATAAAAAGTAGTCTCACCTGGACTACTTTTTCTGTGACAAATGTAAACAAATTATCATTACTTCCAAATAATAATCTGTTGTTTTTTAATCTGTTAATTAATTTAAAACCCTAAAATCCCCTTAAAAACTGGGCATTTCAGGGGGAGAGAAACCGCACCTGTTTTTAGCCTAAAAAAAGCAATTTATATTGATTCTTAAAGCTTTGTCTTTAATAGTAGTCCAGGTGAGACTACTTTTTTAAACACAATGAAAAAACAAATGATGCCCTTTCCTCAGTTCCCTCTCTTCCTGCGTTTTAGCGTGAGAATGCTGTATTTTCTGGTGTTTTTAATTATCGTTTTCATCTCTTCCCAGACTCCTTTTTCTCATTTAGATTCTGTCATTTTTATTTCCGAAGGATCTTATCTGTATTCAGAATCACAGGTTGATATTTATATTGAAGATGGTTTATCACAAAAACAGTTAAACTCTTTAAAACCGAAATATAAAATAAAATATAAAGCTTTCTTCAGCACAAATGTATCATCTGTCAATAAGAATCATAACAAAACAGATCAGATTTGCTTTATCAATCCTAAGAGTGCACATCATATCGTATATGCAGACAATCCTCTGTCAGTAGCGGTATTAGGGAATTTTTCTCAGTCAAAGAAGCATCATAAAATGGTAAGCTCCGCCGTTAGAGCTTTCCGAAAAATCTTGATATCTCAACAGAATCTTCAATACCTAAATGTTGAACATCAAAATATACTTAAAATTATAACAATTCATTTCAGTAGGCCACCGCCCGGGCTACAATCATATGACCCATTTTTTAACACATAAGTCACCTAAGAAGTAAGGTTAAAACTTTGAAAACAAAAGAACACAGAAGTTTTGAAAATTAAAGATTTTCATTCATTATCCGCTCCGTTTGTCATCCCCTAGGATCTCAGCAAAGAACTTCAGATAACAATCGTGAAATTAGTGTTCAACCATCAGCATCATTCGTGTTTCGTCAATTCGAGTGTTTTTTTGTAACAAGGTGAAGAAAAAATGTATCGAGAATGAAATTCATCCTCAAACTCACAAACTTCTCGATATGATTTTTTCAAAATCTACTCGAAGTGACGATAAATTCCACAAGCTCTTATAAGTGCAGAGAATGTGACTTCGAGACTCAGTCACCGGCATTTACAACTCTTTGTCATTGACTACGCCTAATCTGTGATTTCCGCAGGCATCTCGGCATAGCTGGTAATAGTAGCATGGAAAGATTCGGGCTTAGATCCCTACGGGATGACAATCGGAGGGGTAAGATGGGGTTTTAAAAATTTATAGTGAGTCTTTACAATAGCTGGCTTTGTGCTCTCTTATAAGTGCAACGCCTTTGTGAAAACTTAAAAAACGTATCACAATAAAAAATCTTTGTGGGCTTCGTGTTCACAATTAAAAATATAACAACAATATAAATACAAAACAATGAAACATTTATTTACAACCGCAGCAATACTTTTCAGCATGACTGCATTAGCACAAGTGGGGATCAATACAACAAGTCCCAATGCCACTCTTGAAATTAAAGCAAAAGCACCGGGTACAAAGCCTGAAGGACTTCTTATTCCTAAATTGAGTGGGACCGATATACAGAGCGCTCCTTATGGTACCAACCAAATAGGAACTCTGGTATATGCTACTGCTGCTCCCGCCGCTCCCAATACCGTCACCGCAGAAATCACCGAACCCGGGTTCTATTATTTTAACGGAATCAAATGGAAAAAGATAAACAGCTCAGGAAGCTCCATAAGCTATACCACGATTGCAGACCCCAACATCTTAGGCTATATACCCAGCACTACAGCAACAGCTTCCGTAGATGCACCGGCCACTTTAACAGTAGGTTCGGCTACCGCCACCCGACAAGGAACAGGAAGTTTTGGCGGGCACACGTATGCATCCTATTCTACCAGTGCAGCGGTAACCTGGTATCAGGCTTATAATGCGGCTAAAAATATGGGAGGATATCTGGCTGTTTTTACTACTGATGCAGAATGGCAATATGTAGAAACCAATTTATTGACGGCTTATACTATATTCAACACCAATGGAGCCTGGATTGGAATGACAAAGTTTTCATGGTCTGCAGGTTCTGCTATGACACCAGACCCTGAAGTAAAGTGGATTACAGGGGAATTGCCCAATCATGATTATTCAGCAGGAGGAACTGTTGCTGTAAGAAAGGCTAATTGGTTTAATGGAGGAGAGCCTAATAATTTCGGTAGTGGTGAAGGGTTCATTTGTGCATCAGCTAAAAATTTCGGTTCCACAAAAGTTTATAACGGATATACAAGTACTCATCCATGGGTTGACGTAGCAGCAAACAATACAGTGCAGGGTGCCACTTGGGGTTTTATAGTAGAATTTCAGCAATAGTAATTAAAAAATAAAAGTAGAATGTCAATATTACACAAAATCAAAGCGTATCTCTATGATAACACGTTAACCAAAGACAACCCCAATGACTTCATTGCCCGTACGGCAAGCGAGCGTTCCCTTTCTGTAAAGCAGATCTGTGAAGCCGCCGCCAGCCGTGGTGGCGCAGATGTTTCCGCTTCGGCAATGGAACATGCGACCGAGCTCTTCCTGAAAGAAATGGCGTATCAGCTTTGTGACGGCTTTTCAGTCAACACCGGGTATTTTACCGCAAGCACCACCATCCGTGGGGTATTCGACAGGCCATCGGAGACATTTAATAAAGACAAGCACAGCATTATCTTCCAGTTTAATCAGGGAGAAAAGCTGAGGACAGAAATCCCAAATATTGAAGTCGAGATCCTGGGCGTAGCAGAAGCTTCTGCCGTGATCTTACAGGTAACCGATGTGAAGAGTGGTTCGGTAAATGATCTTTTGACTCCGGGCAGAAACCTGAAGATCGTGGGCAGCAAGATCAAAGTCGCTGGTGATGATGCTTCGGTAGGGATCTATTTTGTAGACACTGCAACACAAGGCAGAACCAAAGTAGAGCAAAGTGATATTGTCACCAACAATCCTTCGGAGATTATTGTGGTAATTCCGGCATTAGCAGCAGGCACTTATAATCTGGAAGTGGTAACGCAATACAGCAGCGGAGCTTCATTAAAAGATCCAAGAACGGCTACTCTCGATAAAGTACTGACGGTGGCATAAGCTTACAGCACTTATTTTTAAAGAGACGATCATGTCACCCGATGAGAGATGCTCTCATCGGGCGTGATAAGAAGGTTATCTCGGGCGAGATAAGGTGTTCTCATCGGGTGATGAGAACACCTCTCGAAAACCGAAAACCTTTAACAGGGTAATTTTTTTTAGTATAATGGTACTCCGGCTTAGGGAATTTCCCGGCCGGAGTTTTGGCTTCGGCTCTGCTCAGCCACCGTTGAATGGAAGGGCTTGAATTGAAGGACTGGTGGCTTCGAGAACCTCTGCCACCATTGAACAGATGTCACCACGTTCGCTTTGTCATCCTGAAAGGATCTAAGGATGAATCTTTCCATCCAATACTACCAACGATGCCGAGATTCCTACGGAAATCACAGATTCGACGTAGTCAATGACAAAAGTGTGTGGTAGTGTGTGAGGGATTGAGAGTATGAGAGTATAAGCCTTCCTTTCGGTTAGGGTATATGGAATTTTACGGAGCGATATAAAAGTTGTTGACTGGCGGCGCCTGAGCGGAGTCGAAGGCCCGCATTACACTCGAAGGACTGGTGGCTTCGAGAACCTCTGCCGCCATTGAACGGATGTCATCATTTCCATCGTCATGGTAACTACAAAGTTCAACGTTAGAAAACAGTAGGGAAAATTCCACTCCTCCGGAGGGGTGGCTTCGGCTCCGCTCAGCCACCGTTGATGGGAGGATTTGAATTGAAGGACTGGTGGCTTCGAGAACCTCTGCCACCATTGAACAGATGCCACCACGTTCGCTTTGTCATCCTGAAAGGATCTAAGCACGAATCTTTCCATGCTACTATTACCAGCTATGCCGAGATTTCTACGGAAATCACAGATTCGACGTAGTCAATGACAAAGTGTGTGGCAGTGTGTGAGGGTTGGAGTGTTTTAGAGTATGAACGTTCCTTTCGGTTAGGACTGGTGGCTTCGAGACCCTCAGCCACCATTGAACGGATGTCATCATTTCCATCGTCATGGTAACTACAAAGTTCAGCGTTAGAAAACAGTAGGGAAAATTTCACTCCTCCGGAGGGGTGGCGAAAATTCGAAAGAATTTTTGACGGGGTGGTTTAAGAAAGATTCCGGGATTGGTGGCTTCGGCTCCGCTCAGCCAACTTTGAGTAGGAGGGTTTGAGAGTGGGTGTACTGAAAGTTTAAAGGGAATAGTTTCGGCGAGCCTTTGGCTCGCCGAAACTATTCAAATTATTGTTGTTATCATCTTTTCTGACAGGATTTTATCCTGTCCTGATTTAGGTCGTCCCTTCGGGACTCTGGGATTCCTATTTTAATGTTTCTTTTAGTACTTTCAATTTTCCGTCAATGGGCTGATCTATCTTTAAACCAAGTATGTGGGCTACCACCGGATATACATTTACATTTTCAAATTCATTAATAGTCATATTATTCTTAAAGGCAGGCCCCCAGGCGAAGAATGTTGATTTCATTTCCGGGACAATGGCGGGATTATAGCCATGTTTTCCAATGGATGTTTTCTTTCCTTTTTCAAGAAATATTTTGGGTGCTTTGGGAATAAGAAGGATCTGCCCTATCCTGCCGTACCGGTCGTCCCTTGTGGCAAAATGGAGGTATCTGGGTAATTTTTTATCAAGATATACTTCATAATCATCTGTTTTCCCTGCTTTCAATTCTTTATAGACAGCTTTAACCTCAGCAGGATTTTTAACATAAACTCTTAGTAAAGTTTGAGAATTATAATAATCAAATTTATCTTTATTTAAAAGTAAGGAAGGAATTTCGAGAGGATTTCCACCATCTACTTTTATCATTCCGTGATCTGAAACGAAGATAAAGCTTACATTTTTCAATCCTAATTCATTTACCCGTTGTGCCAACTCACCTATTGCCTGGTCTACCATATGAACAGCATCTTCTGTTTCTTTGGAATCAGGCCCGAAATGGTGTCCGCTTGCATCAACTTCCGGGAAATATAAAGAAATAAAATGTGGCCTTTTATCCATAGGAAGTTTAAGCCAGTTTATAACTTTATCTACTTTTTCTGCCGGTGTAAACTTCTCGTGGTAAGGATAGTAATAGGTTGGTCTTGCACCACCGGCATTGCTCGCCGAGCCTACCCACATTAAGGATGCTGAGAGAATTCCCTGCTTTTCAGCAAGTCCCCAGAGCGGAACACCCCCATACCAACTGCCATCTTCTGCATTGGTCCTGTCACTCATGGCATACGCTTCTTTCTTCCTGTAATCGTAAAAATAATTATCGATCAGGCCATGATGTGCCGGATAAAGTCCGGTAATTAACGTCCAGTGATTGGGAAAAGTAATACTGGGATAGCTTGGGATCATGGCTTTTGCCTGAATACCCTGCCGGGAATATTTAAGAAGGTTTTCCGCATTATATTTCTTTGCGTAATCATAACGAAAACCATCCGCCGAAATCATGATTATGTAAGGTTTTGTCTGTGCCTCGATACTGTTGTACCTGTTTGGAATAACCACCTGTGCAGTATCTGCATTTCCCTTCTGGCCGAAAAGCATCATTGAGAATATCAATACAACAATTTGTAATCCTTTCTTCATGTGTTTAAAAATTTATGCAAAGGTAACTTATGGGATAATGCTAAAAAAATCTGGCAGGTTAAAAAAACATTAAAGCAACAGTATATGATCATAAAAAAGCCACTTTTCAGTGGCCTTTCGTTATTCTTTAATTAGTTGTTCAAAAGCGGTTGATCCGTCTTTCAGGCTAACTTCCAGGTAATAATTTCCGGATTTCAGATCGGAAACATTAATTTCCTTACCATCCATTTTTACCGTCCTGATCTTTCTTCCTGTGGTTTCAAAAATATCTACCGATTTAATTTTGTCGGCATTCTTGAAGCTTACGGTTTCTTTAGCAGGATTAGGATATAAAATAACCTTTTTGCTTTCGGCTGCGACTTCTCCGGTAGCCAGCACCGCTCCCATTGTTAATGTCGCGTACCCTCTCGACTGATGATACTGAAGAGTGAGGTCCGGGCCCAGGGCATAAAATATATTTATATTTCCTGAAGCATTGGCAATGGCAAAATCGCCCGTACCGCCGCTTAATGTTCTTGTAGCCACTACGGTTCTGATTCCTCCCGCCGTTGTGTTAGAAGTCATGGTCCAGTTTTGAGCAGGATCTGCTGAAATACTTCCAATTCCCCCAAAAGTGTAATCTAAACCAGTATTGGTGGTGGAAGCTGAGTTATACACAAATCCGTCTGCACCGGCTGCCATTCCTACATTTCCGAATCCTATTCCAAGATACTTAGTGTCTGGTCCCGTTAATGTAATGGTAACCTGAGTTGGTGACGTCGCCAACTTTACCGTCATTCCTGTTGACCCAAGGCTTACTATTCCCGAAGAGAACTGAGCTTGTGCAGCTGTTGCCAGAGCCATTGATAAAGTAAGTAGAACTTTTTTCATTCGCTAATTTTTTAAGAGATTAATTATTTCTTTATTATTGGTTTGAAGGGCATACTCAAAAGGAGTCATTCCCTGCGCATCTTTTATGGTTTTGTCGGCTTTATATTTAAGCAGCAATTCTGTCAGCTCTTTATTCCCTGACTTCACGGCCCAAAATAAAGGAGTAACTCCTGTAGCATCTGCAATATTAGGATTCGCATTTTTCTTCAGAAGATACTCCACAAGCTCTTTGTTGTATCTGAAGGCAAGCCCTGATAATGCTGTTCCTTCCCTACTTTTGTAGTTGATATCTTTTACATTGTCGGCCAAAAACTTTGCTACTTCCACGTTTCCTCTGTAGCAAGCGAGAATCAGAGGAGAGAAGCCGCTTTCATTGGTTTGGTTGATGATGTTGGGATCTTTCTTCATCAGGTCTTTTACTTCCGCCACCGTTCCTGTACGGGCAATATCAAAAATCGATTTTGCCTGCTCCTGAGCCAGTGTAAGGGTAAACCCAAGAAACACACTTAGTATTACGATTAATTTTCTCATTGTTTTACCAGCACATAATTGTATTCAACATTCACCGTTTCGGCAACTTTTTTCATCACCATTTTAGGGATGGTCACTTTATGGTCTGCAGCCTTTACTGCGAATCCTCCGGTCATATATATTTTTCCGTCTTTAGCATAGATTGTCGCAGCAGATGTATATGCTTTTGCCACCCCATGAAAATTCAGAGTCCCCTGAACAGTATATTTCTGTGGCGATGACGTAAGCTTTGACTTATCAAAATTTACGATCTTACCGCTAAAGGTAGTCTTCGGATATTTGGCAGTTTCTGCATAGCTTTCATTAAAATGCTCTTCCATCAGTTTGGTTTTAAAATGAAAGTTTTTAACGACTGAAACAGACGCAATATCACCTGTGTCTGCATTGAGAACCACAACATTGTTGTCATCCTGCGCAAAGACATCCTCGAAAAGCGGTACTGAAGCTTCAAACGTGACTTTTCCTGTCTTTGACATGTATTTCTGGGCAAAGATAAAATTGCCGGAAATCATTAAAACAATTAATACAAGAAGTTTTTTCATATAAATACTATTTAGTTTTCGGTAAGTCCGTCGGCTTTCCATTTGGTGATTATATTAATTTGTGTAGGTGATAAGCTTCCGCCCTGCGGCATTTTCAAAGGATCTCCGGTAGGTCTGCTGATTCGGTCTATGATATTGTCGATGTTATTTTTCACCTGATTATAATTGGTCAGCGCCTGTGCTCCCGGAGAGTGACAGCTTACACAATTGGCATCAATAATGGCTTTGACATCCTTATTGTAGGTTACTTTTTCTGCAATAGGTGTATTGTCGGAAATCTCTTCATAGGTTCTGCTGTCACAGGCCACTAGTACGACTGCTGATGAAATGATATAGATAAACTTTTTCATATTAAAAAACTCTATAAAGATTAAACCCAAAGAAAATCTGTCCTTTTCCCCATCTTCCGGTTGCATTTGTAAGATATCCGATATCTGAATTGATCTGGGAATTGGTAAATAAAAGCTGGAAAACGTGTCCCCCGGTTTCTATGTCCATGCCCAATGATAAAGGATTTTTATAGAAACTGTGATTGTCAAAATTCACGAAATATTCTGCATTAATGGATATTCTTTTTGAAATTTTATATCTTCCCCCGATACCTGCCAGAAACTGATCTTTATTTTCTATGGTAGGTTCATACAGGTTTTTATGAACATAAGACGGCGTAAGCTGCAGGGAAAAATCATCATTGAATCTTCTTGAAATCAACGCCTGGGTGAGATAAGCGAGCCTGTCTCCAAATTTCAGATGGGGATAATTGTCTGTGCTTAAATCAGTGTTTACCGCCATCACGTTATATCCTACGATATCTACCGGGAAGTTTTCGTTTTGCTTTACCAATCTGTATTTTGCGCCTCCTTCAAAAGTTTTCTGATTGGTTTCCCTGGATAGATTGAATGAAAGCCAGTCTGTAGCGCCATAAATAACTCCTAATTTGGTAGAGGCATCGTCCAGTCCGAAAAAATCTTTAAATCCTTTGCTTACATCTCCGAATCGGTGGGCAACAACAATATACCATTCGTTTTTTGCAGCGAGCTTTGTAGATTGCCCGGTGACAATCTGCAGTGCCTTAAAGGCCGGTTGTGAAGTATCTGTGTTTTTTGTCTGAATGGTGTCAAT
Organism: Chryseobacterium sp. 27AL; assembly: GCF_057815395.1. Lineage (NCBI taxonomy): Bacteria > Pseudomonadati > Bacteroidota > Flavobacteriia > Flavobacteriales > Weeksellaceae > Chryseobacterium > Chryseobacterium sp. 27AL. The sequence continues at coordinate 205,598 of NZ_JBYRIW010000002.1, read as the reverse complement.
ATCTTTCAGCAGGTCTTCCTGTGCAAAGGTAAATCCTGAGATCAATATCAATACAAATAGTACAGTTTTTGTCATACAGTTTATTATTAAAAATTATGTATGACAAACTTATAGACTTATCACATCAAAATCGTGTGATAAAAGTCACCGACCGGATTGTTTTTATCAATGAGATTATTAAATTAATTAAATATGAATTGTTAGCCTTGTGTAACATTTTCATTTACAGGCATTTTTATCCCTTCTTTTGTCTGCGTAATTTCCCCTTCATTTTCCACTTTTTTCAAAACTCTGCTTATAACTTCTCTTGAAGTGCCAAGATTGTTTGCAATTTCGCGGTGGGTAAGCTTTATTGGATTATTCCCGGTAAGTGAGATTTGCTGTCGGATATAGTTCAAAACCCTTTTGTCGAGTCTATGGAAAACGGCATCATTTACCATGCTCATCACATCGGAGAATCTTTTATCGTATTCTTGATAAAAAACCCTGTTGATTTCAGGAAAAGCGATCAGCCATTCGTGCACCACGGAAACAGGTATCAGCATTACCTCTGAATCTTCTTCCGCGATTGCATAAACACGGCTCACATAGTCAGTAAAGATAGATGAAAAGGTCATGAGACAGCTGTCGTTTGCCCGGATATAGTAATAAATAAGCTCTCTCCCATCATTTAGCGTAAAAACCCGGATTGACCCTTTGATCAAAAAAGGAACAAACTTATTTTTCTGTCCTTCTCTTACTATTTCAGTTTTAGCTTTAATTTCAGTTATTATAGCATGTTTATTGAGTTCCTTTAAAAAAACATCACCTAAAAAGCCAAATTTGTTAATAATAAACTGATTATTTACCATATCCTGTAATCCTATCTAATAGCAAAGGTAGAAAAATATCATTATAAGATTGAAGAGATTTATTCAATAATGATAATTAATGAAAAAAACTGCTTCGTTTTCGTGAAGCAGTTTCATAACAAGGAGCTTATAGATTTATAATCACAACTTTAATTTGCAATTATTTACTATTTTATAATTTGTACTTAATATTCAAACCATAAAAGAAATAAGCTTTGCCCGGACCGGGATTGAGATCTGTCGCAACTCCTTTCGGATAACCATTTTCTGCATCCGAATCGTTGATATTATTTCCCAGGAACAGAAAAGTATAATTAACATGGTTGGTTAAGTTATTCCCCATGATGTAAGCATCAAGATCAAATCTGCCAAAAGATTTCTTATAACCCAATTTGGAGTTTAACAATCCAAAACCTTTCACGAGATTGGTATTTGCAAAATCTGTATATACATTGCCCAAATAATTATAAGTATTTACTAAATAAAAGCCCGGCTTTGTGTATATATCCAATCCAAGTGCATATTTGTTTCTTGGAACACCCACCACCGTCATATGATCATAAATTTGATCTGCTCCTAACAGCCTGGTCTTAAAATCTTTGTACTTTGCATCGTAATAGGATAGATTTGCAAAAGGAACAATTCTGTTAAGAAAGGAGTTGTCGTTTTTGTACTGATATCCAATGCTTAATTCTAATCCGCTGTTCTTTTGACTTCCCGTATTTGCCCAATACGTCTGGTTATTTGAGTTTGGAATTGTAAGCTGTGTTAATTTATCAGAATAATCTATCCTGAATAAAGAAATCTGATAATCCAGCTTGGTATCCAGCAACAATCCATGTACACTGAAATCTAACATTTTAGCACGTTCCGGCCGCAGATCATTATTAGCAGTATTGGTGTAATTAATAAAGGAAGAACTTGCTGTTGGAGCATTGTACCCTTCGCTATAGCTTACATTAAAAATCTGATGCTTCCATTCTTTCTGTAATGCAAAATGAGGGGTAAACGCAGTTTCATACTGTTTATCAAATGACTGATCCTTTTTTCCTGCAATTAATCCAGGAACTGCAAATAAATCCTTTCTGTTATAATTGGTTTTGTTTGCACTTATTCCCGCAAGAAAAGTTAATCCCCAGGGTTTATACGTTAAATAGTCTATTGCAAAATAAGTCGCCTGATTATTATTGTATTTAAAATAAGTCGCTCCGGAAATTCCGGTAGTTTCTAAAGGATTTGTAACAGATCCTTTAAAGCGATAACTTGACGTAGTAGATATTGAATTCTGAATCTCAGTACCGAAATCGAATCTGTTTTCGAAATGCTTACTTTCATTTTTTAAGGTAAATGTTGAGCGCAAGCCTACATTTGGAGAGCTTGTTATTCCGAAAGCTCCTGCCGAAACACTTTCTGTATTTGCATTATAATAAAATAAAGTAGTGTAATTTCTAAGGTTTGGAAGAATGTTCACAGCATTGCTCAATCCTACTCTCGTTGACTTTATTTTTGTGCCTGAATTTTTACGGATATAGGCGGGATTTCCATTATCGATTCCTGCGTAATAATCATCGTAAGAAATCTGTCCTGACGTATGCTCGTAGGAATAAGCCTGACTTCCTAAAAAACTTAACTGGTCATTTTTTCCAAGCTTTACCGTTCCGTTTATGTTAAAAAAGTTTTTTAGTCCGCTTCCGTTAGGCCTGTAGCCATCGGTTTCAAGATGTCCGTAAGCAGCATTTACAGAATAATTTTCATCAGCAGCATTCAACTGGGTACGAGACTGAAATGTTTTAAAAGAGCCTATTAAGACGTTTTCGGAAACTGTGATTCCTTTTGTAAAATCAGGACGTGTATAAAAACGAGCCGCTCCGCCAGCTCCTCCTCCATACATGGTTGCAGCAGGACCTTTGATTACCTCAACATTATTTACATAGGCAAAATCCACATCATCCAGAATGGTAATTCCTTCTGCATTGGTCAGGGGTATATTATTCCAATACGCTTTTATTCCCCAGTTATTAAATTTCTGGTCATTTCCGTATCCGCGGACTACCAGTCTCTGCCCTCCAAAATTGGTTCGCTTATCAACCTGTATTCCCGACATTGTAGATAAGGTCTGATCAATTGCTGCAGGATTATTCCTGTTTAATTCTTCTTCCGAAAGTGTTTCTACAGATTGAGCATGCCTTTTAAATTCTGCACGTTCCTGTTTTATTTTTTTTCTTCCCAGAATAGACACTTCCTCTATTTCTGCTGATTTTTGGGCATTCGTAAATGTACAACTCAATAAAGCTGCAATGCATATATATCTTTTCATTGATTTAAAAATTAATTATTTGTCGTTAAAGGTTTATGAAAGTATTAAGCATCTTTCCGGGGGCGGAAATATAACTGACAAATAATATGTATTTTCAAATGGTTTTAAATATCCTGGTTTTAGTTTAGAATAAAAATTAAAAAAATGGAGTTGCCAGAAGCCAGGAAAAGTAAAAAAGCCAGATATTTTTATATTTTTTATATTCTGTACAGGCAAATCGAAATGTCTCCACGCAAACGTTTTCCTGGTCACAAAAAAGCCTGAAACCTTCAATATGGAATTAATAATGATATCTTTTTTATCAATATAACACCGATAATATTTATTCCCATTTATAAAGTTTATACTGACAACATCATAAGAAAAACCATTTAATACAAATTCTCTATCTTCTTTCCAATTAGCTTTTAAAAGATCTTTCTCTGAAAAATAAGTTGTTTCTGACTGATCCAGTACATGATTTAGAATATGGTTGCGTGTTTTTTTATATACTTCACTTTTAATACAGGAAACAGCAGGATGAATCACATTAAAAAACACGATTAGTAAAGGAATAAATAAAAATATCAAGAATAGCTTTTTGCGCAAATATAATTTATTGTCTTTGGGGAATTAACTGTTGTTCCGGTTCTGTCGAAACAAACTCCGGAATATGTATCTTGTATAATCTTTCGGAATTTGCTGTCTTATATTCTATCCAATTATCTTGTTTATTAGGAATAAGATCTTCTTCAGCAGAATTTTCACGATGCAGTCCGGACGGTGCATTTTCAAAATTATCCATCGGATCTGTGATTTGCAAATTGCCTTTAATAATAATGAGATTTGCAGAATTGGTTTGAGTAAATGTGATGATATTTCCTTCCGCTTTCAAAGAGGTAATTTTGATTTTATCTTTCGTATTTATTGCCTGTAATACAATCGTATAAACTATTCCCTTCACTCCGGGTCTTCCGCCGAACCAAACTGTTTTTTCTGCTGATATTAACAAAACTTTATCCTTATGCAATGAGGAAACCGGCGCATTACAAGAAAGCGCCAGAATCCAAAATATGATTATTGATAAGTGATTATTCATTTTTTAATCATCGTCCCCATTGTCATTTGTTTTACCCAGCACCAGATAGTTGCCACTGTAAACAAGTTCTCCTTTAGATTCAGCCTTCAGAACGTAATTTCCTGGTGTCAATCTCTGACCAAATTCCTCGTCGGATTTTACATTTTTCTTACTGTAGATCAATCTTCCTGACGCATCAAAAATACTGATATCAACAGTGTTATATTTTGCCGAATCAAATCTCAAATGCGCAATTCCTTTTGAAGGATTCGGATATATTCTCACCTTGTCTTTTTTAGATTTTATCTCATCTGTAGCTAATGGGAGTATGGTGTTTTGTGTTGTCCATGCTCCTCGTCCGTACGTAGAAACCAAAACCGTTTTGGTTGAAGGTCTGTAATCCAAATTGGTAATTCTTATATTTCCGATATTTCCGGTAATTGAGGCCCAGGTAGGTGATGAAGAAAGGAAATTTGTTGTTCCCCAAACCCCCATCTCTGTTCCGAGAATTACCTCATTCGCGTCATCAGGATTTCTTAAAACTGTTCTTACCGGCATATCTGGGAGGTTGCCTTCTTTATTTTGCCATGAAGTTCCTCCATCTGTAGAGTAAAAGACACTTACAACATTGTAGTTTGATAATGTTACGATGATTTCGCTTTCATTAGCGCCAAACTCTATATCTGAAATTGTTCCTGTAGCCGGCGATGTGATCTGGGTAGAGGTATACGATGTTGTATTAGCATTTGTGATTTTAAAGATTCTTCCCAGGTTTGTTCCTACAAACAATGTAGTAGAAGCTGTTGTATATGGTGAAACTTTCATCCAAGAAATCTGCTCATTGGTTTGCGCTGTTCCGGCACTTACTATATTGTTTGTAAATGTAGTAGCTGCAGCAGATAATCCGCTTGTTCTAAAGAGTGTTAATCCGGAACGATAAGAATAAAATACATTATTTACTCTGTCTAAAGCAATTTCATTTACAAAGTGTCCATAAGCATTTCTGTTTGCACTTGAAACAAGATAATAGATATTGTTTGTCAACAGATAATGATTGTTATACACATAACTTGCGATTTCATAATTATCTAAGTCATCATATTCTGTATACATTCCATCTCCTGAAGTTGCTGCTTGGCTCGTTAAAAAATTATTTGACTGTGGTGCTCCATACAGCCACCAAGAACCATTGTCCTGTGCACCAGCGAGCAACTCCTCATCGGCAGGGGTTTTAGTAGGGTTCAGCATTGCACTGTAAAATTGTGTCACATTGTATCTGGTGTTTCTTGCAGCGAAACCTCCCACCGTTGCAACAGTATTTTTATTAGGTACAAAATAAATTCCACCATCATTGCCAAACATCATCTGGTTGGTAGAATAGTTATTAAAAGGATTAAAAACAATCTCGTGTTGGTCTGCGTGTACCTGAGAAACCTGCAGGTTTGCCATATTATTATTATTAGACCATTTTGAAATCTGTGTCCAGCTTGCACCTCCGTCAGAAGATTTATAGAGATCAATACCTCCGATATAAACTGTTTCGTCATCCAAAGGATCTGTAGCAATCACAAGATCATAAAAAGATTGTCCTCTTGTAAAGTCATTTGCAGGAATGCTTGTATCTGCAGCAGTAGGAAGAGTGATATTTGATAACAGATCATTAGTTGACGCCCACGTTAGACCTCCATCCGTAGATTTGGCAATACGAATAGGCTCCGAACTACTGTCTTCACCCTGCATAAATGCATAAACTTTATTAGCATTCGTTCTGGAAAGAGTGAAATTAACTCTTGATCCGGAATTCCCAACATTATAAACCTCGCTGAAAGTATCACCGTCTGCAGATTTTAAAATTCTGCCTCCAGAATCTATATTAGAATATCTTGAAGAGCGGGTAGAAACCCAAACAGAATTATCTGCCCCGATTTCTATCTGCTGAATAGAATATCCTGTAGAGCTTGTTACATTGGTCGTTGTATTGAGAGCCAATAAGCTCGTATTTTTTATAAATGTAGCTCCTTGATCAGTAGATTTATACAATCCCGCCTGACTCAGGCCCTGCCAGGCTCCATCATTGTAGTTACCGCTCACTCCTGCATAAACTTCTGAAACACCTGCATTGTTTCGGACTTTAATATCATTGATGTAAAAGTTACCGCTTCTTACAGTACCGGAATAAACAGGCGAGATGGTAAAAATTTGAGTCCATGTGCTTCCGCCGTCTGTAGATCTCCAGATTCCGGAACCTATAGCATCAGATGTAGAAGATTCTCCTGTTCCTACGTACAAAATTTGTGTATTGTTTGGATCATAGGCAATACACGAAATAGAAGTATTTGCCCAAAATGTACTTAATGGGGTCCATTCATTTGTGCTTATTGTGGGATCCTGATTTACCCAAAGTCCTCCTGAAACACCTCCTGCAAAAACCCTTTTACCCAGAGGATCATTAGGATCATACATTATGGCTCTCGTTCTTCCTCCTACATTATAAGGACCTCTTTCTATCCACGGTTCATTTACTATTTTTTGTGTAGAAGATTCTTGTCCGCTGATCAGGGACATTGATCTTGTGGGGGCATATTTTCCTTGATTAATTTCCTCATTCAGTTTGGCAAGTTTATCAAAATTACTTCCTCCTGTAACGGGATCCATTGTTCTTTTGTAATCTTCTTCATTATAAGGATTTGGCGGAACTCCGGCAGATCTCAAAAGCTTATGTTGCTTCTTTAAATTTTTATCATATTTAGAATATAATTTCTTAAGATGTCTTTGATTCGCCTTACTGTTTTTTTCTTGTGCATAAATACTTATCGTCGTGCATAATAAAGTGGCAAGAAGAATATATTTTTTCATTTTTTAAAAATTTTGAACAAATATACCAAATAGCCTTAAAATTTAATAATAAATTATAAAATATTTCAAAATTTTAAAATAATACAATTTAAAACAGTTAAAATTTATTATTATGTTAATTAAAACATAAAAAAAGCCCCAATAATAGGGCTTTCATTTTATATGGTTGAGAATCTTAAGCGTTCACGTTGTTACCTCCTAATACGAAAGGCTCAACTTCTTTGATTTCTCCGAATTGCTGCTCATAGTTAGCAATGTTTTGTTGAAGAGCAGAAAGTACTCTTTTAGCGTGAAGAGGAGCAAGGATAACTCTTGATCTTACTTTCGCCTGCTGTACACCCGGCATTAACTGGATGAAATCTACTACAAACTCAGATGGAGAGTGGTTTACCAAAGCTAAATTAGCATAGATACCAGCCGCTACCATTTCATTTAATTCGATGTTGATGTTTCCGTCTTGTGGATTTTGATTGTTGTCCATTTGTTATAAATTATATTTTTAAAAATTCGAAATTTGAGATTGTGAAAGTATAAAAATAATTTCAAACCTCAAATTTCAAATTACATATTTTAGTTAAGATCTTCGAATTCTTTCTTAGAACCAACGATTACATTCTGATATTCTTTAAGACCTGTACCTGCAGGGATTCTGTGCCCTACAATTACATTTTCTTTAAGACCGTTCAGATCATCGATCTTACCAGCAACCGCAGCTTCGTTAAGAACTTTAGTTGTTTCCTGGAACGATGCTGCAGACATGAATGACTTCGTCTGAAGAGCCGCTCTTGTAATACCCTGCAACACTGGTGTTGCGGTAGCAGGTAAAGCTTCTCTTACTTCCACTAAAGCCTGATCTTCACGCTTCAATTTAGAGTTTTCGTCTCTTAATTCTCTTGCCGTAATCATCTGACCCGGTTTGAATACTTTAGAATCTCCTGCTTCAACTACAACCTTAAGACCGAATACTCTGTTGTTTTCTTCTAAGAAGTCATACTTGTGCTCAAGAGCGCCTTCAAGGAACTGAGTATCACCTCCGTCAACGATAGATACTTTTGTCATCATCTGTCTTACGATGATTTCGAAGTGCTTGTCGTCGATTTTTACCCCTTGTAAACGGTAAACTTCCTGAATTTCGTTTACTAAGTATTCCTGAACTGCAGTTGGACCTTTGATTCTCAAGATATCGTCCGGAGTGATGGATCCGTCAGAAAGCGGCGAACCAGCTCTCACGAAGTCATTCTCCTGTACCAAAATCTGGTTGGATAATTTAACTAAATAAATTTTTCTCTCTCCAGTTTTAGCCTCAACGATCAATTCACGGTTACCTCTCTTGATTTTTCCGTAAGAAACCACCCCATCGATTTCTGTAACCACTGCAGGGTTTGAAGGGTTTCTTGCTTCGAATAATTCAGTAACTCTCGGAAGACCTCCGGTGATATCCCCTGCTTTTGCAGATTTTCTTGGGATTTTGATTAAAACTTTACCAGCCTTAATTTTTTCACCATCATTTACCATCAAGTGGGCTCCTACCGGTAAGTTGTATGCCTTCTGCTCAACCCCTTTAGAATCTACCACTTTTAATGTTGGTACGGCTTTCTTATTTCTGGATTCAGAAATTACTTTCTCTTCGAATCCTGTCTGTTCGTCAATTTCCAATTGGAATGAAACCCCCTGGATGATATCTTCGTATTCTACCTTACCAGCAGTTTCTGCAATGATAACTGCGTTATACGGATCCCATCTACAGATTACATCTCCTTTCTTCACTTTATCACCTGGTTTTACAGATAATATGGAACCGTAAGGTACGTTGGCAACCATTAACGGAGTTCTTGACTCATTATCGGCAACCAATCTGAATTCTGTTGAACGTGAAACCACAACCTCAGCTGTATTACCGTTTTCGTCTTCAGAAGTAATGGTTCTTACCTCATCCATTTCAACGATACCGTCTCTTCTTGCAACGATTGATGGGTTTTCTGATACGTTTCCTGCAGTACCCCCTTGGTGGAAGGTTCTCAACGTAAGCTGAGTTCCCGGCTCCCCGATGGATTGTGCTGCAATTACACCTACCGCTTCACCCATGTGAATCATTTTACCTGTTGCTAAGTTTCTACCGTAACATTTCGCACAGATCCCTTTCTTAGCTTCACAAGTTAATGGTGAACGAACCTCAACAGCTTCTAATCCGGCTTCCTCGATTCTCTTAGCTAATGCTTCAGAGATTACCTGGTCTGCTTCAGCGATCAACTCGTCTGATTCAGGATCGTAAATATTATGTAAAGATACTCTACCTAAGATTCTTTCAGAGATTCTTTCAACGATCTCGTCATTTTTCTTAAGTGCAGTAACTTCTGTACCTCTTAAAGTTCCACAGTCATCTTCTGTAACGATAACGTCCTGTGCAACGTCTACCAATCTTCTCGTTAAGTAACCGGCATCGGCAGTCTTAAGAGCGGTATCCGCAAGACCCTTACGAGCACCGTGGGTAGAGATAAAGTATTCAAGGATCGAAAGACCTTCCTTAAAGTTTGCAAGGATCGGGTTTTCGATGATCTCCGCTCCGGTAGAACCGGCTTTCTGCGGTTTTGCCATCAAACCTCTCATCCCTGATAACTGGCGGATCTGTTCTTTAGAACCCCTCGCTCCAGAGTCAAGCATCATGTATACAGAGTTGAAACCACCTTGGTCAGTTTTCATTCTGCTCATGATCATCTCCGTTAATCCAGCGTTGGTATTTGTCCAAACGTCGATTACCTGGTTATAACGTTCTGTATCTGTAATTAGACCCATGTTATAGTTGGCTCTAATTTCATCAACAGCTTCAATTGATTGTGCAATCATCTGCTTTTTCTCAACAGGAACTACAATATCTCCTAATGAGAAAGAAAGACCTCCTTTGAATGCGTTTGAATATCCTAAGTCTTTCATTGCATCAAGGAACTTCACAGTTGTAGGGAAATCTGTATCAGCAAGGATCTTACCGATAACGTTTCTTAATGATTTCTTCGTTAAAAGTTCATTAATATATCCTACTTGTTTAGGTACAATCTGGTTGAATAAGATTCTACCCACAGAAGTTTCAATCAGTCTTGTTACGATCTCTCCGTTTTCTTTGATCGGTAATCTACATCTTACTTTAGCATTTAAAGACACTCTTCCTTCCGCATAAGCGATTTCCGCTTCTTCAGGAGAATAGAATGCAAGACCTTCACCTTTCACTTTCATATCTTCCGTAGAGCTTAATTCTTTAGTCATGAAATAAAGACCAAGAACCATGTCCTGAGAAGGTACCGTGATTGGAGAACCGTTTGCAGGGTTCAGGATGTTCTGAGAACCTAACATCAATAACTGAGCTTCAAGGATCGCTTCAGGACCTAACGGTAAGTGTACCGCCATCTGGTCACCGTCGAAATCGGCGTTGAATGCTGTTGTTACCAACGGGTGAAGCTGAATCGCTTTACCTTCAATCATTTTAGGCTGGAATGCCTGAATACCCAGTCTGTGAAGCGTAGGTGCCCTGTTCAGAAGAACCGGGTGGCCTTTCATCACATTTTCAAGGATATCATATACAACAGGTTCTTTTCTGTCGATGATTCTCTTTGCAGATTTTACTGTTTTTACAATTCCTCTTTCAATCAGTTTTCTGATGATGAACGGTTTGTAGAGTTCCGCAGCCATATCTTTAGGAATACCACATTCATGAAGCTGTAAGTTAGGACCTACAACAATTACCGAACGCGCAGAGTAGTCAACCCTTTTTCCTAATAAGTTCTGACGGAAACGACCTTGCTTACCTTTCAATGAATCAGAAAGAGATTTCAATGGTCTGTTTGATTCAGATTTTACCGCTGAAGATTTTCTTGTATTATCGAATAATGAATCTACTGATTCCTGAAGCATACGCTTCTCGTTTCTTAAGATTACTTCAGGAGCTTTGATCTCCAATAGTCTTTTCAGACGGTTGTTTCTGATGATCACCCTTCTGTAAAGGTCATTCAAATCGGAAGTTGCGAAACGTCCACCATCCAACGGAACCAATGGTCTTAATTCCGGCGGGATAACTGGAAGCACACGCATGATCATCCACTCAGGCTTATTGATCATTCTTGTATTGGCACCTCTCAATGCTTCTACTACGTTCAATCTTTTTAAAGCCTCAGTTCTTCTTTGTTTTGAACCTTCATTGTGAGCTTTGTGTCTTAAATCGAAAGATAATGCATCAAGATCGATTCTTTTTAATAATTCCTCAACAGCTTCAGCACCCATTTTAGCGATGAATTTGTTTGGATCAGAATCATCAAGATACTGGTTCTCGATAGGAAGTGTTTCCATGATATCAAGGTACTCTTCTTCTGTCAAGAACTCCATATTTTCGAAATCAGAACCGTCTAATTTTTTAGCAATACCTTGTTGGATCACTACATATCTTTCGTAGTAGATGATCATATCCAATTTCTTGGAAGGAATTCCTAAAAGGTAACCGATTTTGTTCGGTAAAGAACGGAAATACCAGATGTGAGCGATTGGAACTACCAGATTGATATGCCCGATTCTCTCTCTACGTACTTTCTTCTCCGTAACTTCTACTCCACAACGGTCACAAACGATCCCTTTGTAACGAATTCTCTTGTATTTACCACAAGCACATTCGTAATCCTTTACAGGACCGAAGATTTTTTCACAGAACAACCCGTCTCTTTCAGGCTTGTGCGTTCTGTAGTTAATGGTTTCCGGCTTAAGAACCTCCCCTCTCGATTCCTGAAGAATCGATTCCGGTGAAGCTAAACCGATGGTTATTTTATTAAATCTACTTGATTTATTTTTATTTGACATTTGTTAGATTTTAAATTTTAGATTTTAGATTTTAGATTAATTTCAGAATGTTTCCATTCAGCATTGATAATTTAAAATTTAAAATTATTCCTCTAGTCTTACGTCTAATCCAAGACCTTGTAGCTCGTGAAGTAATACATTGAATGATTCCGGAATACCTGGTTCAGGCATAGATTCACCTTTTGCAATCGCTTCATAAGTTTTCGCTCTACCAATTACGTCATCCGACTTCACGGTAAGGATCTCTCTCAGGATATTTGATGCTCCGAATGCTTCAAGAGCCCAAACCTCCATCTCCCCGAATCTCTGACCTCCGAACTGAGCTTTACCTCCTAACGGCTGCTGAGTAATCAATGAGTATGGACCGATAGAACGTGCGTGCATCTTATCATCAACCATGTGTCCTAATTTCAACATGTAGATCACACCCACTGTCGCTGCCTGAGTAAATCTTTCTCCGGTACCACCATCATAAAGATACGTGTGACCGAATTTAGGAAGACCTGCTTTCTCAGTGTATTCAGTAATCTGATCAAGGCTTGCTCCGTCGAAGATCGGTGTAGCGAACTTCAATCCTAATTTCTGACCAGCCCATCCAAGAACGGTTTCATAAATCTGACCGATGTTCATACGAGAAGGTACCCCAAGTGGATTCAATACGATATCTACCGGTGTTCCATCTTCAAGGAACGGCATATCTTCTTCACGAACGATTCTCGAAACGATACCTTTGTTACCGTGACGACCCGCCATTTTATCCCCTACGTTCAGTTTACGTTTTTTAGCGATGTAAACTTTAGCCAACTTCATGATACCTGCCGGTAATTCGTCCCCGATTGAAATTGCAAATTTCTCACGGTTTTTAACCCCTTGGATATCGTTGTACTTGATTTTGTAATTGTGAATTAATTGTTTGATTAATTCATTTTTATCGTTATCAACAGTCCAGTCTGAACCGCTAACGTTTACATAATCTTCAACTGAAGTCAATAATTTGTGAGTAAACTTCACCCCTTTACCGATGATTTCTTCATCAAGGTCATTTTTAACGCCTTGGGAAGTTTTACCGCTTACAAGAGTATTTAATTTTTCAATTAAAGTGTTTCTCAAGTCATCGAACTTAGCTTTGTAAGTGTTTTCAATCTCTTCAAGCTTAAGTTTTTCTTCAGTTCTTTTCTTTTTATCTTTAATGTTTCTTGAGAACAATTTTTTGTCGATCACAACACCTCTTAATGAAGAATCTGCTTTCAATGAAGCATCTTTTACATCACCAGCTTTGTCACCGAAGATTGCTCTAAGAAGTTTTTCTTCAGGAGTCGGATCAGATTCACCTTTTGGAGTAATTTTACCAATCATGATATCTCCAGGCTTCACTTCAGCACCGATTCTGATCATACCATTTTCGTCAAGATCTTTAGTAGCTTCTTCAGAAACGTTTGGAATATCTGCTGTAAGCTCTTCCATACCTAATTTGGTATCACGAACTTCAAGAGAATATTCATCTACGTGAATTGAAGTAAACCAGTCTTCACGAACCACTTTTTCGTTGATTACGATCGCATCCTCGAAGTTGTATCCTTTCCAAGGCATGAACGCAACCACTAAGTTTCTACCAAGAGCCAATTCTCCTTTTTCAGTAGCGTAACCGTCGCAAAGTACCTGTCCTTTTTCCACTACATCACCTACTCTTACGTTTGGTCTTAGGGTAATAGTTGTACTTTGGTTGGTTTTTCTAAACTTAGTTAGATTATATGTTTTCGTAGCAGACTCGAATTGTACTAAATCTTCATCTTCGCTTCTTTCGTATTTGATAACAATTTTGTCAGCATCCACATACTCTACAGTACCGGTACCTTCAGCATTGATCAAAATTCTTGAATCTCTTGCAACCTGCTGCTCAAGCCCTGTACCTACAATTGGAGCCTGTGGCTTCAATAATGGAACGGCCTGACGCATCATGTTGGATCCCATCAACGCACGGTTCGCATCATCATGCTCCAGGAACGGAATTAATGAAGCTGAAATACCAGAGATTTGGTTTGGTGCAACGTCGATAAGGTCAACCTGAGATGGCTCAACTACCGGGTAGTCACCATCCAATCTTGCAATAATTCTGTCTGTTTCGAATTCACCGTTGTCTGTTAATTCAACGTTTGCCTGAGCAATTACTTTAGATTCTTCGTCTTCTGCATTTAAGTAAATAGGATCAGCATTAAGATCGATCTTGCTGTCTTCTACTTTTCTGTATGGAGTTTCAATGAAACCTAATCTGTTGATTTTTGCATATATCCCTAAAGATGAAATCAAACCGATGTTTGGTCCTTCCGGAGTTTCAATCGGACAAATTCTTCCGTAGTGGGTATGGTGAACGTCTCGAACCTCGAAACCTGCTCTTTCTCTTGATAAACCACCAGGCCCTAGTGCAGAAAGTCTACGCTTGTGCGTGATTTCTGAAAGTGGGTTGGTTTGGTCCATGAACTGAGAAAGCTGGTTGGTACCAAAGAACGAGTTGATTACAGATGTTAAGGTTTTTGCATTAACAAGATCAAGCGGAGTAAAGATTTCGTTATCTCTAACGTTCATTCTTTCCTTAATTGTTCTTGCAATTCTTGAAAGACCTACCCCGAACTGTCCTGCCAATTGCTCACCTACAGTTTTAATTCTTCTGTTTGATAAGTGGTCAATATCATCAACTTCAGCTTTAGAGTTTACCAATTCGATCAAGTGTCTTACAATCGCAATGATATCTTCTTTGGTAAGAACTTCAGTTGTAGTAGGAATGTTAAGACCTAACTTTTTGTTTAGTCTGTAACGTCCAACTTCACCTAATGAATATCTTTGCTCAGAGAAGAATAATTTTTCAATGATTCCTCTTGCTGTTTCCTCATCTGGCGGATCTGCATTTCTTAACTGACGGTAAATATATTCTACCGCTTCTTTTTCAGAGTTGGTAGGGTCTTTCTGTAATGTATTCTGGATGATAGAGAATTCATTGCTGTTTTCTTTGTGAATCAGGATAGATTTCACACCAGCATCTAAAATAAGATCTAAATGCTCTTTTTCAAGAATAGTTTCTCTATCCAAGATGATTTCGTTTCTTTCGATAGAAACTACCTCACCTGTATCTTCATCTACGAAGTCTTCGAACCATGTGTTCAAAACTCTCGCAGCTAATGTTCTTCCTTCTACTTTTTTAAGGGCAGCTTTAGAAACTTTCACTTCTTCAGCAAGGTCGAAGATCTGAAGGATATCCTTATCAGATTCGTAACCGATTGCTCTTAATAAAGTTGTTAATGGTAATTTTTTCTTACGATCGATATATGCGTACATTACGCTGTTAATATCGGTTGTAAATTCCATCCAAGATCCTTTGAAAGGGATAATTCTTGAATAATATAATTTGGTTCCGTTTGCGTGGTATGTCTGTCCGAAGAATACACCAGGTGAACGGTGCAACTGCGTAACGATAACTCTCTCAGCACCATTGATGATGAAAGATCCACTAGGTGTCATGTAAGGAACCGGACCTAAGTATACATCCTGAACAACGGTTTGGAAATCTTCGTGCTCAGGGTCTGTACAATACAATTTAAGCCTTGCTTTAAGAGGAACTGAATAGGTCAATCCTCTTTCCACACACTCATCGATTGAATAACGCGGAGAATCTACCAGATAATCAAGGAATTCCAATACAAATTGGTTTCTTGAATCCGTAATCGGGAAATTTTCCTGAAAAGTCTTGTAAAGACCTTCATTCGTTCTGTCTTCAGGAAGCGTATCAAGCTGGAAAAACTCTTTAAAAGACTCGATCTGGATATCCAGGAAGTCAGGAGTGATAATTTTTCCTTTCGCTGATGAGAAATTAATTCTCGGTGTTCCCTTAGTTGTTGCTGTTGTTTTACTCATAAAACTTTTAAGAAAGGGTTAAAAAATATTTTGATTCATTAAAAAATATCAGAAAGGACAAGAAACAAGATAAAAGGAAAAGATAAAAGTGTTTTTGGCGCTCACGAAAGACCTTGATTCTTTTAACTTTGCACTTGGCTCCTTCTAACTGCAACACTGGTATATCTTTTCACAGCGTAATGCAAAATATTTTTATTACTTTTGAGGCAGAATAGCCGTATTATCCATATACAACAAAGCCCTTTCATTTTGATGAAAGAGTTGATTTATAGTATTTTATAGATTTACAAACAATTTTTCGCGCCAAAAGAGAATGCAAATTTACAAAAACTTATCCACATTTACAATTTTTATTAAATATTTTAGCTGACAGGTTGAAATATTAATGTAAACTATCACATTCCGCATAAATCCTTTAAATTTATACCCTTTTAGAAAAGAGTCCTGACCAAGAGATAATCAATGAAATTATTTTTGTACTGTCGTAATTATTGAAGATAACAGCCTACAGTCATAGCCCCGATAGAAGCATTTGTTTGAGCTCATTTTTATTATTTTCGGTGCGGCGGCTCCGCCGCCGCACCGAAAATAATAAAAATGGCGAGTGCGGATAGCGGGATCAAGCTCCTAAAACTTCGTTTACAGAAATAAAAAAGCCCAGACAAATGTCCAGGCTTTATATTTATAGATAATTGAAATTATTTCAATTCTACTTCAGCACCAGCTTCTTCTAATTGCTTCTTAAGAGCTTCAGCTTCGTCTTTAGAGATACCAGTTTTGATTGGAGCAGGAGCACCATCTACGATATCTTTAGCTTCTTTAAGACCAGCACCAGTTAAATCTTTTACTAATTTAACGATAGCTAATTTAGAAGCACCTGCAGACTTAAGAATTACGTCGAATTCAGTTTTTTCTTCAGCAGCTTCAGCAGCACCTCCACCTGCAACTACTACAGCAGCAGCAGCTGGTTCAATTCCGTACTCATCCTTAAGGATAGCAGCTAATTCGTTTACGTCTTTTACTGTTAAGTTTACTAGCGTTTCAGCTAAATTTTTTAAATCTGACATTGTTGTAATGTTTTTGTTGATTATTTATTTAATTTTTTGAGTGTAATTATTCAGCAGCTGGAGCTTCTCCTTCTGCAGCTGGAGTTTCCGGAGTTTCAGTAGCTGGAGCCTCTTCCACTGCAGGTGCAGCTTCTTCAGCTTTAGCCTCTACTGTCTCAGGCTTGTTTTGAAGAGCAGAAACAACTCTCTGAATTGGAGACTGAAGTAATCCGATGATTTCACCGATCATTTCTTCTCTAGACTTGATGTTAGCCAACGTGTCTAGGTTGTTGTCACCAACATAGAAAGTTTCCTGAAGATAAGCAGACTTCAATGCTGGCTTCTCTTCTTTCTTTCTGAATCCTTGGATTAATTTCGCAGGAGCGTTTGCTGTTTCAGCGATTAATATTGCTGAGTTTCCTTTGAAAGTAGGGAACATTTCAGAGTAATCTACTCCTTCCATTTGTTCCATTGCTTTTTGTAAAAGTGTATTTTTTACAACTTTCACTTTAATATTTTGCTTGAAAGCCTGTCTTCTGAAGTCAGAAGATTTAGCAGCGTTCAAACCTTCTAGATCTGCTACATAAACTACTTTTGCATCCTGAAGCAAATCTTTGATCTCTTGTATTGCTACAACTTTTTGGTCTTTTGTCATTGTCTTAAGGATTAAAATTAGTTAACAGATTTAGTATCGATTGCAATACCAGGACTCATTGTAGAAGACAAATAAATAGACTTCACATAAGTTCCTTTAGCAGCAGTTGGCTTCATTTTGATCAAAGTAGAGATCAATTCCTGAGCATTTTCCTTGATTTTAGCAGCATCGAAAGATACTTTACCAATACCAGCGTGGATAATACCGTATTTATCTACTTTAAAGTCAATTTTACCAGCTTTTACTTCAGTTACTGCTTTACCAATTTCCATGGTTACAGTACCTGATTTAGGGTTTGGCATTAGACCTCTTGGTCCTAATACTCTACCTAATGGTCCTAATTTACCCATTACAGCCGGCATCGTAACGATTACGTCAACGTCTGTCCAACCTTCTTTGATTTTTTGTAAATATTCATCAAGACCTACATAGTCAGCACCAGCTTCTTTAGCTTCTGCTTCTTTATCTGGAGTTACTAAAGCTAATACTTTAACATCTTTACCAGTACCGTGAGGAAGAGATACAACACCTCTTACCATTTGGTTTGCTTTTCTTGGGTCTACTCCTAATCTTACAGCGATATCTACAGAAGCATCAAACTTTGCAGTATTTACTTCTTTTACAAGAGCTGCACCTTCTTCAAGGTTATAGATTCTTCCTTTTTCTACTTTGCTTAAAGCTTCCTTTTGCTTTTTTGTTAATTTTGCCATTTCTTTAAGTTTTAAGCGTTAAAAGTTGGTTTAGTTCCTGTTACTCTTAATCCCATAGATCTTGCAGTACCTGCAACCATAGAAACAGCTGATTCCATTGTAAAGCAGTTAAGGTCACCCATTTTGTCTTCAGCGATTTTCTTAACCTGATCCCAAGATACAGAACCTACTTTGTTTCTGTTTGGTTCTCCGGAACCACCTTTGATCTTAGCCGCATCCATTAACTGGATTGCTGCAGGAGGAGTTTTAATTACGAATTCAAAAGATTTGTCTTCGTATACTGTAATTACTACAGGTAAAACTTGTCCCGGCTTATCTTGAGTTCTTCCGTTAAATTGCTTACAAAACTCCATGATGTTCACACCTGCAGAACCCAAAGCTGGACCTACTGGTGGAGAAGGGTTAGCTGCGCCACCTTTCACCTGAAGCTTTACCATTTTAAAGACTTTTTTAGCCATTGTTTGTTTTTTAAATTTGAATAATTAATGAGTTTGGAAGCATTATTATTCAGCAGGTTATCCATTCTCACATTAGATAAGCCTACTTTTCGGACTGCAAAATTATAAAATATTTTTGAAATAGCAAATTAATTATTTGATTTTTAAACAGATTAAAACAATTTAATACTAATGATTAATAACTTACACAAGAGAATCGTTATTGAAGGTGATTAAAAAATTTGGAAAAATAATAGTCCTGTACTTTCTGTAGGGAAAGCCCTCTCGCATCATACTGTATATGAATAAAAAAGAAGATAAAAAATATAATATTAAAAACAAAAAGATTCTTAATTAAAGGATTTTGATTAAATGTAACTCGCTCATTATTGTCATTGTCCGGCAATAGCATTACTACAATAATAAATAGAAGCATACTGTATATATGATCCCAACGATACCAGTCTATTCCTAAAATATACAATGGTGTTACCCAAATAAAACTTACAATAACAAACTTTAGCAAGCCGAAGAATTTGTTCCTGTAAAATAAATAAACATAATATAAAAACATCGAAACACCGGCAAGAAGCTCTAAAATGAATAAAGAGTAAGAAATTAATTCTTTCTTTATCAGCTCTGTGCCCTCTGAAAATTTAAACTGGAAAATATTGTTTCTTCCAAAAATCACACCCCTTTCCTTAATAAATTCTAAACTTTTACCACAGTTAACATCTTTTCCGAAGAAAAATAAAAGCATCATTATTACACTTGACAAAGCAAAAAACAACATCCAGAAAGAATACTTTTTCTCCCCTGTTTTAAGAGTATGTATGGCAATAAAAAACGGCAGAAAGAAATAAAACATTTCATGGATCAGTAATCCTACACAAAATAAAACTAAAAAGACCTTTTCTTTCAGAACAGTCATTTTACCTAATGAAAAATAGGCTGCGAGCGTGAAAAGAATAATTTCCCTTTTCCCTGAATAAGATAAATTGATTGGAAAATACATAAAACATAATGGAGAACATAACAATACTAAAATATTCCTATCTATTTTCTTTGCCAGCAATAGCCTATAATAAAGATAGAAAACAAGCGCATAAAAAATAAGCTGAACAATAAAAACTTGAATTGGTAACGATATACCAAACAGATCCTGCACCACAAAAAATACAGTTCCAGTGATTCCCCTTCTTTTAAAGCCACCGTCATCGTAATTCACTAACCAATCAGACATGGTCCATTCATGAACAGGTAGTGTTGCTTTTCCGTATAATTTTACAATGACGTATATGAAGAGTACCACTAAAAAAGAGCAGTACAATAAAAAACTATTATTTTTTTTCGCAGACAATATCACATTTCCTTACTTTAAATGAAAAAAGGTCACTTTTTCAAGCAACCTTTATCTATTTAGAACAAAATTTTTATACTTTTTCTACCTGCATGTAACTCAATTCCATCGGAGTTTTTCTACCGAAGATCAAAACAGATACTTCAATTTTCTTTTTATCTTCAAGAATCTTCTCTACTGTTCCGTTGAATCCGTTGAATGGTCCGTCAATTACTTTAACGTTTTCACCCACTACATAAGGGATTTCAACATCGCTTGCAAATTCTGATAACTCATCCATTCTTCCCAACATTCTGTTCACTTCAGACTTTCTCATTGGAACAGGATCTCCTCCTTTTGTCAAGCTTAAGAAAGAAATAACTCCAGGAATGTTCTTAATAACGTGAGGAATCTCTCCCATCAAATCAGCTTCGATCATCAGGTATCCAGGATAGTAAGGTCTTTCTTTAGGAACTTTTTTTCCGTTTCTAATCTGAATAACCTTTTCCATAGGAATAACTACCTGAGTAACGTACTGTTCAAACCCTAAACGTTTGATTTCCGTCTCAATGTAGTTTTTCACTTTATTTTCCTGACCGCTGATTGCTTTCAGCACATACCATTTCAATTCGCTCATTTTGGGAAAATACTTTTATTATTAATTGAACAAGTTGATAAGCATTCCGATGATGTTGCTGATTGCCTTAGAAAACAATTCATCAACTCCAAAAGTAAATAATGCCAAGATCACTGTAGCAATCGTCACTACAACTGTAGAAGATTGCAGATCAGACCATTTTGGCCATTCAACTTTATGTCTGAATTCGTTATAAGAACCTTTTAAAAAATCGATAAATGAACTCATAATTGTTATTTGCACGGGCACAAGGATTCGAACCCTGATCAACGGTTTTGGAGACCGGTATCCTACCATTGGACGATGCCCGTAGTTAAAAAAGCTCCGTAAAGAAGTTCCTTACGGAAGCTTTTATATTTTAAGATGATTAATCTAAGATTTCAGTAACCTGACCAGCACCTACTGTTCTACCACCTTCTCTGATCGCGAATCTAAGACCCTCGTTAAGAGCGATTGGTTGTAACAATTCTACAGTGATTGTTAAGTTATCACCAGGCATTACCATTTCTACACCTTCTGGTAAGAAGATCTCACCTGTAACGTCAGTAGTTCTTACGTAGAACTGAGGACGGTATTTGTTGTGGAATGGAGTGTGACGTCCACCTTCTTCTTTAGAAAGGATATAAACCTCAGCTTTGAATTTTTTGTGTGGTTTAACAGAATCTTTCTTAGCGATTACCATACCTCTCTTGATGTCAGTTTTTTCAATACCTCTCAACAATAGACCTACGTTATCACCAGCTTCACCTCTGTCTAGGATTTTTCTGAACATCTCAACCCCTGTAATTGTAGAAGTTAATTTTTCATCACCCATACCAACGATATCAACTGGATCACCAGTATTGATAACACCAGATTCGATTCTACCAGTTGCTACAGTACCTCTACCTGTAATAGAGAATACGTCTTCGATTGGCATCAAGAATGGCTTATCCTGATCTCTTACTGGCTGCTCGATCCAAGTATCAACTGCATCCATTAATTCTTCTACAGTTTTAACCCACTTCTCATCTCCGTTAAGAGCACCAAGAGCAGATCCCTGGATTACTGGAGAGTTATCTCCATCATATTCGTAAGTAGATAATAAATCTCTAAGTTCTAATTCAACAAGCTCTAAAAGCTCAGCATCATCCACCATATCCACTTTGTTCATGAAAACAACGATTCTTGGTACGTTTACCTGACGGCAAAGTAGGATGTGCTCTCTAGTTTGAGGCATTGGTCCATCAGTTGCAGCACATACTAAGATTGCTCCATCCATCTGAGCAGCACCAGTAACCATGTTTTTTACATAGTCAGCGTGACCAGGACAGTCAACGTGAGCATAGTGTCTGTTTTCAGTTTCGTATTCGATGTGAGCAGTATTAATAGTGATACCTCTTTCTTTTTCTTCTGGAGCAGAGTCAATAGCAGAGAAGTCTTTTTTCTCAGCAAGACCTTTGTTTGCCAATACACTACTGATTGCAGCAGTAAGAGTAGTTTTACCATGGTCAACGTGACCAATAGTACCAATGTTCAAGTGTGGTTTGTTACGATTAAACGTTTCCTTTGCCATGATTTAAAATTATTTATTTATTGTTTTTCAAATTTTCGGTGTGCAAATATAATGAATTTTTAAATACCAAAACCTTTTTCTTGAAAAAAGTTTCAATATTCAAATCCAATGAAGTACAAACCTTATATTTCAATGTATTAAGATTGCAAATTTACACATTTTTCCTAATTGAAAAAACTTTCTGAAACCTTTTATCGAAAAGTCTGAAAGCCAGTATGTAAAACTAAATTTATTTATCCGCCGCAGTCGCTTTCCTGTTTTATTTGCTGTTTTCCATCCAATTTCCTCCATGATCTGATAAGTAAATAAACTGCCAATAGCAAATATCCTCCCATAATAATCAACGGAACAGAATATTTTCCAAAAGCAAAAGAGATATAGCTTAAAAATGTATTTATCACAAAATCTATAGTACTGATATTGAAGAAACTCAATAACAACAAATACAGAACAACCAGTATTATTGCTATAACTTTGTATTTCTGATCAAAAATCATTGACAATATCGTTTTTATCTTATGTCTGAAAGCTGCGGGAAGTAAATGAGCAGGAATAAAAAGAGTATACAAACCTATGGAGAAACTAAATGATATATTCAGCATCAATAAGACATTAATATGAAAAACAATAACTATTATAAGCATACTCCTGAAAAATTTCGGATAAAGGAAAGAAACAATAAAAACGGTTTCAAAAATAACTGTAAAATAGTCGAGAATTTCCCAGAACAGCTTGGAGCTGATGCTATCATAAAAATCGGAAAGAAGATCGTTCCATCCTATAATATAGCGGTATTTATTGAAAAATATCTGGGTATATTGGGTATCCATACTAAGCCAGCCTCCCAAAATTTTAGCAAACCCTGCAGTAAATATTCCAAAGCTAAAGATCAGGCTCATCAAAAATATCGGCCACGATTTAGCCAATCCATCGGTTTCCCGTTCTGGTTCCGGAAAGAAACTGTACACTCTGTTCCAAGGTGAAAATGCCATTATGAGAAGAGGCAGAGTATAAATAAAATCATGGTTTATTTTTCCAAAAGAATAAGCATAATTGTTTGTCACAATATATAAAACCATATAAATTATTGCAAATATTCTCGGCCTATAGCCTATCAGGATCAACAGTAAGCACATATGCATTATAAACCGGCATGCCACAAAAAAAAATTCGGAAGGAACAAAATCTGTAAACAAAAGCATACTTACTGGCGGATGCATGGCGCTGCCAGGAATAGAATAAATCCAGCTGTTGTCTGAGATCCCGATCCATAAAAGGAACAATGAGAAAAATATCCTGTAAAATGCCAGAAACTCATAACTGGGATGGTAACTGGTGAAAGGTAGTTCTTTTAATTTATTCATCATTTTTTGTGAGTTTAAAATCGAAAATCCAATACGGTATCCCGAACAGCAGTTCCACCCATTTTCTTTGTGGTGATATCAAAGTTTACGGTTTCGTTGATTACTTGTATTGCGGCCACCTCCTTATCATGAAATCTTTCTTCCATTCTTTTCAAAATAAATTCTTTACTTTCCTCCAGATCAACTTTTTTAATATTTCTGTTCAGGATAGATTTTTTGAGAAGATAAAGTCTTTTTTTATAGGGAGGCAGGGCATTGATCTGGTTACTTAGCACCGGATATTCTTTAGGAAAAAGTAAATTCTGGATAAGGGTAATCTGTATCGTTCTCGGTATTTTATTTCCCAGATAGTCATTTTTAACTAAAATACTATCTGATCCGTCTGTAAAAAAAACACGGGAGGTTGTTTTGGTAAATTTGATATACTTTCCATCCGTTACGGGACAGGAAGCAAATCCCGGAAAATTAAATGAAGGATAAGTTTCTTCAATATTAATCTTAAATATAAATTGTAACGGTAATAATACGATTAAGAAACCGAATATGAAGAGAACTCTTTTTTTGTAACGTTTCATATTTGTGCTTTTTTTTAACATTTTCTTGCAAAATAGATGATGACTTCAGACCTATGATTAAGGAAACACTATTCTACAGAGAACGGGAATTATTTTTTCTGCAGATATCATTTTTCAATTATTTTATTTAAACTACAAATAAAAGTTAAAAAACTTCACCTGCACAGCAAGGTGAAGCATTAATTATTAAGATCAGATCTCACGGAGCGCTTTTGTCCTGTTGAAAATCCAGAAAATAATCGGAAATATCAATAATGTCAGGACCGTGGCGGTAATTAATCCCCCGATAATTACGATTGCCAGCGGCTTTTGTGATTCCGAGCCGATGCCTGTAGATAAAGCAGCCGGCATTAATCCGATGGAAGCCATTAGTGCGGTCATAATTACAGGTCGTGTTCTTGATTTTACCCCATTTAATATGGCATTATCGAGACTTAATCCTTTCCTGACGTTCTGGTGAAATTCCGTAATCAGGATTACCCCGTTCTGAATACAGATTCCCAAAAGGGCAATCATTCCTACGCCTGCGGAAATTCCAAAATTAATTCCTGTTACATGGAGCGCAATAATTCCTCCGATCAATGCAAAAGGCACATTGGCCAGCACCAACAGAGAATCTTTCATATTGCCGAAAAGAACGAATAAAAGGAAGAAGATGCCCAGAATACTGATCGGTACCACTTGTGCCAGCCTTTTTGAAGCCCGTTGCTGATTTTCAAACTGACCGGTCCACCCTACTGTATAACCATCCGGAAGTTCTATTTTAGAAACCGCTTTCTGAGCATCGGCAATCGTACTTCCCAAATCCCTGTCACGAATGGAGAATTTTATACCAATATACCTTTTAATATCATCTCTGTAAATAAACGCTGCCCCGTTATCCTTTTCGATCGTGCTGATCTCTTTTAGAGGAATCTTTGTACCGTCCTGGGTAGGAACCATCAATGCAGCAATATCATTTTCATCTTTTCTGTACTCCTGTGAATAGCGGAGACGAATCGGGAATTTTCTTTCTCCGTCAAACATTTCCGAAGCGGTTTTACCCCCGAAAGCCATTTCAAGAACAGACTGCGCATCATCGGGCATTACGCCGTAGGCCGCCATTTTATCCCTGTCGAGTACCACGCTTACTTCCGGCTGTCCGATATTCTTTATGATTCCGGCATCTTTAACGCCTTTAATATCTTTAATTTGCTTTAGCACTTTTTCGGCCAGATTATCCAGGGTCTGAAGATTATCTCCATAAATTTTTATCCCATTCTCTGCTTTGAAACCCGCTACCGCTTCAGCTACGTTATCAGATATCGGTTGAGAATAATTGAAGGTAATTCCCTGATAATTTCTCAGTTTTTTATCAATTTCTTCAATGAGTTCTTCGTAGGTAATTTTGCGTTTCCAATCTTCCTTGGGCTTCAGATTGACGGCAAACTGCACAAATCCAAAGCCGTTCGGGTCGGTTCCGTCGTTACTTCTTCCCGTCTGAGCCAGAACATCCGTCACTTCGGGAAAACTCATGATATCTTTTTTAAGAAGATCTGCTGTTTTTAAAGATTCTTTCAATGATGAACTCATCGGCATTTCTGCTGTGATCCATAATGAGCCTTCATTTAACTGAGGTAAAAATTCCGTTCCTAAGAATTTTCCTGAGAATAAGGTTACTGTCAGAAAAGAAACCGCTACAATTAAACTCATTTTTTTATGTTTAAAAGTATAATTAAAACCTTTCAATACGGTTCTGTCCCAGAAATTGACAAACGGGTTATTCTTTTCCTTTACATTTTTGTTTAACAGAATATGTGAAAGTACAGGAACCAGCGTCAGAGTAAAGATCAAGGCTCCCATAAGGGCAAAACCCAATGTAAATGCCAGTGGTGAAAACATTTTTCCTTCTACTTTCTGGAAGGAGAAAATTGGAATTAAGGAAGTGATGATAATTAATTTTGAAAAGAAAATTGCTTTTCCAAGACCTGTTCCGGTTTGTTTGATCCAGCCGGCTTTGGCCATTTTATTGAATTTTTCTTCTCCGTATTTATGAGCTTTATGATCGAGCATTACAAAGAGTCCTTCCACCATGACGACCGCTCCGTCAATGATAATCCCGAAATCTACCGCTCCCAGTGATAATAAATTGGCACTCATTCCTGCCATTTTCAGACATAAGAATGCAAATAATAAAGATAATGGAATGATGATAGAGACAATTAAAGTCGTACGCCAGTCGGCCATAAATATCAAAACGATTACCGTCACGAGAACAATTCCTTCGATAAGGTTATGCATTACGGTATGTGTGGTGAAATCCATTAAGTTGTCACGGTCGTAGAACGTCACCATCTTAACATCTTTCGGTAAGATTTTTTCGTTAAGCTCTTTAATTTTAGCTTTTACGCCTACTAAAACTTCACGGGGATTTTCGCCCTTTCTCATGACAACAATTCCCTCTACCGTATCTTCCTGGTTGTTCAACCCGGCCTGTCCTACCCTTGGCATTGAGCTTTCATGAACATCCGCTACATTTTTAACCAAAACAGGGTTTCCACTGTCATTCTGTATCGTAATATTCCCGATGTCGGCAACTGATTTTACCAAACCGATTCCACGGACAACATATGCCTGACCATTCTTTTCGATAACGTCTCCACCGACATTCAGATTGCTTTTGGTAACGGCATCATAGACCTGCAGCGGTGTCAAATTATATTTATCCAAAGCTCTCGGATCAATGCTTAATTCAAACACTTTATCCTGACCTCCGAATACATTGATATCAGCAACTCCCGGAACGCCCCGCAAAGCACGGTCAATCACCCAATTTTGTAATGTCAATAATTCACGGGAATCTTTTGTTTTACTCTGTAAAGTATATCTGAAAATCTCTCCGGTCGGTCCGTAAGGTGGCTGCACCTCGGGATCCACTTCATCGGGAAGGCTTACGGTTCTTAATTGGTTATTCACTTGATTTCTGGCGAAAGTATCGTCTACCCCATCATCAAAAAGAATTTTAACAATAGAAAGACCGAACATGGTAGTACTTCTTACGCTGGTTTTCTTTTGCACCGGGCTCATTGCCAATTCAATAGGTGTAGTAACAAAACGTTCAACCTCTTCTGCACTCCGCCCATTCCATTGGGTAATGATGACAATCTGGGTATTGGTAACATCCGGAAAAGCTTCAATCGGCATATTCTTGAAACTGATGAATCCCGCAACTGCCAGTACGGCAACCCAGATAAAAGTAAATGCTTTATTTTTTAATGAAAAAGCAATTATATTTTTAATGAATTTATTCATGATAGATTTTTTGATGACCTAAAAAAGTCGTTGAATTTCTTAGATGCTATTCTTAATTAACCTTAACTTCTTAACTCTTCATTTTTAATCCTTAATGGTTCAAAAGAATCAATTGTTCAGGGAACGGTAAATCAGCAATTGATTATTGGTAACCACCTGCTCTCCTTCTGACAGACCTTCGGAAATATAGGTAATATCGCCAACCTGTTTGAGTACTTTTATTTCACGAATCTTTACATCGGTTCTCGATTTATAAACAATCACAAAACTTCTGTTGTCATCAAAAATAACCGCTTTGGAAGGTACTGTAAGCGCTGTGGTATTTTCTGAGCTGGTAACTTTGATCGTTGCTTTGCTTTCAGGTATTAATAATCCGCTTTGATTGTCGAGTACTACCCTGGCCTGCATAGCATTGGTTTCAGGATCGATGATCTTGAAGATTTTATCAATTTTTCCATCAAAAACTTTATCAGGATAAGATAAGGTAGAAACCTGGGCTTTCATTCCGAGACTGATTTTATCGATATCAGATTCATTGACATTCATGATTGCCCAGACATTGGTCGTGTTGGCCACATCAAAAATATTATCGCTTCTGTCAGTTCTCAGCTGCATATCTTTATTGATATTCTTCTGAACAATATATCCGCTGATCGGAGCTATAACACTGTAGATATTTCCTTTCTTTACATTATAAACCGTACTTACCGCATTTGCTCTCTGCAGCTGGTCCAGGGCTTTCTGCAGCTCACTTTTTGCTTCAAGAACGTCTCTTTCGGTATTCAGTTTTCCTTCATACATTTCTTTTGCAACACGAAGATTATTTTGTGCCACGACCAGATCTGTTTTGGCATCGCTCACATCTTTCTGAACTTCCGCCAGCTCTGTACTTCTGATTGTCGCCAGCACCTGCCCTTTTCTTACGTAATCTCCCAATTCAACATTTACACTTAAAACATTTCCTCCTACCAGCGGATATACATCGATATAACTGTTTTTGTCTGCAGAAATCTTTCCGTAAAAATTGTAATCATCTTCTATATACTTTTTTTCAACCTTTGCCAGAGAGATGGAATGCAGCATGGTATTACTCAGCTCAAAACCTTTTTTTGCCTGTGGTTGCTCTGAGTTTTCCTTTTTTGAGCAAGACAGGAACGACAACGCGATGATTACAGGAATAATATATGTTTTCATGTTTAATAGAAGATTTTTGTTTGTACAAGTTGATTTAATTGTTCTGCAGATTGTATGATCCCATTTTTCATATCATAGATCTGAAGCGCTGTTTCTCTGTAGCTGTCCATGAAATCTACGAATTCAATAAGGCTCACATTTCCTTTTCTGAAATTGCTCAGCATCCCATTGTAGACCAGTTCCATATTATTAAGATCGTCGGATTTAATTTGGGAAAGCTGATCATATTGAGTTTTCCATGCTTTGTATGCCGACTGCACTTTAGTTTCAAGATTGAGCTTCTGGAAAACTGCATTTCTCTGATTTTGCTGAATGGCAAAATTTGCCTTTTCAACATTTCCTTTATTTGACTTCCATAGCGGTAGTGGAATTCCGACCATCAGGTTGACTTCATTTTTAAAAGTTCCTCCATTCTGGTCCCATCCGGCTCCAAGATTCAGATCGGGAACATTTAAAGATTTTTGCCACTGCGCATAGAGCTTACTATTATCAATTAATTTCAGATTATACTGATAATCGGCATTGTTTTCGAGAGCCTTTTTCTGCAGCTCTGTTTCATCCCCGAAAGGTTGGGCTGCCAGTATATTTTTCGCCTCCGAGTCCGAAAGTTTAGGTTCAATATCTTCAGTAACTCCTGTTAAAACCTTAAGATTCTGTTCAAATTCAAGGATATTTTTATTAATTCCTATTTTATCGTTATTTAGCTGGATAACAACACTCTGAAGCCTTACCTCATCTTTCAGGGATACATTTCCTTTGGCAGACTGCACCTTATAAGCCGCCAAAAGATCACTCATATATCCCAACTGCCTGTTGGTATTTTCAAGCTTGAGCTGTTCGTAATAAAGATTGTAATAGGTCGTACGAAGCTGGGCACGGAGATCTACGAGTAACTGAGAGAACTGAAGCTGGGCAAGTTCTTTATTTGATTTTGCGAAGGCAATTTCATTTTTCTTTTTCCCGCCCATATAGATAAGCTGGGTAATCTGTGCTCCTTTTGCATGCCCTACATCAAAAACTTTATGATCTTGTGGGTTGTACGCATTGATTTGTCCGCTAAGCTGAGGCAGTTCCCAGATTTTAGACTGTAAAATATCAGCATCAGCCATATTGATATTGTACTGTTCGGCGAGCAGTTGTAAATTGTTTTTCTGGAAAGCCTCTTCGCAGTCAGAAAGCGACATTTGCTGTTGTGCCGCCATTATTGAGGAAACGACAATCAGCAGCCCTGCGATTTTGTTCATAACTAATATTTATGCTACAAAATTGTCATTCTGTCATTAAAATGCTCTTAAAGAATACTTAAAAAAAAATTAAATTTAGTCTTTCCCATTAACCGAGAAATTTTTTCTAGCGTATTTTTCTAAGTCAGAACTAATATGTATTGAGGAAGATTTTACAAAAGAAATTCATTCAGTAATCTTTCATTTATTAAAAATTACACTGAATTTATTCAACAAATCACCAGGAGAAGCATAGGTAATATTTGCACCGTGATATTCCAGGATTCTTTTCACAATACGAAGCCCAAGGCCGGAGCCTGAAATATTCTGAGAATTATTGCCCCGCATGAAAGCTTCAAAAAGTTTCGGCTGCTCTTCTTTTGGAATTGTATTTCCATGAGAGATGACATCAACAATAAGTTCGCGCTCCGTTTCTGTGATCAGCACATCCACTTCTATATCATCAGAATAAACGGCGGCATTTTTAAACAAATTAATAAAAACAATATCGAGTAAAGACTGTACGCCATTGATAGTCAACAGAGCATTTTCAGAAGTTTTCTCAGAAATAAGGAAATCCATTTTCAGTTTGGGATAGCTTTTTTCCACCGCTTCAAAAGATTCGAAAATAACCTCATCGATTCGCACTTCTTCGTAGATGCTCTGAATATTTTCTTTATCGAATTTAGTTAAAAGTAAAAGGGAATTGGTAAGATCCGACAGCTGATATACATCTCTCTGAATTTGTTGTAAAGAGTTTAACGTCTCGGGAGAATGCTGCCCCAGCTTGATCAGGTTCTCGAGCTGAAACGCCATTCTGGTAATCGGGGTACGGATTTCGTGGGAGGCACTCGCCGTAAAATCTTTTTGTGACTGAAATACATCATCCAACCGCTTGATCATCGTGTTGAAAGATCTTGCCAGAACATTGATCTCGTCATTAGACTCTCGTACCGGAACCTCTGTAGTAAGCTTATGTGCGGTAACCTCCGAAATTTCTTTGTTAAGATCCTCCAGCGGCTTCAAGAATTGTCCCATAAAATAATAACTGAAAAAGCCGATCAGCAGTGTACTCATCACATACGCTGTAATTAAAAGATATTTCAGGTAGGCAAGTTTGGAATTTCCATTGGTATCGTAAGCACTGGTGAGAATGTAATAATTTTCTCCGTTAATATTTTTAAGAGCGGCATAGATTTCAGGAACCGTCTTTTCGGAGTAAATCACTTTCTTTTCGTCCAGTTCCTTCAGCAATGCATTATCCCAGGTGACATTCCTGTCTTTGATGGTACTATAGATTAATTCTTTATTCCCGTTAAAAATTAAAATGGTTTCATTTAAAAGAATATTATCGGAATTCTCATTAAAAAATACCGGCGCTTCTTCTTCAAAATCTTTAGACTTTGCAATAAAATGAGTGGTAAATTCAAGTCTCTGCCTGAATCTTTCTTTAAATTCATCTTTTCTGAAATCATTAAAGGACATGTAAATCACCGCCATCACAATACCAAAAAGCAATGAAAAGGCAATACTGAGATTGAGGGCAATTTTTCTCTTTAAAGACATATTACAGCGGGCTTAAGTAATATCCGAAACCGGAGCGTGTATGAATAAGTTTAACTTTAAAATCCTTATCTATTTTCTTTCTTAAAAAGTTGATATAAACTTCTACCGTATTGGTATTGGTATTAAAATTATGCTCCCAGACGTGCTCGGTGATCTGTTGCTTGGAAACCGTTCTGCCCTGTGCTTCTGCCAGATAAACCAGCAGCTGAAATTCCTTTAAAGTAAGAGCTATTTCATTTCCCGCACGGAAAACTTTCTGCTCAGTTTTATTGATAATAAGATCATCAGTCCTGATAATATCCTGATCACTGCTTTCGGAAGGAGATTTTCTTCTCAGTAGAGAGTTCATTCTCAACAGCAATTCTTCAAACTGAAAAGGTTTTACCAGATAATCATCCGCCAGTCTTGTAAACGCATCTTTTTTATCAGACAGGTCTCCATAGGCTGAGATGATTATGATCGGAGTATTTTTATCGAAAGAGCGGATGGTCTGGCAGACATCAAGACCGTTGATCTTCGGAACATTGATATCAAGAAGATACAGATCGTACGAACTGTTTTTTATCTGGCGCAGAAAGGTTTCACCGTCATAGATTTTATCACAGGTAAAGTTGTTTGATTCTAAAAACTTACAAAGTTCCGCGGAAAGAATAAGATCATCTTCCAATAAAAGGATATTCATCAAAAATTATTTTATACGAATGTAAAGAAAATTTTTATGACCGTAAAGGAATTCAAATTCGAGGGAAGTATTTTAATTGAATTTTAAGGTTAAAATATTTTAACGCTAAAGACGCAATGAGATGTTTATATTTTGCTGAATGCTTTTGTTCGCAAAGGTACTTCGTTCAGCAAATGACAACATCAATTATTGTTGAATGATACTTTTGAGCCCGAAATTAGGTATTAGTAAGGGAGAATATTTATTTCGCAGGTAGCGAAAAAGAATTTTTTAAACATAAAAAAATCCCGAAAGAATCGGGATTAGAATTTGAGCCAACTACGGGACTTGAACCCGTGACCTCTTCCTTACCAAGGAAGCACTCTACCGCTGAGCTAAGTCGGCTTAAACCAAAAAATCACACTAAAAGCGTGATTTTTTTTGAGCGGAAGACGGGGGTCGAACCCGCGACATTCAGCTTGGAAGGCTGACGCTCTACCAACTGAGCTACTTCCGCAATTTTGTTTCCAAAACTATTGGTAACGCTGTGCAAACTTAAGGAAATTCCTTTATTCATGCAACTTTTTTTCTAATATAAAATGTGGGGAGAGCAGGATTCGAACCTACGAAGCCGAAGCAACTGAGTTACAGTCAGTCCCATTTAGCCACTCTGGAATCTCCCCAGATATTTTATATTAATGGAGCCTCCAGAGGGATTCGAACCCACGACCCCGAGATTACAAATCACGTGCTCTGGCCAACTGAGCTATGGAGGCATTTTTAACAAATGGACTGAAGGCTGTGAGAAACTCTACTCTACATCATTTCAGTAGTTAAAAAAAAATCACCCTGCAATAAGTGTGATATTTCTGAGCGGAAGACGGGGGTCGAACCCGCGACATTCAGCTTGGAAGGCTGACGCTCTACCAACTGAGCTACTTCCGCAATTTTGTTTCCAAAACTATTGGTAACGCTGTGCAAACTTAAGGAAATTCCTTTATTCATGCAACTTTTTTTTCTAATATAAAATGTGGGGAGAGCAGGATTCGAACCTACGAAGCCGAAGCAACTGAGTTACAGTCAGTCCCATTTAGCCACTCTGGAATCTCCCCAGATATTTTATATTAATGGAGCCTCCAGAGGGATTCGAACCCACGACCCCGAGATTACAAATCACGTGCTCTGGCCAACTGAGCTATGGAGGCATTAATAAAAAAGAATTCAAAAGATCACTGTTCCTTTTTGCGAGTGCAAATATAGAACGGATTTTTTGAATTCTCAAATTTTTCAATATTTTTTTTTAACTTTTTTTATTATGCTAATTCTTTTTTCTTGATTAGTAGCTTTTTAGCAGTATCAACGCATAAGTCTAAGCTTTCTTCAAAAGTTGTAGTTGTCTTTTTTACCACGATATCGTCTCCTGGAACCGCTAAAATAATCTCGGCCGTTTTGTTTGCCTTGTCCGAGTTATTTTCCACTTTTAAAAATACTTTGCAGTCCTGGATTTTATCATAAAAAGTATCCAGTTTGCTTACTTTTTTCTCGATGTGTGATTCTAGTGGTTCGTGTGGAGTTAAACCAATTGATTGTACTGTGATCTTCATAATTCGTCATTTTTTGAAGCTCTTGGATGAGCCTGATTAAACACTTTTTTCAATTGTTCGATATTGGCATTCGTATAGACCTGAGTACTCACAAGGCTGGAATGTCCCAATATTTTTTTTACTTTAGATATCTCTGCCCCATTATCCAAAACGTGCGTTGCAAAGCTGTGACGAAGGATGTGAGGGCTTCTTTTTTCCTTTGTTGTTATAAGACTAAGGTACTTATTAACCACCACATAAACAAATTTTTCGGTGAGTTTTTTACCTTTCTTATTGACAAAGAAGTATGATTTATATTCTGTTTGTGGAGTCCGTATTTTTACGTAATTTTTCAACAAATCAGACAAATCTCCGGATATAGGAATCAGTCTTTCTTTATTTCCTTTTCCTGTTATTTTTATTTCCTGTCCGGTAAGGTTTACATTTTCAAAAGTCATACCACAAAGCTCAGCTTTACGCATTCCTGTCTGATAAAGAACCTCCAGAATGCATTTTTCCAGAACATCGTGAACCTTGTTAAATAGCTGATCATTGAGGTTTTGCATTTCCTGTTCGGACAT
Source organism: Chryseobacterium sp. 27AL (assembly GCF_057815395.1). NCBI lineage: Bacteria > Pseudomonadati > Bacteroidota > Flavobacteriia > Flavobacteriales > Weeksellaceae > Chryseobacterium > Chryseobacterium sp. 27AL. The sequence continues at coordinate 171,358 of NZ_JBYRIW010000002.1, read as the reverse complement.
CGGAATCTGTTTTTCGGCGTAGAATTTTAATGAAGAAATATTTTCGGCGGGAGAGACTTCAATTTCGCCAATTTTTAAAAGAAAAAGGTAAAAACTTCGCAATGAGGAAAGTTTCCGGTTAATACTTCTTTTGGAAATATTATTTTCACTCAGTTCAACAATGAAATTGCGGATGATCTTCCTGTCTGCTTTTATAAAATCTTCAGAAGCTTCTGTTTTAAGATAGAAAAGACGGAAATCTTCAAGATCTTTCTTGTAGCTTGTGATTGTATGAGGGGAATACCTCTTTTCGAGCTCTAAATATTCTAAGAATTTATCCAACATCATTAAAAGTATAAAAACAAAAATTCACTCTTCAAATATAACTATTTAAAGAGTGAATTCGTATGCGAATTAAGAAAATTTCTTAAGCCTGCTCTTCTTTGCTAAGATTTCTCTGCTTGTGAGCAGCTTTCAATCTAGCTTGTCTTAACGTTACAGAAGGCTTGATAAACTGTTGTCTAGCTCTTAACTGACGAACTGTTCCTGTTTTATCAAATTTTCTTTTATATTTTTTTAATGCTCTGTCGATGGATTCACCATCTTTAACTGGAATTATTAACATATTTTACATCTCATTTTGGATTGCAAAAGTACTAATTTTTTATAAATCTGCAAATTTTTTAATTGAATTGTTTGATAATCATTCTTCTTTTAATACACCATACGAATAGAAAATATTCAAAATAAGACCGATATTCAACTCATATTACAATTATTTAATTGAATTTTATAACAAAATTTTAGTTAAATTTGGCAAAAAATTAATATTCATAAAATGAATCCATATTCATTACAACGTATTTCAGTCAAGACTTAGCTTTTGTTTATTCCTTACCTTATTTTATCCTTTTATATTCACCTTTAAAACTTGTAACCAGGGTATGATCAAAAGATTACTGCTTGCTTTACTATCCATCTTTTATATTTCACTTTCCGCTCAGGAAGACTGTATTTCAGCAATTACGGTTTGCGGAAATTCAAATATCAATTACACCCCTTCAGGAGTTGGAAATGAGTATGAAAATCTCGGCGGATGTTTATCTTCCGGAGAACACCATTCCGTTTGGTATAAATTTACCATTGCCACCAGCGGAACCCTTACTTTCAACCTTACTCCTACCGGACCTGTTGATTACGACTGGGCGATTTATGGCCCGAATACCTCATGCGGTAATCTCGGATTCCCAATACGATGTAATGCATCCGGAAATCTTTCAAGTACGGGAATGAATATGATCAACACGAATACAAGTTCTGCAGGAGGCCCTACAACACCGTATTGTAAATATATGGATGTTGTAGCCGGAGAAACCTATTATTTATATATAGACAATTGGTCTACTACCGTTTATACATTTAATCTAACCTGGGGTGGAACAGCTACTTTTGTATCCCCTTTCAGTTCCGCGAATGCTCCCAATCCTTTTATTGCACCAGGCGTACCGGACCCCACTCCGAATTCGCCAAGGGTTATATCAATTTGTGACAATAATACTCCTTTTGATTTCACAACATTATCTTCAGGAATCATCAATGGAAATCCTAACTTTACAGTAAGCTATTTCAATGATGCCAATGATGCTACAACAGGGAGCAACCCGATTATAGCACCCACCATAATAATACCAGGCTCGATTTATTATTATAATATCAATTACAATAACCCGACTAATCCGTCGAGCAGTCTGAATTCCTGCAAACAGACCGGTTCTTTTATTTTTGAAGTCGGCAATTTAACAGCTTCCATTACCGCTTCATCCATGACTTTATGCCCGGGAGGAAATATTACATTAACTTCTAGCAACACAACAGGAAATATCTGGTCAACAGGCTCCACAAGCCCTTCCATTGTAATTACCACACCCGGAACCTACACGCTGGTAACGACAAATGGCAATTGTACAAGTCCGCCGGCATCTATAACCATTACAGCCGCTTCCGATCCGAACGTACAGATTACAGGCAATCTTGTACTGTGTGATACTTCTACACAACTTATTGCCACGTCTACCGGAACAGGAAATCTCTATACCTGGTCTAATGGCGCTACCGGTAACAGCATTTCCGTGACAGCTCCCGGAACCTACACGGTGACCGTTACAACACCCGCCAATTGTACCTATCAAAAATCGGTTACAGTTACTCAGGGCGTTGTTCCCGTTGTTCAGAATGCAAGTTTAAGTATTTGTTCCGATACGCCTACTGCTACTTTTAATTTAACCTCAACACAAAACAATATAAGCACTACCTCCGGAGTAACTTTTGATTATTATCTTAATCAGGCCGATGCGGTGGCAGGAAATACCAACACGATTGCCAATCCGACAGCACATGTTTCCGGAAATGCAACGGTGTATGTCCGGGTAAAATCCAGCACCTGTTCGAAAGTGGCTAACCTGCAATTGATCGTCAATCAAAAACCAGTGGCAGCAATTACTGCTTCTTCCACGGTTATCTGTAACAACGGAAATATTACGCTAACTTCTAATTACGTTACCGGAAATACCTGGTCGACAGGTGAAACTACGCAAAGTATCACGGTAAATGCTCCCGGAGTTTATACGTTGACCAACAATAACGGATTGTGTACAAGTGATGCAGCTTCCGTTACCATCAGCAGCAGCCCGAATCCGAATGTGCAGATTACAGGAAACCTAACCTTTTGCGAAGGAGCTTCAACCGTGTTAACAGCTTCTGCAACCGGAACCGGAAATACCTTTTCCTGGTCCAACGGTACAACCGGAACCACCAACACGGTAACAGCATCCGGAACTTATACCGTTACGGTAACCACTCCTTTAGGATGTCAATACCAAAGCTCTGCAACGGTGACAATGGATCCTGCGATTACGGTGAACATTGCCACACCATCTGAAATCAACTGTACCAATACACAGGTCACCCTTAATGCATCCGGTTCAACCTTTCCGCCGGGTTCAACGTTCCTGTGGACAGCAGCCGGCGGTGGAACAATTGTTTCAGGGGCGAATACATTAACCCCGGCAGTGAATAATGCAGGAACTTACACCCTGAAAATTACCAGTCCGCTAGGTTGTACCAAGCAATCTTCAGTAACGGTTGTAAAAAATATTACCCCACCAACAATTACGTTAAACGCTTCATCCATTAATGTCTGTAAAGGAGATTCTGTTGTGCTTACCGCATCAGGAGCCGCAAGTTATACCTGGACAGGACTTTCAGGCAATGGAAACACACAAACCGTTTCCCCGACTTCCACCACTACTTATACGGTAACAGGAATCGGAAGCAACGGCTGTCCTGCCCAGGCAACTACTTCCATTACGATTAATGTTGTTCCTGCGATTTCAGCGTCTTTGCCGAATGTGGAGATATGCCAGGGAGACAATGCCATACTGGATGCCGGCGCCGGACAGAATTATTCTTACAGCTGGAGTACCGGAGCCACTACCCAAACCATAAGCACCGCAATTCCCGGAACGTACACGGTGACCATCAACAACGGGTCTTGTTCTAAACTGCTTACTGCCGTGGTTTCTTATATTAAAACTCCTGAAATTACAGGAATTACTTATGAAAACGGCTTCTTAACCATCAACGTTAAAAATCCCACAGGTGACCCACTGGAATATTCTATTGACGGCGGCGTAACGTGGCAGTCGTACAATATTTTCAAAAATGTTTTGAGAAATACGCAGTATTCTATCAGGGTAAAAAAGAGAGGTGTTTTGTGTGACACCCATACGGAATATTATACGTTCCTGATGAAAAACACCATCACCCCAAACAGCGACGGGATCAATGACAATATCGACTTCAGCGTTATCAGCAAGTTTGGAGATTTCAAAGGAAGTATTTTTGATAAATACGGTAAAGTTGTGTTCGAGGTAAGTTCTAAAAACCCGGTTTGGAATGGAAAATATGTCGGAATGCCATTACCAACTGACACGTATTGGTACAGCTTATCCTGGACCGACCAGATTACGAAACAGCCTGTACAATTATCCGGCTGGATCTTATTAAAGAACAGAGAGTAACAGCTCTTCTCCAAAAAGATTAGCGTATATTAACCATATTTGAATAAAAAGCCTTATTTTTGCATACTTTATTCATGGGGTTGACTGGTTTCGACAGCAAGACCAATGGGTAAGTAAGCATGCAGAGAACCGTAGCGCGATCTCTATAATCCCTTGCTACACAATTTTAACTGGCAACGAAGAGTTCGCTCTTGCAGCTTAATATCGAAGTATAGTAGATCAAGCGTTTTCCCGAAGATGTTAGTAGGGAAGCAAGATATCCCACAAATGCTCTGTTCTGCGGCGTTTGATTCTGGGATATAGGAATGCGGAAATAAGGCTTTAGATGCTTCGGCTAAAGCTCGAAAACCTCAGAAGATAAGCTGAATGTTGGGTGCCTGCTCTCTGCGTTCAGTCGAAAATCAATAGCAGAATAAGCATGTAGAAAGCTTATGTATTGCTTGTTTGGACGAGGGTTCGAATCCCTCCAACTCCACTGAAAACCGCTTTAAATTATACTTAAAGCGGTTTTTTATTTTTTTTGTACTAAAACCGTACTAAATGTCTATTTTATTATTTAATGTCCAAAAGTTAATTCTATTATATCTCATATCTTCAATTAATTTTTTTTCCAGTTCGGAATATAATCTAATAAAGGTTTTCCTTTTTTGGGACGTAAAGTAAATAGTTTAATATGTTTTGCTGGTAAGGAGTTTATTCTTAATATGATATTATTTCTTTCAAGATCTTTTAAACTATCTTTATATTTTTTATCCTTAAGAAACAATTTTAATAATAATTCGGTATCATTTATTAAAACTTCAAATAATTTTCTTTCGTCAACATGATACTTCAATTTCCCATAAAGATATTCTTCCTCGGATAAAAAATTACCATACTTGGAAAAAGAAACATTTAAATTTATATTAGCTAAAAAATCCTTTATAGTCTCTTCATATTGTATTGTACTAATTGCAGAAAGAAATATTATTTCTTTACATTTAATTATATTACTATAGAAATTTTTACAAGCATCTAAATTAGCAAATGAAAAATACTTTTCTTCTTTAGGAGAATTCTGTCCTTCCTCTCCTCTACTATTAAAGTAATCATTTAATGCATCATTATTTTCATAATCTGTCTTAAAATAATAACTAAGAGCTTTTTTTGTTTGAGAGCCAGTAAGTGAAATATCAGTGATAAAAACTATTTTTTCAGGAATCTCATTCTTACATAATTTATCAAAATTAAATGGCCAATTAAATTGCCTGCTTTCAAAGCCACATTTATTTAACAGTCTTTTAAGGCCATTTTCATCATCCGAAGGATTTTTAATAGGAACAATAATTGTATTTTTATCTTCTGCAAACGCTACTAAAGTTTCACGAAAATAATTAATATGCTCTTCAGAAATATAATTATGCCGAAATAACACCTCTAAAATTGTTATATGTAAATATCTTATATTTAATTGATTTTCATCCATATATTTTTTCAAGTAACTTCCATCCAAACTCTCGTCATTGAACAATGATAACCAATGAACAATCCTGTTCAAAAATTCAGAATGATCTTTTAAATGACATGAAAACATCTTTTTTAGTTCTTGAAAATTTGTATATCCTTCAACAGTCGAAAATATTTCATCTAAATTTTCATTCTTAGGAAATAAGCTAGCATATGAATCCAAATCATCTTGACCAATATTATTTTCAATATAAATACTATCATAAATCTTTTTTCTTCTAATGATTCTCTCATAACACTTCGCTATTTCATTTTGAAGTACATAAATATACAATTCATCGTCTTTTAAATATAAATATTGACTCTCTCCTCTAATTCTTATGATATTGGCAAGTTCATCCCAATCTTCATCTTGAAAAATTTGATGATCGTGATTATATAAATATATTTTTTTAAATTCTTTACTTACATTATTCAGATAGATTTTATAATTACTTTCTCCCGTAATAGGATGAGGATCGTCTTCTATTCTAATGTTCATTTTTTTCAATAATGAAATTTCGACAGAGATTTCTTTTAGAGAATTTAAAAATAATTTTGGTAAATAAGCTTCTTTTAGAATTTCAGAAAAATTTATCTTATTTATCGGAGATTGCTCCATAAACAGATCTAAGGAGTTTATAATTGTTTGATATAACTCTAAAAGATTATCATTCTTAATTTCTAATTTTTCATTGATTGAGAATAATATATCTAAATGTGCGCTTTCTTCCTTATAACAATCAAAATGAACTTTTAAATAATTTATTATATCTGTGATTCCGTTATTTATTATCGTACACATTTCGAATACCGTATTACTCCAAACTGATTGATATTGAAAAATTGTTAAATCATCAGTTAATATGTTATCAACAAAATTTTGAATAAATTTAATTTTCGAAACCTCATTCATTTCAAGTATAGCAGATGTAGGATAGAATCTAGTATCTAATTCGCTTAATGTAAAATTATATTTTGAATTATTTTCCACTAAACTAATTGTATCTAATCTAGATAATACTTCCTCAATAGCCTGCCAATAAATAGTAACATTTAAGTCGGATATAACTCCTTTAGAGTCCGCTATTTGTTTATATTCAGAATAAAATGGAACAATTGGTAAATTTGACAAACTTTCGTAAGGCTTATAAAAGAATGGAAATGTTTTATATGTTGAATTAAAATCCATATGCACATCTATTACAGACCTTAAATTTTTAATAAATACACAAAAGTTAGGGGCAGCCAGAGCCTTACTTAGATTTTCAGTTGAAACTGTATATTCAATTTCTTTTGTTTCTTTAAAAGAAGAATTAATATTTAAATAGTCATACTTTTCAATATTTATATTTTCGTAAACTTTTTTCACGAAAATTCTCTCGCTATTTTTTAATACAATCAATCCATTTAAAGCTATGTTTTTCAAGCTAATATCATTACTATCTGGATACAATAATGCAGTCATGTCCTTTATCCAGTCATAAAATAATGACTCATCCGCATCAATTTCGGCTAATACATCTTTTTTAAAATGAGTATAATGATTAATCTGATCTTTTTTGAAAAGCATCATGATAAGCAGGTTTCTATATTGCTCCAAAAACTCATTCAGACAAGAATATTCTCCTATTTTTGAGCCTTTTTTATTTGAAAGTATAAGTGAATAACTATTATTAGAAAAGTCTTCGTATTGTAAATCTGATACTTTATCTACCCATAAAAATTGATGCTTTTTATCTTGATATTCTCCTTGTTCAACTGAAATCTCCAACAACAATTTCCATGATACAATCAGATTGTTAATATCTTCAGATTTCTCAAATAAAGTTAAAAAAGATATAATTTGATAATACGCTTTTAAAGCTTCTTCATTTTTAAGAAAATCATGATTGCTTTTTTTCCATTCAGAAAATCTTAAAAATAAGTAGCTTGCAAAAACATTTAAAAAGTCAATAGTTTGAGCCTGTGTTAGTATTATCTTATTTACTTCAGTTAATAAAATAATATCATTAAATGATTCCAATTTTTTTTCCATCAAATCCCAATGGGATTTATCTAATTTGAGACGGGGTTGTGCTAAAGCGGAAAACATAATTTTTTCAGAATAATTTAGTTTTATGGTATTATTAGTTTTTAAGGATAGAACAGCAATCAATAATTTATCAGCATCATTTAAATCTTTTCTATCATATACATTCTCTATCAAAACTCTAATATACTCCTCATGTGAAGATAAGTCATCTTGATATAGTAAGATTGTATTTAAAAAATGGCTTAGAGATAGACCTTTTAATTTATTTGCATTTTCTGATAGTGACCAAAATTCTTTCGGGAAATTAGAAATTAGATTATTATAAAATAAGAAATATAAAGCTCCTCTACCATTATCCGTAAATGGTATCTTCTTCGCTAGTTTCTTTTTTATGCTATTTAAACGTCTATCATTATCAAATTGGCTATAAAAAAATCTGAGATTATCTTTCAATCCAAATTTGACATCATCTGTTAAAATTTCAAGCTTAGAGATAGCTTCTTGAATTTCTGTTTGGGATAGGACATTTTTATTCTTGTTCGCATTATTTATATCATATTTTATATCATCCTTAAATTTCTGATATTCTCCAGAATCTGCATAACTGCGAACATTTACTATTTTAGTTTTGCTATCATTATATTGTAATCCATTTATTGATAGCCACTCATGTATATTTTGAAAAAGTTTAGTGGCTCTGTCCTCATTTTCTACAAAAATGAAAATATCATCAACAAAACGATAATAAAATTCTCTTCTTTGATCTAATATAAATGTATCTTCAACTAAGGTATCCAAACTACCTAAATATAATTCGGCTAAATACCTTGCAAATACAGGACCTTGAGGCAATCCAACTTTTGAATTTTCAGTTGTTTTAACTGAAAGATCAATTAGATAACTTATTATATTTCTATATTTAAAAATATCTTCTTTAGGCAACTCTTTTAATTTATTTTTAATAGATAGAGGTGCTTCTTCAAACAATTTTATTTTTAATCTTTGAAGATCAATTTTATCATAGAAACTCTTTATATCTAACTTTATTAAATAATAATTTGAATATTCAAAATTAAACAAGATACTTTCTATTTTTCTAGTATATTTTGCCCAATTAATAAACCAATTAGTGAAAATATTATTTTTATAAAAGCTACTAGAAAATTCATATCCATAAGAATTACCCGAAATTTCACTATAATATAAGGTGTTTAAAACAAAAGTAAAATATATTGAAATTATATTATTTAGTGGATCTATATTAAATAATTTACGGATTTTGGAATTTTCTTTTCTTTCAAACTCATATTTATCAGTTGCAACAATGTAAGTTCCTTTATATATTTCTTCAATATTTTTCCTTACAATTTCAAAATCGATTGTATTAATTGTTTCCAATTGAGGAAACAAAGGCACTTCATCATTTTTTAATGAATATTGATATAATGACTTTCTAATTTTATCAAAAAGATTAAAATCAATATTTTCAATTCGATAATCAGAGATTTTTTCTAATGAAACACCTGCAATTAATTCAACTGGGGATACCATTTTGCATTGAAAGCAGGAAGAGCATCTACCTAAGCTTTTACAGGTTATAGGTTTTAGATATTTAAGCGTTTCAATCTTTTTTAGAGTAATTTCTTTATTAAAATCCCTAACTCTAGAGAAAATTTCTAGCAGTAATTCTTGACCAAAATTAATATTTTCTTTAGTCCGTAATTGCCCTAGTAAGCCAACTAAAATACTTCTCTCTTTATTATTTAAACCTTTTTCAAAATCATTAAAAATCAATTTTAAATGCTCACACTGACTTAAAGAACTTATTATGTCTTCTAAAGACAAATTGTTTGCAACATTAGAAGTTTTTCTTACTCTATAGTATGAGTTTCTTGGCAAATTATCTGACTTTGTAAAATCACTTAAAACCGATTCAATAATTTTAATTGATGCGGGCTGAGCTTGAGATAATATCTCGAATTGTTTCTGTAAAAATTTTTCATTTGGAATACTTAACCAATTATCAGCATCAAAATCAAACTCTTCATTTATATTTACAAAAAAAGACAATTTATTACTACCTTTATTTTGAGAAAGAGGGAGTTTTATTCCTGAACCTACACCTTTTGAATATTTATTAACAAAAGGAACTTTTGGAAATTTATCTACAGCTATATCATTAGCAAATTTATCTTTAACATTAAAATAAATGTAATTTATTAAATTATAGCCGTCACTTTTAGTAACAAGTCTTTCAAAAAAAATCCAAATGTGAAATCCTCTTCTACCCGAAAATTCAACCAAATGAGGTATATTCTTCTCATTTAAAAATTCTACAACTATTTCCGCCGCAGTCTTGACATCTTTTAAATTATTTGGATTAATTTTATTTTCGTCTATCTCCTTTTTAGAAATATCCAAATCAATACAAATCCATTTTATAAATGCAGTATCAACTATATGCAACTCCTGATATGTTAATAAACTTTTTTGGTTTCTTAACATATCTTCAATTGTTACTGGTGTTATACGTTCTTTAATTAATTTATAACTACCATTCTCTTGTTGTCTTCCATATTTCAGATCATCTACATAAAATATACTGAATAACTTGTCCGATAGAATCCTATATAGATTATCATTATTATCCATTTTTTAAAATTTGCTATTATTATTCAAAGATAGGACTTGCGAAGATAGTGTTGTCATTATAAATAACTTTTAAATTAATCTTTCATAAATTAATATATATAATTTAAGTAATAGATAATAATTAACCCGTTGTGCATTTTGAAAAATTTTGATAGTAGCCTCGTCACTCAGATTATTTTTTCGTAATAAAGTAGTCGAGAATGAAATCTATCTTCAAAATTATAAACCTTTCGATACGCTTTTTTCAAAAATCTACTCAAAGTGAGGATAATGAATCAAAATGCACAACGGGGGTAATAATTATTATTTGTAGCAAAATCTATATAAAAGCATTCATTGTAATGTAAATCCGGTTTGAAAATTAGCACAAATAATTCTAAATCCTGCATTTTTATGGTTATTTTATAAAAATAACAAAGAATCGAAGAAAACAACAATCACAAAATTATAATTATTTGACCTATTGCTACCCTACCGTACAAACACCTAATCCTCCAATTGGTTATTTACACGCTATTGCGGATGATATTTTCTGCGTTACTTTGGAATACAAAACAACTAAAAACAAAACATCATGGAAGCAAACACAAGCTACAACGCAAATTCTACAGGACAATTACAATTAGGAGGAGGTGCTCAGTTCTGGGTATACCTTTCCCCGCAAAATGACACTGCCAAAATGATCGGACAGTGGAGAGTAACGTTTTCACAAGGAAACTGGAAAGACATGATTTCCAGCGAAGATCCGACCAAGCAGCTTCAGACACCTAACCTTTCTGGGCTTTTTGATATTAAAGTGGAATTATTAAGCGGTTCTACCGGAACATGGAGAGAAATCCCGGCTCAGGAAGGAAGCAGAAACCAGATCGGGTGCAACTCCAACTGCGCCTCTATGGTAGGAATCGTGGCCGACAGCACCAATCCGGCTCCGGGAGCGATCAATGCGCACTTCTGGACAACATGGGATGCGATGTGCAAAGCATAAATCCTGCTAATCCAAAAAATATAATTACCACCACCGGAATATTGGTGGAATGATTTATCAACTTGATGAGACTGTTTCAAGAGTGTCATTCTGAATGCAATACAATAAAGTGAATAATCTAAAGGATTACTTTGAAGATTCTTCGTTCATCAGAATGACAAATCCAATGATTTGGACTTGAAACAGTCTTATCTATTTTTTCTTATTCTTTTTATTTTTCCTGAATTCCCATGGAGCTATTGCTTTTGTATCACTCCACAAACCCAGTTTCTTCTGTTTTGCTTCATCCTGGAGTTTTTGCAGTTCCGGATTTTTAGACGCTTTAAAATACCACCAACCGAATCCCGCTTTCACAATTTCCCTTGATAAATATTTATCGCCGTCATAGAAAACGCCGGCAATACTTCTTCCGTACCGGTCCTTCCCTACTTTGTAAATAACAACAGTTTTACCAAAAACCTGCCCCGAGGTAAACTGTTTAGCATTATTCCCGAAAGCCTGACCATTTTCCGGACAGTCAACTTCTGCAAGCCTCACTGTCTGCTCCGTTTTATCAGATAATAAGACTACAACTGTATCACCGTCTTTTATCTTAATGACTTTCCCTCTGATTTGTGCTAACAGGGTCATAGAAAACGAAAGGAGTATGCCGCAAATAATCTTTTTCATTAAATTACAATAAATAAGGGTGTATTAAAATTCTGAACAAAAATAATCATCATGCTATTTGAATTAGCAAATATAAATAACACAATCTGTTAAATTTCTGAACTAATAATATAGGTCATATCAAATTTTAAATATCGACGTATCAACTCAATATTTTCTTTTTTTAAATAAATATATAAACTATTAACAGTCACACCGCAAAGGCTTATAAAATTCGAAAAAATCAATAAGTTTAATCCCGAAAAATCAATAAAATCTAAACCTCTGAAAACTAAAATACTAAACAGCAACACGACAAAATACATACCTATGAGCCACAAAAAACATTAAAAAAATGTTTTATCGTAAAGAATTTTATATATTTGCACCATCTAACAATTAAAAAAAAATTTACTATGTCAGACATTGCATCAAGAGTAAAAGCTATCATCGCTGATAAGCTTGACGTTGAAGAAACAGAAGTAACTCCGGAAGCTAGCTTCACTAATGATTTGGGAGCAGATTCATTGGATACAGTTGAACTTATCATGGAGTTTGAAAAAGAATTCAACATTCAAATCCCTGATGATCAGGCTGAAAAAATTACTACTGTAGGACACGCTATCGCTTATATCGAAGAAGTAGTAAATAAATAATATTCTTCAACAAAAAAGAAATTAAACAAAGTTTATGGAATTAAAAAGAGTAGTTGTAACCGGTTTTGGAGCAATAACACCGATTGGAAATAATGCAAAAGAATACTGGGAAAATCTTGTGAAAGGTGAGAGCGGTGCCGCTCCGATTACTCTTTTTGATGCCACAAACTTCAAAACAAGGTTTGCTTGTGAAGTAAAAAATTTCGATCCGCTGCAGTATTTCGATAAGAAAGAAGCAAAAAAGATGGATAGAAATACTCAGCTTGGGCTGGTAGCTGCAAGAGAAGCAGTAGAACACTCAAGAATCATTGAAGACAGCGTAGATAAAAACAGAGTCGGAGTGATTTGGGGCTCCGGAATCGGAGGTCTCGAAACTTTTGAAACTGAAGTTTTAGGTTGGGCCAATACGGACATCCCGAGATTCAACCCTTTCTTTATTCCTAAAATGATCGCTGATATCACACCAGGACACATTTCTATTGAATACGGTTTTCATGGACCAAACTACACAACCGTCTCAGCGTGTGCATCTTCAGCAAATGCTATAATTGATTCCAAAATGCTGATCCAGCTTGGAAAAGCAGATGTGATTGTATGCGGTGGCTCTGAAGCAGCCGTTACAGCAAGTGGTGTCGGTGGATTCAATGCAATGATGGCTCTTTCTACAAGAAACGACGATCCTAAAACCGCTTCAAGACCTTTTGACAAAGACAGAGATGGGTTTGTATTGGGTGAAGGCGCAGGGTGTATCATTCTTGAAGAATATGAGCATGCCGTAAAGCGTGGAGCAACAATTTATGCAGAATTAAAAGGCGGAGGTCTGAGTGCAGATGCACATCATATGACCGCACCGCATCCTGAAGGCTTAGGAGCTTACCTGGTAATGAAGAACTGCCTGGAAGATGCAGGACTTACTGCTGATGAAGTAGATCATATCAATATGCACGGTACATCTACTCCATTAGGAGATATCGCAGAATCCAATGCCATTTCAAAATTATTGGGAGAGCATGCGTTCGACATTCAGATTAATTCTACAAAATCAATGACAGGCCATCTTTTGGGTGCTGCGGGTGTTATTGAGGCTATTGCTGCGTTGGGAACAATTATTCATGGTATTGTTCCTCCAACCATCAACCATTTTACTGATGATGAAAATATCGACAGCAGACTGAATTTTACATTTAATGAGGCTGCGAAGAAGGATGTAAAAGTAGCCATGAGTAATACTTTTGGGTTTGGTGGGCACAACGCTTGCGTTCTATTTAAGAAAATCTAAATTTACTGAATGGAGTTACAGAAATACTTTTCTAAATTCCTTCTCAAAAAAAGAAAAAGAAAATTAACGGAGAGAGATTACTTTCTCAGTACTGAACTTAATAAAATTCTCGGTACTGAGGTGCAAAATGTTGCGCTGTACCGTGAAGCTTTTTCTCTGAAAAATTCTTCTAAAAATAAAGACAGCAATTACGAAAGGCTTGAGTTTTTAGGAGATTCTGTTTTGGGTACAATCATTTCATGTCACTTGTTTCAAACTTATCCTCAGGCGAATGAAGGATATCTGACGCAAATGAAATCCAAGATTGTAAATAGGAAAAATCTTAATAAATTAGGAGAAGATCTTAAACTGACCGATCTTTTGCAAAAACAGACCTCTGTGGCATTAGGTGAAAATATCTCCGGAAATTTATTTGAAGCTTTAATTGGCGCCGTTTATCTGGATTTTCAGTATGAAATCTGCAGAAAGATTATTTTGGACAGGCTGCTCACGCCAACCGAAATGAATAAGCTGGAAAATAAAATTGTAAGCTACAAAGGTCTTCTGCTCGAATGGAGCCAAAAGAAAAAATTAAATATAAAGTACGAAACCTGTGAAGAAATACAGGTGAACAGGTCGATTGTCTTTCGGTGTCATGTCTGGCTCGGAGACGAAAAAATCGCCAACGCTACGGAAACCTCCAAAAAAAAGGCGGAAGAAAAAGCAGCGCAGAGAGCATTTTATATTTTAAACAAAAAAGAAAACATACTTGGAAATTCAAAAGCTTTATGATCTTGACGATATAGAATTTGAAGATGTTACCATAGGATTGGTAAGATTGGCCAAAAATGTACCCGATCATGAGTTTTTCTATAATGTAAATCAAAGAAACGATCTTAATTTTAAAAGGATTGATGATCTCATCTATCACGGGTCTTATTATGACTATTTTTTTCCTCGATTTGAGGCTTATCACAAATTTACCAAGACATGTTTTAGGTTTATTTCAAACCGGTCTTCGGAAAGTAAACAAAAAAAAATACAAACTGAGCTCTTCTCAGGAGAAGAAAACATTAAATTTTTATTAAATAATCAGGTAGAAGTACAATATATTTTGCATAGTTCGGAACAGTTTCCTGATTTTTCCGTAATTTTGCTCCCTGAAAATCTTGTATTTCCCATTCAAGATTACACATTAGGTTCTGAAGAAGAACTTTATCAAATTATCCAGTATTATGAATAAGTATTTAAAGAAGACAAAAATTATCGCAACACTTGGGCCGGCGTCATCGTCGAAAGAAGTAATGTTAGGGTTAATGAGAGCAGGTGTTGATGTTTTTAGAATAAATTTCTCACACGCAGATTACGACTTAGTTCGTTCAAATATCGAAATCATCAGAGAACTCAATAAAGAGTACGGGTTCTCTGTTGGAATTTTAGGGGATTTACAGGGCCCTAAATTAAGGGTAGGTGTTGTAAAGGAAGGCTCTTACCTTAATCCTGGCGATATCCTTACCTTCACCAATGAAAAAATAGAAGGTGATTCTACCAAAGTATACATGACTTACCAACAATTTCCTCAGGATGTAAAAGTTGGCGAAAGAATCCTCATTGATGATGGTAAATTGGTTTTAGAAGTTACAGAAACAAATGAACTTGATACGGTAAAGGCAAAAACAATTCAAGGGGGACCTCTAAGTTCTAAAAAAGGAGTAAACCTTCCAAATACGAATGTTTCTCTTCCCGCTTTAACGGAAAAAGACATTCAGGATGCCAACTTTATGCTTGATCAGGAAGTGGACTGGATCGCACTTTCTTTCGTTCGTCATGCACAGGATATTATTGATTTGAAAGAACTGATCTCCAAGCATCCGAACGGAAAATTCAAAACGCCGATTATTGCGAAAATTGAAAAGCCGGAAGGTGTAAAAAATATCGATGAAATTTTATTGGAATGTGACGGACTGATGGTTGCCAGAGGAGATCTGGGAGTGGAAGTTCCTATGGAAGAGGTTCCTGCTATCCAGAAAACACTGGTAGAAAAAGCAAGATTTTATTCCAAGCCTGTGATCATTGCAACGCAGATGATGGAAACGATGATCAACAGTTTAACACCAACAAGAGCAGAAGTAAATGATGTAGCCAACTCTGTATTGGACGGGGCTGATGCCGTAATGCTTTCCGGGGAAACTTCAGTGGGAAGGTATCCGGTACAGGTAGTTGAAAACATGGCGAAGATCGTAAAGAATATTGAAACCACACACTTCTATCAGCATAGAAATGAGCCCATCGAAAAGGACTTCAATTGTATCGATGAAAGATTCATTACAAACAGAGTTTGTCTTGCAGCCGTAAGAATTGCAAAAACAACTAATGTTTCTGCAATCGTTACTTTAACAAGTTCTGGCTATACAGCATTCCAGCTTTCAGCGCACAGACCCAATTCTCACATTATTGTTTACAGCGGAAATAAGAGAGTTATTACAATGCTGAACCTGCTTTGGGGAGTTCACGCTTATTATTATGATATGAAGAAATCTACTGATGAAACGATTATCCAGGTAAATATGCTTACCCACAACTATGGATACATCGAGGCAGGAGATTTTGTAATTAACATCAATGCGACTCCATCATATGAAGGTGGTAAAACAAATACATTACGATTAACTACAGTTTAATTTAAACAGTTAGTATAAAAGCAAAACTCCCGGATTATCGGGAGTTTTGCTTTTTTTAAATAATTACGGTTTATTCATTTCCAACAACAGTCTTTGCGGTTACAAACTCTCTTAAAGCCAGCAATGAAAGCTCCGTTCCGTATCCTGAGGTCTTTGTGCCTCCAAAAGGAAAACGAGGGTCAGAACTCGTCATTCTGTTGATATTGACTGTTCCGGATTCTAGATTTTCAATAAAAAATAATTGACGGTCCTTATCTTGTGTCCAAACAGAATTTGAAAGGCCAAAAGGAATATTATTAGCGAGCTGTAAAGCTTCTTCATCATTCTTAGCAATCATGACCATCCCTAAAGGCCCGAAAAGCTCTTCCTGTAAAATCGGATTACCTTCTTCTACCCGAATCAGTCCCGGATTAAATTCATTATCAGAAATTCTTTCTAAAGGAAGTATAATTTCAGCGCCGTTTTCCAAGGCTTTCTGAAACTGTTTTTCCAGATCATCTGCAAGATCCGGTCTTGCCATTCCTGCGATTTTTGTTTCCTTGTCCATAGGATCCGCAGGGATAAACTTTTTATACTCTTCAATAAATTTCGGAAGAAAAGTATCTTCTATTTTTTCATCAATGATAAATCGTTTTGCCGCTACACAAGTCTGTCCGCAATTCTGAAGTCTCGCCAATGCACCCACTTTAGCTGCTTCATCCAGATCTGCATCATCCAGTACAATGAATGCATCACTTCCGCCAAGCTCCAATAAAGACTTCTTGATATTTTGACCGGCAATAGAAGCAACTTCTGCACCTGCTTTTTCGCTTCCCGTAAGGCTCACTCCGGAAATTGTTTTATGTTCAAGAACTTCCTTCACATCTTGGTGTCCGATTTCCAGATTCTGAAAAACGCCTTCAGGAAAGCCCGCTTCAAGAAATATTTTTTCAATTGCATTTCCGCTGCCGAAGCAGATAGAAGCATGTTTAAGTACAACCGTATTTCCCGCTAAAATAGCAGGAACAGCAAATCTCAAGACCTGCCAGAAAGGAAAATTCCAGGGCATAACTCCTAAGATAACGCCTTTTGGAACATAATGTATTTCGGAATAAGAATATTCAGATTTTATTTTTTCAGGCTTTAAAATATTTTCCGCATCAGCATAATAGTTCATCATTAATGCACATTTTTCCACCTCAGCAATCGCCTGCGAAATCGGTTTATTCATTTCCGAAGTAATGATTGTTCCAAATTCTTCAGAACGTGTCTTCAAAATTTCAGCTGCCTTGGCAATGAGTTTTTGCCTGTGTTCGAATGGTATTTTCTTCCATTCTGAAAATGCCTTATCTGCACTGATAAGTTTATTTTCAATTGATTGTTCCATAATATAGTCTCTGTTTTAAATTCAAAACTGAATTTAATTATTGCTTAAAAAGTATCATGAAAGGAACAAAATGTGTTCCTTAGGATTATATAAAATAATGATTTTCTCTATCAAATTGATGCTAAATCATAAACCATTCGTTAACCAGTGTCGCAGCAAGCCTTGCCGTTCTGTCCTGAATATCATAGGAAGGGTTGACTTCTGCCACATCAAGTGCCAAAAGCTTTTCATTCTTTAAAATATGTCTGTAAAAATGCATAAATGGTACATCGGCAAAAATACCATTGTACGCAGAAGCGGAAACTCCAGGCGCGATAGAGGCGTTAAAAACATCCATGCATATCGTAAGATAAAGGTAATCTACAGTTTCAGCTAAATCATTAATTCTCTGGTAAATCGATGGGAGATTTTCAAAGAAGATTTCATCTGCCAATATATACTTCATTCCGTATTGGTGGGCAGTGTCAAATAATTTCAAGGTATTTGAATTTCTCTGAATACCAATATGAAGAGAATTGATCGGTCCATCCTGAGCGATTTGCCAGAAACCAGTTCCTGAACTGGGTCCTACTCCAATTTCGGGTTGCCTGTTATCGAAATGAGCGTCAATATTGATAATCCCGATTTTCTGTTCAGGAAAAGCTGTTTTCAGACCAAGATAATGTGCATAAGTAACTTCATGCCCTCCCCCTAAAACAACAGATCTTCCATTTTTGAGCAATACTTTCGATACATTTTTAGCCAGATTATTCTGTGCTTCTTCCAGGTTACCATCTTCACAGGTAATGTTTCCAAAATCGAGCAGTGTAAAATCGGGACGGATCACCGGAAAGTTGGACATATTTTTTCTGATCACATCAGGAGCATCCTTTGCGCCTTCCCTGCCTTTATTCCTTTTAACCCCTTCATCTACAGCAAATCCATGTAAAACGAAATCCTTAGTTGAAATAAGATCATAGTTGTTTTCTTCTTTTACTCTCTGAAATATCCTGTGGAAAAGCAGCTCTTCTCCGTCTAATCTTCCCTGCCAAATATTGTTATTCATAAATTTAATTTGTGTGTGTGGTTTTTAGTTGTCATGCTGTAAGCATTTCAACCAGTATATTAAAAGATGATTAGGAAACTCTAAATTGAGATTATCCTTCTTCTTTATCAATTCAAGTTTTTATCGCTTTTAAAGTTTAATGTTTTAATTTTCCTTCAATATAAACATTCTCCGCTTTCAAACTTCCCTGATGATAAAGCACATTCTGGAAATTATCAGTTTTGAATGTTACGAAATCAGCTTTCAAACCGGCTACCAGTTTTCCTCTATCTTCCAGCCCAAGTGCAAATGCTGAGCGGAAAGTAATTCCTGCCAAAACTTCTGCGGTTGTCAGTTTTTCAAAGGTTGCCAAAATTGATGCCTGGGTAATAAGATTCCCCATCGGTGCCGAACCAGGATTCCAGTCACTTGCAATTGCCAGGATAGCTCCTGCGTCCAATAGTTTTCTTGCCGGACTGAACTTCTCACCTAATCCTAAACTCGCTCCGGGTAATGCTGTAGCAACCGTTTCAGAGTGCGCGATAAATTCAATATCTTCATCAACAGTAGCTTCCAAATGATCTGCAGATTTTGCCCCGACCTCTACCGCAATCCTGGAACTTCCCGGAGTGAATTGGTCCGCATGTACTGTAATATCAAAACCTAGTTTTTTAGTTTCAAGCAGAAAAGCTTTACTTTCTTCAGGCTGAAATGCTGATTTTTCAATGAAAATATCAACTCGCTTCGCCAGGTTTTCTTCTTTTACTTTTGGTAAGATCTTATTTAAAACATATTGCAAATATTCTTCATTGCTTCCTTCAAAATCCCTTGGTTTTAGATGTGTAGAAAGACAGGTAGGAACCAACGTTACAGCAGTCTGCTGCTGTGCCTTTTGAATCGTCCGCAACATCTTCAGTTCATTTTCGACATCCAATCCATAGCCGCTTTTTACTTCTATGGTTGTAATTCCGAGAGATATTAGAAAATCAATTCTCTCCAATAATGTTTTTAATAAATCTTCTTCAGACGCATTTCTCGTATGCTGTACAGAGCTCCATATTCCGCCACCGCTTTCAGCAATTTCGAGATAGGTCTTTCCGGCATTACGCATAGCAAAATCATTCGCCCGATTACCGCCGAAACAGATATGGGTATGTGAATCTGTAAAAGCCGGAAGCACAATTTGTACGCCTTCAATTTCTTCGATTTCTATATTTTGATGGTCAGATTTTAAAGTTTCAAAATTTCCGACCTGCTGTATTTTTCCATTATTTACTAAGATTCCGCCATCAGTAATGACTTCGAGCTTCTCATCGGATATTTTTCCTCTTAAAGGAAGGTTGGCAAGGGTTACAATTTGCCTGAAAGGACCTATTAGTTTCATGTATTAAGGTTAAGGTTGAGGTAAAAACTTTGCAAAATTTAGATGCTTTCAGCATGACAAAATTGTGCGGAATGTTTGTCATTCCTTAGGAATCTAAGCAAATTTTCAAACATCAGAGCAAACATTGATTTTTCAATTTTTATTTCTCTTCCAAAAATACTCAAAATAAATCAATCTTATAAATCATAACCTTTCCCGCCTACAACTTCCCTCAACCTCAACCTTAACCTTAAATCTCAACATCACTCTTTAATCGTAACCTCAATTTCCTTATCTTTACGGTAAATGAAATTGAATTAATGCCAGACTTTTTACATCCAGATAAAGATAATTATTCCCGTGAAGAGCTAGCACAGGAAGAACAGATCCGTCCCCAGAGTTTCAGGGATTTCGCAGGACAGAGAAAGACGCTTGAAAATCTTGAGGTCTTTGTAACGGCTGCCAAAAAGCGTGGCGGTGCACTTGATCATGTTTTACTGCATGGTCCGCCGGGACTTGGTAAAACGACCCTGGCCAATATCATCGCCAATGAACTCGGCGTAAACTGCAAAATTACGTCTGGTCCGGTGCTGGATAAGCCCGGAAGCCTTGCCGGATTGCTCACGAACCTTGAGGAAAACGACGTACTGTTTATTGATGAAATTCACCGCCTGTCTCCCGTTGTGGAAGAGTATCTGTATTCTGCGATGGAAGATTACAAAATTGACATTATGCTCGAAACAGGACCTAATGCCCGGAGTGTGCAGATCGGTTTAAATCCATTCACCCTGGTAGGGGCAACCACCCGCAGCGGAATGCTGACCAAGCCAATGCTGGCGCGATTCGGAATACAGAGCAGACTGGAATATTATACGATTGAACTTTTATCAATGATCATTCAAAGAAGCTCAAGGGTTCTAGGGGTAAGGATTTATGAAGATGCAGCGATTGAAATTGCCCGCAGAAGTCGGGGAACCCCAAGAATTGCGAATGCTCTGCTGAGAAGGGTTCGTGATTTTGCTGAAATAAAAGGAAACGGTGAAATTGAGATTAACATTACCAAATATGCGCTTGATTCTTTAAATGTAGATGAATTCGGACTGGATGAAATGGACAATAAGATCATGCGTGTAATGATTGAAAATTTCAAAGGTAAACCTGTAGGAATTTCGGCGCTGGCCACCTCTATCGGGGAAAATCCGGAAACACTGGAAGAGGTCTATGAGCCTTTTCTGATTCAGGAAGGATTTATTATCAGAACGCCGAGAGGACGTGAAGTGACAGACAAAGCGTATAAGCATTTAAACATTTCAAGACCGAAAAATCCGGGAGAACTATTCTGAGATCAGTGATGACAATGGGTTTCAGTATCAGAAGCAGTAAAATTTTATTTAAATAATTTTTAAAGCTGCTTTGAAAATCTTATTTTTTCAGTGATAAAAACTATTGAAAATAAACAACATTATAAATCTTAATATTATATGAAATTATATCCAATACAGTGCGGAAAATTTAAACTGGATGGCGGTGCCATGTTTGGAGTCGTCCCGAAGAGTCTGTGGGAAAAGACCAATCCTGCAGACGAAAGAAACCTGATTGAGCTGGGAACGAGATCCCTGCTTGTAGAAGACGGAAAGAAACTCATCCTGATCGATTGCGGACTGGGAGATAAGCAGGACGAAAAGTTCTTCAGCCACTATTCGCTTTGGGGAGACGATACTTTAGATAAAAATTTAAAGAAATACGGTTTTGTGAAAGAAGACATCACTGATGTTTTCCTTACGCATCTTCACTTTGATCATTGCGGAGGAGCCATTGAATGGAATGATAACCGTACCGGTTACCGACCGGCTTTTAAGAACGCACAGTTCTGGACTAATGAAAACCACTGGCAATGGGCAACAGAACCTAACGCCCGGGAAAAAGCCAGCTTTTTAAAAGAAAACATCATCCCGATCCAGGAAAGTGGTCAGCTCAACTTCCTCCCTCTTCCTACTACAGGAAATTACGGCTTTGCCCCGGATCTTAAAATGGATGTCATCTTCGTTGACGGGCATACAGAAAAACAGATGCTCCCTGTCATTCAATATCAGGAAAAAACAGTTGTTTTTGCAGCAGACCTTATTCCTACCGCAGGACACATCAATCAGGTATATGTCATGGGATACGATACCAGACCGCTGCTTACGTTAGAAGAAAAAGGAAAATTCTTAAAGCAATGTGTAGACAATGAATACCTGCTGTTCTTTGAACATGATGCTCATCATGAACTGGCGAGTCTCAAGATGACAGAAAAAGGAGTAAGACTTGATGAGACGTTTAGTTTTAATGATGTTTTCGGATATTGATTTGAACTATATGGAAGAATTACATTCAGAAACCCAGCAGGCAGCTGAGCCGGAACCATTATCATCACCAAAAATAATCGGTCTTACAGGCGGAATAGGCTCCGGGAAAACAACCGTTGCAAGATTTATTGAGGAATTCGGATTTCCTGTTTATTATTCTGATGAAAGAGCTAAGGAGATCGTCAATGACAACGAAGATCTGAAGGCAAAGATCAAACAACTTCTAGGCGAAGAAGCATACGATGAAAATGGATTGTATGACAGAAAATTTGTAGCGGATAAAGTTTTTAATAACAAAGACCTTCTTGAGCAATTGAACCAGGTCATTCATCCTGCTGTACGAATTGATTTTGACGATTGGGTAAAAAGACAGACAAAATATCTGGTCTTTAAAGAGACTGCTTTACTGTTTGAGCTTAAACTCAATAAAGAATGTTATAAATCTATCCTGGTAACTGCCGAGGATAACATCAGAATTAAACGGGTCATGGACAGAGACGGCAAAACGTACCGGGAAGTACAGTCCATTATGGAAAAACAAATGCCCGAAAAGGACAAGATAAAACTTGCAGACTGCATTATCTATAATAATACAAATCTTGAAGATCTGAAAGAGCATACCGAAAAGGTCGTCTTTGATATCGAATAAATTAAACTCGCTGACGTTTCAGCGAGTTTTTTATTTCTGAGAATGTTGGAATTTTTTTTACTTCCTCTGAGTAATAATAAGCATTAAGTTTTTAAACTATTGAAATCTAATTAGGCTGATTGTTTCAAATGAGAACATATGTGCTTTAGAACAAATTATAATAGGTTTTGGCTAAAGCCAAGCTTCTTATCCTTATGTGAATGGGCTAAAGCCCATTTCTATTGATATTATATGTTGGTTTATTAAAATCCGGTATTAACTCTACTTCCCTACGGTAACAGTCTACTTCCCTTTGGTAACGCTGCACTTCCCTTTGGTAACAGTCTACATCCCTTAGGTATGATATTCGGGAATTGCTTTATTAAATCATTACTGAAATATATAAACAAAACAGGCCCTCAAAACTGAGAGCCTGTAAGATGATTAATAGTTAAATGATTTATTATTCTTTAATAAATTTCTTTTGAACGGAGATATCATTTCCATCCTGAATATCGATGATGTAAACACCATTTATCAGTGTATGAACATCAATCTTGTTGTTCAGGATAATTCCGTTTGACACTAACTGTCCTGCTGCATTGTAGATCTTATAATTCGCTTTTTTGCTGATATTTTTCACATACAATACTGTGCTTACCGGGTTAGGATAGATTAAAATATCCGTCTGGTTGACAGGGTTAGGAACAATCGGTTTAGATATTCTCACGGTATAATCTTCTACCTCACCATCAGGGAAGCTGTTACAGTTTACCGGGATTGCATCTTTCGCTAATGCAACTCTCATGACTACATATTTGTAATCTGTCAAGCTGATGAAAGCATCCGCAGGTACGGTAAACGTTCCGCTTGCAGTATCATCTGCATTTGGAGCAACAGCCATGATTCTTTCGTTGATATCGAAATAACCGTTTCGGTTGAAATCGATCCAGACAGCTACCCCAGCCTCTGTATTACCGGAAAGCTTTTTGTCAATAATAATCTGGTTGTTTGAAGACCCCTGGATTAATTCTATAAACTTCAACTGATCACCTGTAAAGTCTGTATAGCTGGATGCAGCAGAAGTATTCTCCATAACAGGTTTATTATTCGGCTTCACCGTAACTTTTGAAATATATGCAGAGCCCGACGATGCAGATGACATCTGACAATACATCACAGTAGGTGTAGTGAAGAAGTACGGAAGGGTATAAGTACCCGGTGTACCGCTACATACGTTGGCAACCTGTAATTCGTATTGTGTCAACTCCAATAATCCTGTCAGTGTAAGGGTATTCGTGTTTGAAGTAACTGTTGTCCAGCTCGGAATACCAACTTTTCTATATCTCAGGATATATGTTGCTCCAGGGAATGGATCCCAAACCACAACAGCTGTCGTAGGTGTAAGATTAGTGATCGTTAATCCCGGAGGAGGTAATTCACACGTTCTTTCAGTAGTAAACACTTTAGGGTTAGACCATGCATTTACTGTTGTTTCACCATTACAGATATTGGCTACCTGTACTTCATATGTTGTATATGGACTTAATCCCTGAATCGTGTATGTATTCAACGGAGGTGTTGTAACATTTACAGTTGTCCACGTTGTACTTCCCACGACTCTGTATCTTACTACATAGGTAGCACTCGGTACTACCGGAGCCCAGGTTACTACTGCAGAGTTTGTGGTTACAGTACCTATTGTTACATTCGGAGGTGTAGGATCACATCTTGTGGTAAATGTCTGAACCGATGTGAATGTGCCAGGGGTAGTTCCGCAGCTTGATGCGATCTGTACCTCGTAGGTTGTTGCAGGCGTTAAGCCTGTTAAAGCCAACGGTGGGTTACCTGTTAATGTTGAAGCTACCACTTCTGTCCATGTAGTTGTACCTGCCACTCTGTATCTCACAATAAATGTAAGACTTCCTGTAGGTACAGTCCAGGTGATATTAGCAGACGTATGCGTAATTGTATTGAATGCTAAGTTTGTTGGTGTAGTATTCGAGCATGGTCTTAATTTCACGGCATAATCTTCAACTTCTCCATTTACGGCATTCTGACACATCACAGGAGCACTTGAACGCTTCAGCACCACTCTCATGGTTGTTGTTAAAGCTCCGCTATATGCATTTGAAGGCACATCGAACAAGGCCGTTACAGGGCTGGTTGTGCTTGCTGCAGAAGCCATAATTTGTTCTGATGTTTCGAAAACTCCGTTTCTGTTGAAATCAATCCAAGCAGATACAGCATCATTTTGCGTTGCTCCTTTTGCTACTGAGATCTTATTACCAACAGACCCTATTTCCAGATTGATTAATGTAGCCGGCGTTGTGTAGCTTATATAGTTCGTCTGAACAGAGGTATTACTCATTGGAGGAATACCAGGGTTTACTGACGTTACAGTTACATTAGAAATAAAATCTGTTGTTCCCGTACCGGTCATATTACAGTAGGTAATCGGTGTAGTCGTAAACGGTACAGAAGAAGACCAAGGCCCCTGAGTTCCGCCACATATTGTTGCTACCTGTACTTCATAGGCTGTTTGTTCTGTAAGACCTGTAATGTTATAGGTGTTTCCTGTAATTGGTCCAGGAGAAACATTCCATGCTCCGACAGGGTTTGTTGTTCTCCATCTAACAAGATAGGTAGCGCCTGTAGAAGATATCCATGATACTGTGGCTGTAGTAGCCGCAATATTCGTTATGGTAATACCGGTAGGAGCTGCTGTAGTACATGGCTGAATATCTACGAATTTCACCTGATAATCTTCAACTTCTCCGTTACTTGTAAGTGGTGAACACGCGTCGTCAGGTGTAAGATAATACACAATGACACGCATTTTCACTTTATTTGTTCCTGCATATGCTCCTGCCGGAACCGAGAATGTCGCTGTAACCGGCGTTGTTGATGAATAACCAAGATTCATGATTCTCTCACCTCCCGGAGTCGTTGACGGGTTATTGTTAAATATTCCATCTCCGTTAAAATCTATCCACGCATAGGTAGAATAAGTGCTCGACAATATTGTTCTTCCTACAGAAAGTACGTTATTGGTTGAGTTTCGGGCTAATGTGATAATTTTAGTAGCATCATTAGAATAATCTGTATATGTACTAGGACCTGAGTTATTAGACATCATCGGCGTAGCCGTACCAGTCACTTTAACATTATTGATGTAACCATCACTAACAGTAGCTGTACCTGAATTACAATAAGATATTGCCGGAGTTGTAAAGTTCACTGAACTTGACCACGCTCCTGTAGTACCACAAATAGTTGCTACCTGTACTTCATACGTTGTACCTCCATTAAGGTTTGTGATCGGATACGGGCTTGTTGCAGCTGCAATAGTTGTCCAGGCACCTGTACCTGTTCTATATCTTAATGTATAAGTAGCCCCAGTAGCACCTATCCAGGAAACTAATGCTGAAGAAGCTGTAACATTTGTAACAACGATAGGAGAAGGCGGTGCAGTAGTACAAGGTGCAAGATCAATAATTTTCACTGCATAATCTTCAATTTCTCCGTTTGAAATTGGTGCACAAGGATTTGTGATGGTACTTGTAGAGAATATAACTCTCATTCTCATCGTAAGCGGCCCATTATAAGATGTCGCAGGAACCGTGAAAGTAGCACTGATAGGTGTAGTAGTACTTGTTCCCGAGCTTATTACTCTTTCGTTTGTTTCAAAAATACCGTTTCTGTTAAAATCAATCCATGCTCCTACTGCTAATGACGTGCTAAATGAAAGCCATGACTTAGATACAGAAATAGTGTTGTTGGTTGTGTTACGAACTAATGTAATTAGTTTAGCAGGATCTGAAGAATAGTTTGTATAAGTATCCGCTCCTGAGTTATTGCTCATAACATACGAACTGGTAGGAGTAACTGTTACATTAGAGATATAACCATTGGTATTATTGCCTGAAGTAATCGTACAATAAGTAACCTGTGGTGTTGTAAACTCATAAGGAGCGGTAAATGTTCCTGTAGTTCCCGAACACACATAAGCTACCTGCACTTCATAAGAAGCCTGTTCTGATAATCCATTAATGGTATAAGAATTTGATGTCAACGGAACAGTCGTCCATGTTGTAGAGCCTAATGGTCTGTACTGTAATATATATGTTGCTCCTACAGCAGGATCCCACATTACATAAGCAGATGTTGCTGTAAGGTTGGTCACTGTAAGGTTCAACGGAGCATTACTTGTACATGCTATTGGCTGAATTAATTTTACAGCATAATCTTCAACCTCTCCATAGGTAAAACTTGTACACATCGTAGGAGAATTAAAGAACTGCATTGCCACTCTCATTCTTGTAGTAGCAGGACCATTATAAGCCCCCGCAGGAACAGCGAAAGTAGCCGTAACCGGAGTTGTGGTATTTGCCGGAGAGTTCATTACCTGCTCTGAAGCTTCAAAGGTACCGTTTCTGTTAAAGTCAATCCAAACACCTACTCCTTCACTGAATGTACTTCCTGTCCAGAATTTTGTTACAGATACTGTGTTGGATGCAGATCCGATAACAAGATTTATCAAAGCACTTGGTGTGGTTGTATAATCTGTATAAGTAGATCCGGTTGAGTTATTACTCATTACCGCTGCACCAGTTGGTGTTACCGTAACATTAGAAATATATTCATCACTAAAGTTACTGGAGGTCATTGTACAATAGTTAAGTCCTAACGTTGTAAAGTTGGTAGAAGCAGAGAAAGGTCCCTGAACACCATTACAAACTGTAGACACCTGTACTTCATACTGAACACCGTCGCTTAAACCTGTAAGATTTACAGAGTTGGATACAGATGGAACAGTAATCCATGTTGTACTTCCTACCGGACGATACTGAACCACGTATGTTGAATTTGCTGTAGCTGTCCATGCAACTGTAGCTGTCGTTTGTGTAATTGCAGATACTGTGATACCCGTTGGAGCAGCACCTGTACAACTCGTTAAATTAGCTACTGTAGCACTTCCTATTGCATAAAAGACATTGCCGATTGAGCTTACTCTTATTTTAACATTACCTCCTAAGGTAAGACCGTTAAGGGTTAAAGACTCATTCCCGTCATTCGCAGTAGAAGCAGATGCTACCGTCCACGTTGCTCCGTTATCGGTTGTATAATCGATTTTTACATTCGCTACATTATACGGCGCTGCAGTTGTATTAACAACATCCCATGTAACAGAAGTTGGTCCGTTATTATACGCAGTCGTAGTGGTTACTTTAAAAGGTCCGTCATTTCCTACAACAATCTGCTGATTGGCAAACTGCGATTGCTGTTGTGTAGGAACAGGATTATTATCTCTAACTGTTACTCTGAAATTGGTAGTTCTGGCAACAGTAGAAACAGACTCCCATCCATTATTGGAATTATTTAAAACACCTGCTAAAACTGATGATAATTTAGGGAAATATCTGGTAGGGCTCGTCGTCGGATTGAATGATCTGAACGTAGCACCACTAGCAGTGGTTCCCAGGTTGTTTTTATTGATGGTAACGTTGGCATTATCTACTTCTTCCCAGCAATAGGTCATTGGGTCATTCTCAGCATCCGTTGCAGAAGCTGTTAGAACGAATGCCGTACCTTTAGGGATACTATAAGTAGTTAATGGACTGATTACCGGTGGATTATTAGTGATCGTTGTTTCAACATCACATGTCTTATTGTTGAGGTTATTCTGAACCTGGGTAATGCTTACGGCATGGAAATAAGGATCAGAATGAGCCTGAACGTCAGTATTTGCTCCTGTGATACCTGCATATCCCATAATCGTAGATCCTGAGCCCGGCTCTACATTTACGCCTGAAGGTTCCAGACCATGAGAGAATGTATGATTTGCACCTAACTGATGTCCTATTTCATGGGCGACATAATCTATATCAAAATTATCTCCCTGTGGAATACCATCAGCCGGAGAAGTATATCCTGAACCTTTTTGAGTGGCATTGTTATTAGCAGGGTCAACGCATACGCAACCTATACATCCTGCATTTCCACCACCACCTGAAGCACCGAACAAATGCCCGATATCATAGTTGGCATTTCCCACATTGGCTGTAAGTGTTTGTTGCAACTGAAGATTCCAGTTGTTCATTTGTGCAGCCGGAGAATAAGGATCTGACGCAGGATCAGTATATATTACCCCCGGAAAGTTCTGTAAATTCAGATGTAATGCAAAGTCTTTTTCAAATACACCGTTTACTCTGGTTAAAGTAGCGTTGATAGCAGTTAAAGCATTAGCCACAGTACCACCAAAGTATTGAGTGTATTCTCCTGTTACCGACATTGCCAATCTCATCGTTCTGTATTTTTTATCAGAAGACTTTGCAAAATCGGTTGGTTGATTGTTGAAGGATTTTCCAGCTTTGTAAAGCTTATCGATTTCCTGTTTTGTCAGCAGGTCTTCGTTCATCGAGCAAAGGAAACCTTCGTTACTTTTATCAGTTTTTGGGTGCACACCGTAAACTGTTTTGCCCTTATCGGCAGGCTCTATAAATTCAGACACCCCGTTTTTGATAATCATCGACTGAAAATCATCCGGAGCCAAGCTAAATCTAAGATACTTGCCGGGATCATCAATTCCGACCCCCACATAAGATCCCAGCTGATATTGATCTGCCAATTCTTTTACAACCACCGGGAAGCTGTAAACGGCAAATTTTTCAATTTTCCCTTCCAAAGTTGGCAAAAAAATAGTGACGGGTTTTGCATTTTTCCCCGTTTCCTGAGCTTTTGCCAATTGAGACTTTAGTAAAGAAATGTCCAGAGTGTAATAGCTCTTAATATCTGAGCCTGCTCTTGTTTTTTCTCCCCTGAATGTCGTGGGATTCCATTGTGCACTGGTAATCGCAAACAAAAAGAGGAAAAAGAAAGAAGTAAAATTTTTCTTCATAACTTTCTCAATATTATATTAATTATACAAATCTAAACATTTTTTATTATTAATTTAAAAATATAAACAATTATTTCATACAAATCTCACAACAAATTAATTAAACCTTTCAAAAAAGGATGAACATAAGCTATTTATACGCCACATAATTTAAATTTATCTTATTTTTTTGCTAATAATAATTTGGAGACTGTATTATTTCCACATTTATAACACAAAAAAATCCTCAGGTTTCCCCGAGGATTTATAATTATTTAAATTATTTTCTATTATTTCTTGATGAATTTGGATGTGAATAAATCTTTTCCTTTTTCTTCAATAGTAATTACATAAGCTCCTTTGATCAGTTCGGAAACATTGATCTGACCGTTATTGATATTTCCTTGTCTTACCAATTGTCCGGCAGCACTGTAAATCTTATAAGATGCCTTATCAGAAACCTTAGTAATGTTTAAAATATCTGATACCGGGTTTGGATATAACTGGATGTCATTTTTAGGGCCAGCAATATCATTAGTTGCAAGTGGAGCATTTATAATAACAGCATAGTCCTCAACTTCTCCATTAGGGAAGCCACCACATGCAAAATCTTCAGGAATGGTCGCACCTACAAATTGTGGGTTAATCAAAACAGTAACAACTCTCATTCTTAATGGGGTATTTGTTAATGCAGTAGATGGAACCGTAAATGATCCTGATACAGGTGTAGCTCCTATTGCCAAGCCAGTTACCGGCATATTTAAAACTCTTTCACTAGCTTCAAAAGTACCATTTTTATTGAAATCAATCCATGCTGCCATTCCATTATATGATGCACCAGCAACAGTTGTTGTAAGAGAAACACTTATTGTATTTGTACTATTTGGTAATAAATTTGGCTGTAATGATGTATTAGCAGTAAAGTTTGAATATGTAGAACCTGTTGTAGTATTATTTATCGTGCCAAGTGTAACGTTTGAAATATAGTTAAACTGTCCACTATTACTAGCAGAAGTACAATAAGCTACAGGTGCAGTAGAGAAATTAACTGATGTAGAGTATGCTCCTGGAGTTCCTGAACAAACAGCAGCTACTTGTACTTCATATGCCGTAGCATCTGTAAGTCCCGTAATATTAACAGTCGGTTCAGTAGAGGTTGTTTGTTGCCATGTAGTTGAGCCAACTATTCTATATCTGATAACATAAGTTGCATTTAAAACAGGCGTCCAATTTACAGTAGCACTATTAAATGTAATGTTGCTTGTTGCCACACCTGTTACTGCAGATCCGTTACAAGGAGCATAAACCGCTAAAGTAATTTTTCCGACAGCATAGAATACATTATTGATAGCTGACACTCTTAATTTAATGATTTGTCCATTCATTGATGAAGGAAAAGTAAAGTTTTCAGTTCCATCATTTGGAGTGGAAGCCGCCAAAGTAGTCCAGCTTGTTCCGTTGTCTGTTGTATAATCAATCTTAACGTTAGCAACATTATAAGGTGCCGCCGTAGTATTTACAACATCCCAATTAATTGGCGTAGGATTATTTACGTTAGCATATAGCGTAGTTACTTTAAATGGTCCATTATTTCCAACCGTAATTGTCTGCACATTATAATCGGCTTGTTGCTGAGAAGCATTAGGATTATTATCTCTTGCTGTAATAGCGAAGTTCATCTCTCTTGCAACCATAGGAACAGACTCCCATGTATTATTACTATTATCCAAATATCCATTCAAAACTGACTCCAGTTTAGGAAAATATCTTGTAGGAGTTGTACTCGGTGAAACAGATCTGAATGATGCCCCGGTTTCAGTGGTCCCAATATTATATTTATCAATAACTTCATCGGCATTATCTACTTGTTCCCATGTAAAAGTCATAGGATCATTTTCAGGATCAGTAATATTATTGGCCGTTAGTACAAAAGCAGTTCCTTTAGGAATAGTATAATCAGGCAAATCAGGGATTATTGGAGGATTATTAGATATAGGAGTTTCTACATCACAGGTCTTTGCAATAAGGTTAGTGTTTACCTGATCTAAACTTTTCACATGAAAGTATGGATCTGAATGAGCCTGTACATCTGTATCAGCACCAGTAATACCAGCATATCCCATAATTGTAGTTCCTGAGCCAGGTTCCATATTAGCACCTGATCCTTCTAAAGCATGGGCGAATGTATGGTTAGCACCTAGCTGATGTCCCATTTCGTGAGCAACAAAATCAATATCAAAAGCATCACCTGAAGGAGACGTGCTTTGGGTAAAGCCAGATCCTTTTCCTAACGAGTTATTAT
This sequence comes from Chryseobacterium sp. 27AL, assembly GCF_057815395.1. Classification (NCBI taxonomy): domain Bacteria; kingdom Pseudomonadati; phylum Bacteroidota; class Flavobacteriia; order Flavobacteriales; family Weeksellaceae; genus Chryseobacterium; species Chryseobacterium sp. 27AL. Next base: position 138,989 of record NZ_JBYRIW010000002.1, on the reverse strand, counting down.
TTGCCGGAGCAATACATACACATCCTATACACCCTGCATTTCCATTATTTCCTGCAGCATTGAATACGTGACCGATATCATAGTTTGCATTACCGACATTCGCGGTAAGAATCTGCTGTAATTTTAAATTTAGGTTATTTGTCCCAATATACGGGTCAGAAGCAGAGTTTGTATAGATGATTCCCGGATAACTTGCAATATTTAGATGCAATGCAAAATCTTTTTCAAAAACACCATTTACTCTGGTCATTGTTGCATTAATCTGAGCCAAAGCAGTTGCTAAAGTTCCTCCTGTAAAAGTTACATATGAACTTGTGGCAGATATAGCCAGTCTCATAGTCCTGTACTTTTTATCATAACTTTTAGAGAAATCTGTAGTCTGATTTGTAAAAGACTTACCTTTTTTTGCAAGCATTTCAATTTGCTTTAAGGCGGCAGGAGCTTCTTCAGTAGAACACTCGAATCCATGTTTGCTTCCCTGAGTTTTTGGATGTACTCCATAAACCGTTTTAGCAGAATTCGCAGGTTCTATAAATTCATAACTCCCATTTGAGAAGATCATAGATTGAAAATCATTAGGAGCAAGAGAAAATCTCACATATTTAGAAGGATCATCCACTCCTACGCCTACATATGACCCCAATTGATATTGGTCTGCAAGATCCTTTGCAAATACAGGAAAACTGTACACTGCAAACTTCTCTACTTTACCATTCATTGTCGGTAAAGAGATTTCAACAGCTTTAGCACCTCTTCCTGCTTCCTGAGCATTTGCAAGTTGTGATCTTAAAACCGAAATGTCTAATGAATAATAGGCTTTTATATCAGCCTCTTTTCTTAGCTTATCTCCTTTAAATGTGGTGGGTGACCATTGTGCGGTTGCTGCACCGATCATAAAAAGAGAAAAGAAAGAAGTAAAAAATTTCTTCATAGCTTTTTCATTAAATTTACGCCAAATATAACCATAATTGATTATATACTGCTATATGCATATTAATTTTAACATTAAAAAGAAAATATGTCAATTATAAAATTAAATAAAAAGAAAAACCTCAGGCAAGGCCGAGGTTTCTAATGTTCAAATTCTTAATTATTTTTTTATGAACTTAATACTTTCTGAAATATTTTCGTCTTTAATTATAATAATATAATTAACTTTTATGAAGTCTGAGACATTTATTTGACTATATTGTTGTTACTTTTCTATTAATACGCCAACGATTAATCAACACAAGTTGGGACGTTGATGTTCATCCGTTGAAAAACATTTAAAACTTATAAGCAATATTCCAGGCAAATCCCATATTGAATTTTGAGGAGCTTTTTCCAAAACCGGGAACAATCATAGGCTGTATATCATCTTGTTTGGTTGTGAAGAGAAGATATCTGGGCTGCAGATTTACATCAACAAAAAAATTTGATTCAAAAAGCTGTACCCGACCACCAATAGTTCCCTCCAGCCAGTAAGAAGATTGTGTGGATGACGGAAAACTTACGGATGAATTACTCCCTCCATAACCTCTTACCGGAATCGCCATATATTCCTGAGTATAGAATGATGCTGCTGCTTTCCCTCCTGCATAAAAGCCGTTAAATTCATTCTCCGGATCTTTTGCCAGCATATAAAAGGCTCCTAATTTCAGGAAAGGCCCATTGGCTTTTACATCATAATTATTTTTTTGATAAATATTTGATTCAAAACCTGCTTCGATAATACCATGAATATTATCTTTTATTTTTGAAGAAATAAATCCCTGATACAGCTTTCTATCAGAAAAAAAAGAAACTCCTGTATTAAGAACATCTACACCAACCATAAAGTTAGGCTTATATTTCCACTTTTCCTTTTCTGTTTGTTTGGTTTCCTGAGCGTAATTCAGAACGCCAATTATACTAAAAAAGAAGGTAAAGATTAGTCTTGTCTTCATTCTCTATAAAATTTTGCCCCGCCTCAATGCCTTTTATGGCTGCTGTTGGTGATGGAGTTAATACCGGATTTAAATTCTCGTATGTCTTTTTAATTCCGCATCCAGGCGAAACATAAATTGATTTTGTGGAATAATTCACCCTTACTTTAGATTCGGCGCCTGCCTTTTCGACCCTGAAATAAATATCGGTGTAGGGAGAATCATCTACTCTCAAAGGAATTATTGTTGAAGTGATTTTTGCCTGCCCTCCCAATTGAACTTTCCCGAAGCCATAATCTACCGCAATATAAAGGGAGTCCACCGTTTTTACTTTCTTATCATCGAAGGTGAGGAATGAAACTTTCATTCGGGGAGTTCCTTCGCCGCTTTCACAGATGTCATCATCAGATCCGCAGGAAAGCAGCAAACCGATAAAACATAAAGGTAACAGGAATTTAAAATATTTCATACTAATATTGATCGTTTTCAAATTTAAATAAATTATTTCTTAACAAGCAACGCAATATTTTCGACGTGATGAGTTTGCGGAAACATATCTACAGGTAAAATTTTTACCACGTCATAATGTTCTTTCATCAATGCAAGATCTCGGGCCTGAGTTGCGGAATTACAGCTTACATAAACTACTTTCTCAGGTGACAGCTTTAATATCTGCTCTACCACCTTCTGATGCATTCCATCTCTTGGAGGGTCAGTGATTAAAACATCAGCTTTCGGATGATTAGCAAGGAATTCGTCGTTAAAAATATCCTTCATATCACCACAATAAAACGTTGTATTGGTAAGACCATTCAATTCTGCATGTTCTATAGCCGCGTCGATCGCTTCCTGTACAGATTCTATACCGATTACCTGCTTAGCCTTTCGTGCTACGTACTGAGCAATTGTACCTGTTCCGGTATAAAGATCATAGACCACTTCATCACCTTTTAAATCTGCAAATTCAAGTGTTTTTCTATACAATTCAAGAGCCTGCTTATAGTTGGTTTGAAAGAATGATTTTGGACCGATCTTAAATTTCAGACCATCCATTTCTTCCATTAAAAACCCTTCTCCGGAATATACATTGATGTCCAGATCATAGATTGAATCATTCGGTTTTGGATTGATTGCATAAACCAATGTTTTAATCTGCGGAAAAGTTTCGAGTAAGAATTGGAAAAGCTTTTCTCTGTTTTCTTTTTCTTCTCTGAAAAGCTGGAAGAGGACCATCCATTCGCCTGCTGAGTTCTGTCTCATCATTAATGTCCTTAAAAATCCTTCGTGGCTTTTAACATCAAAAAAGTCAAGTCCGTTTTTTACAGCATATTCTTTTACGGCAAGTCGTATGGTATTTGAGGGTTCTTCCTGAAGAAAACACTCTTTAAGATCAAGAATTTTGCTCCACATTCCGGGAATATGGAATCCTAACGCATCTCTGTTTCCAAAATTTTCTTCCGAACTTATTTCGTATTGAGTCAGCCAACGAGCATTGGAGAAAGAAAACTCCATTTTATTCCTATAATAATACTGTTCTTCCGAACCCAAAATCGGTATAGTCTCGAAATTCTCAATTCCTCCTATTCTTTTAATATTATTATAAACTTCTTCCTGCTTAAAGTCCAGCTGCTTTTCATAGCTCATATTCTGCCATTTGCAACCTCCGCAAACCCCAAAATGAATACATTTCGGATCTACTCTGTAAGGTGACTTTTCCAGCAGATCTACAGCTTCGCCTTCATAATATTTGGATTTCGCCTTTTTAACTTTTACATTCACGACATCTCCGGGAATTGCTCCTGCTACCATTACTGTTTTCCCTTCTTCTGTTCTACCTATGGCAACACCTTTAGCGCCCGCATTTAAGAGTTTAATATTTTCAAGAATAATATTTTTCTTATTTCTCTTTTTCATTAAGAATTTTTTCTGTTTTTAACTTCTAAAACTTTGTCAAAGATTTAAACTTTGACAAAGTGTAACCAGAAACGCAGAGGTTTCAGTTTGCAAAAATACAATAAAAAAAACCTTATCCGAAGACAAGGTTTTTATCTGTATTCAATTTAAATTATTTTGTCTGAGCCGGCTGAGGGTTTGCCTGTTGCTGAGAATCCTGTTGGCCCGCAGCTGCAGGATCAATACCTGTCTGTAATTGAACATTAGGATTTACTTTCGGAGCTGAAAGTCCCGTTTGTTTATCCAAAACAGCTACCAACTCAGGATCTCCAAGATTGAAGAATGGCTTGCTGGCAATTTTTCCATCTTTGTCAACAACAACAAAGCAAGGCAATTTAAAGCCGTATACCCCGTATTTTTTAGCAATATCAGAATTTAATCCTCCTTCACCATAAACGTTGGTTCCTGTCATTCCTTTCATCAGCGAATTGCTCGTTTTCACAAACTGATCTTTTGTATCATCAACATTTACAAAAACAAAATTCATTTTTGACTTGTAAAAGTTTACAACTTCTTTTAAAACAGGAATTGATGCCTCACCAATGTAAGGATTCCATGATGCGTAAAACATCATCATGTACGGTTTCCCCTTGTTTGAAGAAAGACTGTACGATTTCCCATCAGCTTTGATTAAAGACGCTTCCGGAGCCTGCTCACCGATTTTGAAACCATTGATTGCAAACTGGATTTTCTTTAAATCTTCTTTAATGGTAGCATCTTTAATATCTGTATCGATAATTTTTTTGATTTTTTCGATCGTTTTTTCAGGTGATCCCGGATGGATATCAGACTGCGCCATTACAAAAGCCAATAAATAATCTTTAGTCGTTTGTGAAAGATCTTTCTGATTTTTCTTTAGATATTCAGTAAATAATTCTGAAGTGGTAATATCTGTTTTTCCCGCACTGTTTGCCTGAGCATACTTCTGGAAATCGGGACTCATTTTACCTAAAAGATATTGTCTGTAGTAAGGATTTTCTTTTACCATTACCTCTTTATTTTCCTGAAGCTTATTTTCAAAATCCGTAAAAGCTTTTGTCACTTTGAAAGAAGGATTTCCCATTTGCTTGTGACTCATTTCGTATTGACTAAGGATGGTAAGCAATGTGCTTGATAAATCGTTCTTTTTCCACTTTACAATTTCATTATCAGGATTAAATTTCTGAACGTTCTCTTCGATATTTTTATTAATATCAGCCTGAACTTTTTCAATTCCTTTTAAGAAAGTCTTTTCATCTTTTGCCATAAGCTCATTCATATTGACCTTCTGAGCATAGGTTGAAAGATATTTTTGTGTGGCTGTAAAGAAATCATTATTGTTTTTGGCATCACCTGTAATCGTGTACTCTGACGGGAATGTCATTCCGTTACCCGTGATTTCAAGTTTCTGTCCTCCTTTAAGATAGATCAGATTTTGTTTTCCGCCATACGACATTACATACATTCCGCTTTTTGGAGCTTCAAAGCTTCCTGCGAATGTTCCGTCCTTATTAATACCAATATTAATCAATGGTAAAGTAGCAACTCCAGATGCTTCAATGAATTCGATTCTTTCTAATGGAGAACCGCCGCTAATTTTTCCTTTTACTTCTACTTTTTTAGAGCAGGACATCGCAAAAACAGCGATGATAAACAATAAAAGATATTTTCTCATTTTAAATTTTATAATTACGCAAAAATAAGTTTTTCATCTCAACTAAATATCATATTTCAAGGTATTTTATGAAAGATTTAACTAAAAGAAAAATTAAGCTTATATTCTGCTGAATGTCTTATCTTTTAAACAAATTATCTGATGTGAAATTAATTCTAGTTTTTCTAAATTATGACTGATAATCAAAATGATTTTATCACTTTGAATTCGATTAATCAATGTGTAAATAAAATTTCTGTTTTCTATATCTAAAGAAGATGTCGGTTCGTCAAGTATTAAAAATTCTGGTTGATGATATAGAGCTCTCATCCACCCCAATAGTTGCTTCTGCCCTCCTGATAAATTTATTCCCTCTTCGCCAACAATCGTCATCAATCCTTGTGGAAGATTATCTATAAATTCTTCGAAACCTAAGTTTAGTAAATCCTGAAGTTTACTATTATTAATATCACTACTTAAAATAACATTTTGTAAAACTGTTGTATTAAATAAATTTATATCTTGCGGAACAACAGAAATTTTACTTCTCCAATTTTCAGTAGAAATATTTTGCAATAAGATTTGATTATTTATTATGATCTTACCGTTCTCCGGTTCAAAGTTTTTTTGAAGGATTTCAGTAAATGTAGTTTTGCCACATCCACTTTCTCCTAATATACATGTAACTTCACCTTTTTTTAATGTCAGATTAATATTTTCTAATAACCTACTACGTCCTTTGAATCTGAAATCTAATTTTTGAATTTCTATTTCGTTAATATGATCAATTTTTATCCCATCTAGTTTTTCTTTTGGTAATGATGCATATTCGAACATTCTCTCAAAGGCTATCTTTGCTTCTTGTATTGATATGCTTACCAGAGCTAAATTTGTTATGGCTCCAAGCAAAGAACCAGTAATTCCTATAATAGCCATAAGCTCACCTACTTTAATCTCTTTATTCAAAACATTATAAGACGCAAAACCTAATATTGTAATAAGAAAGAAAACTAAAGCAAAACCCGAGTATGTGGAAATTTTAATATTTATTTTCCCAAGGTTAAATATCTTGTTTTGAAATTTTTCAAAAACCAAAGTCTCTTGCTTAAGAAACAACTCTTGTTTGCCAAAATCCTTTACAACATTTATACCTCTGATAATATCTATATAATTTGCTTCATTAATACCATAATACTGCATCACTTCTTTTTGTGCTGCAATAATTTTTTTATTAAATCTAAAGATAATATAAAAAACAAAAGGAGAAACCAGCAAACAAAGCAACGCAATTTGCCAAGAATAGTAAAAAAGAAAACCTATGGAAACCAGAACGCCAATAATGTCTACAGTAGTATTTGTAATCAAATGCTTTATTACATTTTGTATTCTTTGTGTATCATTTAATCGTGCAACAAAATCTCCTATTTTTCTTGTACCGAAAAAAATCTTAGGAAGATAAAGTAAAGAACTAAAAAAAGATTTATTAACTCTTTGGTTAAATTCTCTGCTTTGTCTTATAATATAAAAATCTCGTAATGACTGTATAATAACTTTGCCAATCAAAAGAAAACACAAAAAACCAATACTTAAAAACAAGACACTAACTTTTTTTTTTGGCAAAATATCATCTATTAATTTTTGAGAAAAAACAGACAGTGCCATACTTAACAGAGTGGTAATGATCCCTAAAATTATAATTGTATAAATGAATTCCTGATCTTCTTTAATAAGATTAATAAACCATTTTTTCTTTTTAAAAACATTAATCTCTTTCTTCTCAAATTTTTCATTCGGGAATAGTGTTAAACAGGTTTTAGACACCCAAACTTCCTGCAATTGCTCTCTGCTCCAGTACTCTAAACCCTTTGCAGGATCTCCGACAAGAAACTGATTATCTCTAAGAGAATCTCTAAAATAAAAGATAACATAATGCTCGTATTTATTTTCTAATGTTATATGCAAAATTACAGGTTGGTTATGCTCAATTAAGGCTTCTATATCTGCTTCGCAGCCCTCTGCATCAAACCCAATTTCTTTAGCACATTGATATAGTCCTAAAAGCGTAGTACCAGTTTTACCAGTTCCACTTTTCTCTCGTAAAGTTTCTAAAGAAATATCCCCGCCATAATATCTTACCAAAGATTGTAGACAACCCACTCCGCAATCTGTATGGTCTTTTTGGAGGGAAAAGGTTTTTCTAACGTTTTTCATCAAAATTACTTAATAGCTTTGCAAGTTTAATGGCTCCTGGCTTTCTATTTATAAGATGATTATTTTCATCATATACCAAAAAATAAGGAACACTTTTCATTTGAAATCTTCGGTAAAAATTTGCCTTATCGTCATAGCACCAGTAGATATTTTTGTAATTATGCAATTTATATTTTTCCGCAAAAGTTTTTATCTGATTTAAAGGTTCGCTGGCAATCCAAATCCATTCTGTATTGTCATAGTTCCTGTGCGTTTTGCTTAATTCTTCTGCTTCTGCCTGACAAAAATGGCAATCTGGGCTGAAATAAATAATGACTTTATGATTTTTTTTATTTAGATCTTGAGATGTAAAAGAATTTCCGTCAATAGTTTCTATAGTAAATAAGGGAATATTTTCTAATTGTTTGATCTTTTCTTTTTTCTTCTGTAGATTAAAAAACAGATACACAAGCATTCCCATCACAAAGATGGGAATAAGTAGTGCGAATATTTTGAGTTTTTTGTTCTTCATGTAATAAAATTCTTTGGAATTAATCTGATTTTATTAGGGAACTGTGAGAAAAAGTTTATAGTGTCGCATAAAAATATAACATTCCTATTGAAACAATACCTTAACTAATGTTTGTTAGTTCTTATGCTTCCTATTTCGATAAAGTTGTATCGTGAGTAAAACCCATAAGATTGCCATTGCATAAGGAAACGGTTTATCGTTTGTGTAATAATTTCATATACAATGTAAAACCATGCTAAGATACTCGCTAAAATATCAAATAGATTACAATTTTGTTCTTATTTTTCCACTAATACTGTGCATTAAGGATTATAAAACATACTATAACTGTCCAAAACAATAACCCTATACCATAAGTTATGGCAACCAAACCAAATGACTTTAAATAGCTAATTTTCTCTTCTAAAAATTCCCGAACACCCCAAGCAAGGAGAATCCAATAAAATAATTCAAAAATATTTACCAATTGTAAAGGATATGCCAACCATTTTTCTGTAGAAATATTATCCTTAAAATTCAGCAAAGATAAAGGATAATAGGTCTGTACGTTTTCCAAAGTATACTCTGTATTAATCCAATAAAAGTTAATAAACTTATAAAAACCACCGATTACAAAAACAAATTCTGCAAGAAGTGCTAGAAAAAGGAAATCGGTAAATTTTATTTGATCAACTTTAGGAAAATCAAATAATTTTATGAAATTGAGACAAAAAGTTACTAGTAAAACTTTTGTACCAATTAAAAAGGGAGTTATAGCGTATCCTAACCACCACCATTTTTTCTGACTATTCATATAGTTTTGTACAACTGCACTTGGATAATCTTTGGTAAGGAAATCTAATATTTTAGAATCTGTAGAAATATACGTTTTGTCTAAATATGCTAACAATAAATAGCATAGAACAATGCCTACGAAAAGTAGAAAATTTTTCATCAATATAACGCAGAAGAGTTCTGCTACTTAAAAAAAATGTACGTGAAAGAAAGAAAAACAAGAGATATAACAAAAATGAATAAACCTCTACATTTTGGTAATAACGAAACTCCTATAAAAACAGCCGTAAGTATACCCATAATAAGTGTAACTCTTTGACTTTCGGAATCTATCCAATTTCTATTAAAAGCAAGAATCGTCAATATACTTAAAAAAACACCGATAATAATGCTTAGATTATTATGATCTACAAATGTTTTTAGTTTTTTTTTCATAGGTGTTTTAAAAAAGAGAGAGAAGCTTAAAGATCTTTTTATTTTCAATTAAAATTTTCAGCAATCAAATATTATTATTTATAATTGTATTAATGAATTTCTTTGTAAACAAGAAACATATTCAAATCGTTGTAAATATAAAATATTGTTAATCCGTTTACTGATAAAAAAGTCTACCACAATCTTAAATTAAAATACAGTTGACAATACAATACATTCTTAAAGAATTTATCACTAATTTATTTATTAAGAACCACTTGATTTAAAGTGATTCTATTTTCTGAAGTTAATGTCTTTAAGTCAATAATTATTTTTTCAATTTTACTTTTCGTAAAAAGATAAGAAATAAGTCCATACCTATGATTAATCCAATATGATAATTTATCACCATCAAGTTTGAGTTTAATAAAAAAGATTGAACTCTCAAGTTGATAATTAGAATTTTTATACGAAAACTTCAAATTATACTTTAAACTTATCTTTTGTAATATTTCGTCAACTGTTTTAATCATAAATATGGCCTCTTACTTTATTTACATTTTGGATTCCAAATATAAGCACTCGCAGCACCTATTGCGTATCCCCATGGCCCAGCGATCATCCCTCCGGCAACAGCTGATAACCCCATAGAAGCTAGACATTCTGGAGATATTTTAGAGGTCTCATCACCTCCCTGTAAATTTTCCATTTGCGAAACATTTAATTTTTTCATAACATTTATATATTTTTATTTGTGGCTTTCACTTTGAAAACCTTTCACAAATTTGTATAGATTTTTTCAAACATCCTATTCTGTTTTAGAATATTCGTTTTACACATAGAAAAGATATTTTGAAATTAAAATAAATTTTTAATTTTGTATTACACAATGGAATGAAATAAAATGATGGAAAAAGACTTAGGTTTTAAATTAAGAAAATTACGTGAAAAGAAAGGAATTTCCCAACAGACGTTAGCAATCGATTTGGACATTAATCAAAGTAAAGTTTCAAAAATAGAAAATGGAACTGAAAAAATAACATTGGCATACTTTATTAAGATTCTGAATTATTTTTCCTTATCTCCCAATGAAATGATGGATTTTTTTGAAAGTATAACAAAGAATAATCGAATGCAAAAAAATTAATTTTTGCAAGAATTCTTATTAAAAAAAATCGCCATCCTTAAAGGAGACGATTTTTTATGATGTGATAAGTAATTTTTATCCTCTGTCAACGAATGCTGCCATGTACTCTCTGTTCATTCTGGCGATGTTCTCAAGAGAAATTCCTTTAGGACATTCCACTTCACATGCACCGGTATTGGAGCAGTTTCCGAATCCTTCTTCATCCATAGCTTTCACCATATTCAAAACTCTTCTCTTCGCCTCTATTCTACCTTGTGGTAATAGTGCATATTGAGAAACCTTCGCTCCAACGAAAAGCATCGCAGATCCGTTTTTACAAGTAGCAACACAAGCACCGCAACCGATACATGCAGCTGCATCCATAGCTTTGTCAGCATCTTCTTTAGGAACCGGGATAGCATTGGCATCCAACGTGTTTCCTGAAGTATTCACCGAAATGAAACCACCTGCAGCCATTACTCTGTCGAACGCACTTCTGTCTACCATTAAGTCTTTAATAACAGGAAAAGCAGCGCTTCTCCATGGCTCAATAACGATCGTTTCTCCGTCTTTGAACATTCTCATGTGAAGCTGACATGTTGTGATTCCGGTATCAGGACCGTGAGCTCTACCGTTGATATAGAGAGAACACATTCCGCAGATTCCTTCACGACAATCGTGGTCGAAAGCGATTGGTTCTTTACCTTCGTTAATTAGATTTTCATTAAGGATGTCCAACATTTCAAGGAATGAAGAATCTGTAGAAACATCCGATATTTTATAAGTCTCAAACTGACCTTTAGATTTATTATTCTTTTGTCTCCAAATTTTCAGCGTAAGATGTAAGCCTTTTTTTGCACTCATAATTTTGTATTTAAAGATTGGAGATTATTTGTAACTTCTTGTTTTCACTTCAATATTATCATAGATCAGCTCTTCTTTATGCAATACTTCTGCATTGATATCGCTTCCCTGATATTCCCAAGCTCCAACATATTTGTAATTAATGTCATCTCTTTCCGCTTCTCCATCTTTCGTTGCGTGGTCTTCACGGAAATGCCCTCCACAAGATTCGTTTCTGTGTAATGCGTCGATCGCCATTAATTGTCCAAGTTCTAAGAAGTCAGCAACTCTGAATGCTTTTTCAAGCTCGGTATTCATACCATCGTTATCTCCGGGAACTTTTACATTTTTCCAGAAGTCATTTCTTACTTCTTCGATTTCTTTTATCGCTTCTCTTAAGCCTTCAGGCGTTCTTCCCATCCCTACTTTATTCCACATGATATTTCCTAATCTCTTGTGGAAGTAGTCAACAGAATGAGTTCCATTATTATTAAGGAAGAAATCTATTTTTTCTTTAATCCCTTTTTCAGCTTCGTCAAATGATGAAGAGTTGGTAGGAATAGCTCCTGTTCTGATATCTGCAGATAAATAATCTGCAATGGTATAAGGAAGTACAAAATACCCGTCAGCAAGTCCCTGCATCAAAGCAGAGGCTCCTAATCTGTTGGCACCGTGATCAGAGAAGTTGGCTTCACCAATGACGAAACATCCAGGAATAGTAGACTGAAGATTATAGTCAACCCAAACACCACCCATAGTATAGTGAACGGCCGGATAAATTTTCATTGGTGTCTTGTAAGGATCATCAGCGGTAATTTTTTCATACATTACGAATAAGTTACCATATTTCTCCTCAACCCATTTTTTACCAAGATCATAGATCTGCTGATCAGTCGGATTGTGAATATGTTTCTCAATAGCAGCTTCTCTACCTTTTTTCATGATCTCTGTAGAGAAATCCAGGTAAACCCCTTCCTGAGTATCGTTATTTTCGATTCCGTATCCGGCGTCGCATCTTTCTTTAGCAGCTCTTGAAGCAACGTCTCTAGGTACGAGGTTACCGAATGCAGGATATCTTCTTTCAAGATAATAATCTCTGTCTTCTTCTTTAATATTTTCAGGTCTGAGTTTTCCTGCTCTGATGGCTTCTGCATCTTCTTTCTTTTTAGGAACCCAGATTCTTCCAGAGTTTCTTAAGGATTCGGACATCAACGTCAGTTTAGACTGCTGCGTTCCGTGAACCGGAATACATGTCGGGTGAATCTGCACATAACAAGGATTTGCGAAATAGGCTCCTTTTTTATGAATTTTCCAGGCTGCAGAAACGTTTGAACCCATTGCATTTGTCGAAAGAAAATATACGTTTCCGTAACCTCCTGAAGCAATAACAACGGCGTGAGCAGAATGTCTTTCGATCTCACCTGTTACAAGGTTTCTTGCGATAATCCCTCTTGCTTTTCCGTCAACGATTACAAGATCCATCATTTCGTGACGGTTGTACATTTTGATTCTTCCTTTACCGATCTGACGGCTCATGGCTGAATAAGCTCCTAACAACAACTGCTGACCTGTTTGTCCTTTTGCATAGAATGTTCTTTTTACCTGAACCCCACCAAATGAACGGTTATCAAGCTGACCTCCGTACTCACGTCCGAAAGGAACACCCTGAGCAACACACTGGTCGATAATATTTGCAGAAACTTCAGCTAATCTGTAAACGTTTGCTTCCCTTGCTCTATAGTCACCACCTTTGATGGTATCATAGAACAATCTGTAGGTAGAGTCGCCGTCGCCCTGGTAATTTTTGGCAGCATTGATACCTCCCTGAGCAGCAATAGAGTGCGCTCTTCTCGGAGAATCCTGGTAGCAGAATGCTTTTACATTATATCCCTGCTCTGCTAAAGTAGCTGCAGCAGAACCACCTGCCAAACCTGTTCCAACAACAATAATATCAATCTTGTCTCTGTTGTTTGGTGCAACAAGGTTCATATGGTCTTTATGATTTTTCCACTTATCCTTTAAAGGACCCGCCGGAATTTTTGAATCTAATTTACTCATATTAGTATATTGATATTATTGAGTTACAAAGTGATAAATTGCGATAAAAATAAAACCTGCAGGAATCAGGATGGAATACCATTTTCCCAATGCCATGATTACAGGAGTATATTTAGGATGTCTTGCCCCTATTGACTGGAATGAAGACTGAAAGCCGTGTCCCAAATGCAATCCCAGTAAGATAAAAGAAATGATGTATATGATTACTCTCCAGGCATCTGCAAATTTTGCATGAAGATCTCCCCAGAAACGCGATTCTTCGATCGGCAACCCATCTACATACTTGTAATTCATTTCATGAAACCAGAAATCATACATGTGAAGAAAAATAAAAGCCAACACCACAGCACCCGAAATAATCATATTTCTAGACATCCAGGTAGAATTGTGAGAAGGATTATTTGACTCGTATTTAACAGGACGTGCTTTTTGGTTTTTAATTTCCAAAACAAATCCCATTACAAAATGGAAAACCACAGCGAATATCAGAACCGGCTGCATTACAAATTGAATAAGAGGATTATACCCCATAAACTGCGAAGCATTGTTGTACGCATCCTCACCAAAAACCGATAAAAGGTTTACAGAAAGGTGCATCACCAGAAATATCAGCAAAAAGATAGCCGACAATGCCATAGCATATTTTCTACCTATCGTAGAACTCGTTAAACCTGCCATATAAGTTTAAATTTGATTTTCCACAAAATTAAGAAATGTTAACTAGATCAAAAAGTGAGAAATCTCACATATAGCCAGTTTGTAACGTTTCTAAATAAGCGCTTAAAACATTATAAATAAAGGAAAAACAACAAAAAACAGCAGAGTTACTTTATCTCATAAATTTTGTCTTTGTAAACGACTTTTTGTACTGAAGCTGGAAAGCTTTTAACTTTAATATTCTTTATCCGTCGTGATGCACAGTATGGATTGATAATAAAATCGTTAAGCTTGGATGTGTCAGAATTTTCATTAATCCAAAAACAGACGGATTCATTTTTCTTTATTGATAATACTTTATTTTTTGAAAAGTCGTGAACAAGAACTTCGTCTTTCTGATTCTCATAAAAATCTAAACCCAGCCTCAGAATGAAAAATACAGACAACGCCATCATAAATCGGGTCAAATTTTTAAGATTACATTGCAAAACAACAAATCTCAGTAAGAAAACAACAACAAAAAGTGAGAAAACCTCTGATAAATTCATAGGAATATTTTCAAAGAAGAGCATTTTAAAATCAGCAAACCAATGAATTATTTTTAGCAAAACATCAATGGTATAACCGTAAATCAAATTCATGAATTCAAAATCGAGATTGAAAGCTATAAGAGCTGTCATTAAGAATGAAAACACAATAATAATTTCTGAAAACGGGACAATGAAAAAGTTAGCAAAAATAGAAATAAATGAAAACTGATGAAAATAATACAAAACAAGAGGAAGCGTTGCAACCTGTGCAGAAATGGAAATTGAAATGATATTGAAAATAATTTTCTTTAACCAATTATCCTGTTTGGGAAGAAGATTCAGAATCGGCTGATTCAACCAGAATATACCAAGAACAGCAAGAAAGCTCAACTGAAATCCAACATCAAAAAGCTGTTGTGTGTTAGAAATTAAGATAACAAAAGCAGATAAAGCCAAAGCGTGCAAAAGATCCGGTTTTCGCTGCAGCAAAACATATATAAAGTAAATGCTCAGCATCAGACTTGAACGGACGACCGAGCTTCCAAAACCAATAAAAATGGTGAAGAGCCAGATTAAAACCAAACTTGTGATGATCGCATATTTTCTGCATTTCAATGGTAGAACCTTTATCAGCAGAAAATAAAAAATCCCGAAAATCACAACGATGTGCGTTCCCGAAATTGCCAGGAAGTGCACCAGCCCGGACCTGTTGAAATCCTGAACGGTCTGCGCATCAATCTCGGTGCGATCTGCGAGGATAATTCCCTTCAGAAATTCTTTTGATCTTGAGGACATTTTTGTTCTGTCAATATTTTGGAGAACTTCAAGCCTCTTCTGGGGAAATTTTTCGGTAAAACTTAAATCATTTCTTTCTGCAGAGAAAACCTCATCATTGATATAACATTGATAATCAACATTTTTTCGTTTGAGATATTTGGCATAATTAAACTGAAAATCATATTGCGGAACTTTGGGTTTTGAAATATAAGCCTGAGTTTTATAGCAGTGATTAAAATCCAGTTCTTTTTCGCTTTTAGGAATGTACAAAACCGCATTGAAATTCTCATTTTCTATTTGCACTACAGCTTCATACTTCCTGTTCTTTTCATTAGAATTCAACTTTTTGGAAATTCTAAAAACAATAGTATTATTTCCGGAAGCAGAAATTTGTTCATCAAATGAATTGTAAAAATGCAGAGCAATGCCAATTCCAAAAAACATAACACACAAAAGATAAGGTTTTGCTTTATGGAAAAAATAGTTTTTAAAAAAAGTTAAAATCAAAATAATCAAGCAGATACCCATTATTATATTAATGTAATGCACATCGAAAGAAAACTTATCCTGGAAGAAAATTCCGAGGATAAAATAGATGACGAGTATGAGAATAGGTTGCCGGCTCAACAATTGTGTTTTTCCAAAAATATTTATTTGAAAGGAAAATTCCTCATAAATATTGGAAAATTTTAAACCTGCACTGGTTATTCATTATTTAAAAGAAAAATCGCAGAAAAATTTTCTACGATTGTAATATTTCATTTTAAATTTTAAAGCTTTAGGATAACCTCAGCCGCATTTTCACTGGCTCCCTTCCCTCCAAGTTTTTCCCGCAGAAGCTCATAATCTCTGAAAACTTCAAACCTTTTTTCTGTTCCCAATATTTTTTTAAGTTCTTCCACCAGATTATTTGTATTTAAATCATTCTGAATCAGTTCTTTTACAACTTCCCGATCCATGATAAGATTAACCAGGGAAATGTATTTGATATTTTTAACGAGTCGTTTTGCGATGGCATAAGAAATTTTACTTCCACGATAGCAAACGACTTCAGGCACATTCAATAAAGCAGTTTCTAAGGTTGCCGTTCCTGAAGTCACCAAAGCCGCTTTTGAACACCTCAACAAGTCATACGTTTTATTGGAAACAAAATGAACATTATCATCCACATAAGTCTCATAAAATTCTTTAGGAAGACTCGGCGCACCGGCAATAACAAATTGATATTCTTCAAAATAAGGCCTTACGGAAAGCATCATTTCAAGCATTTTTTCCACTTCCTGTTTTCTTGATCCAGGCAACAGTGCAATAATTTCCTTTTCGTTTAATCCGTTTTCTCCCTTAAACTTCTCAATATTAATGTCTTCCAATGTTGAAATAGCATCCAGCAGAGGGTGACCCACAAAATGAGAATTTACCCCGTGCTTTTTATAAAAATCTTTTTCAAACGGAAGAATCACCATCATTTCATCCACATATTTTTTAATGATCTCGACTCGTCCTTCTTTCCAGGCCCAAAGCTGAGGAGAAATATAATACACGACTTTTATGCCCAGCTCTTTTGCGAATTTTGCAATCCTTAAATTGAATCCTGGATAGTCGACCAGAATAAGAACATCCGGTTTGTTATTTTTAATATCTTCTTTACAAAATTTAATATTATTGAGAATCGTGCGTAGATTCATTGCAACTTCCAGAAAACCCATAAATGCAAGATCGCGATAATGTTTCACAAGTACGCCGCCCTGTTTTGCCATGAGATCTCCTCCCCAAAATCTAAAATCAGCATTTGGATCTTTTTTCCTTAAGGCTTTCATTAAATTGCTTCCGTGTAAGTCTCCGGAAGCTTCTCCGGCGATAATATAATATTTCATTTCTGCTGAAATCTTTTATTTTTTAATTGTCACAAGCAACCTCTTTTCAATTTTTCTTTGTTGACAACTGAAGTTATGGGAGGTTTCTATGACAGGAATAGAGAACAAATAAGAATTTATAAAATCTTAATTTGTAAATTTGTTCAAATATAATGATAAAAAATGTCAGAAGAATTTGAAATCCGGAATAAAGTTGCGGAAAGCGGACTTATCAATTTTGACCTAACAAATCTTGTCCCAAAAGGAATGAGAAAAGGAATCGACCTGAAAGATTTTCTTTTTATGGAAATGATCCTGAAGGAGAAAGATTTT
Source organism: Chryseobacterium sp. 27AL (assembly GCF_057815395.1). Classification (NCBI taxonomy): domain Bacteria; kingdom Pseudomonadati; phylum Bacteroidota; class Flavobacteriia; order Flavobacteriales; family Weeksellaceae; genus Chryseobacterium; species Chryseobacterium sp. 27AL. The sequence continues at coordinate 121,409 of NZ_JBYRIW010000002.1, read as the reverse complement.
CGTGAAAAGGTGGCTGCTATTGATGTTGAAGAATATCGCGATGCTTACGTTTACATCTACAATTCCGCAGATGCTATTGTTCCTCTTTGGGCATATTTTCTTATTACAGCAAAACTAACCGACGTTACTAAAAAAATAGTTTTCGGCAATCTTGAGGATCTTGAAGTAATCCTTATGCATAATGCCATTAAAAATTATGATTTCGAAGATATGCGTGGTAAAAGAGTCCTGGTAAAAGGCTGCTCCGATAAAGAAATCCCTGAAAATGCTTATATAGAGTTGGTTGAACAATTAAAACCTATCGTAAAATCATTAATGTTTGGCGAAGCATGTTCAAATGTCCCTATTCTGAAGAATTAAGCAATGAATAAATTTTTGACCGCCGGTTTACTGTTTATTGCCTTCTTATTGATTTATTATGCCGGGAGTTTTTCTAAAATTCCTTTCGCAGACTGTGTCGGATTTGCTTTAACAACTGAACTGGACACTTTTGAAACAGTAGCGAGTTCTACATCACATATCCTGTATAGTAACACCGCTATTCTTATTAACAAATTAACAGGATTAGGATCTATTGAATCCAACAGATGTCTGGTTATATTTTCAGCAGCTTTTGCAGTGGCATTCGTATATATGACCGTAAGAAATTTAACAAAAATAAACTGGGCTTCTATTGTAGCAGCCATTGTTTTTGGATTCAGCTTTACCTTCTGGAAAAATGCTGAGATCATTGAAGTTTACACTTATAACGCGTTCTGGCTCACATTGTTCTATTTATGTATAATCAACAGTTTTGTCCTTGAAAAAAAGAAAGCTTATATTATTTTGGCAGGTATTTTTCTGGGAATAAGCATTTGGCTGCATATTCAGAATTTCTTGCTTATCCCGGCTTACCTTATATTTCTGTTTTATTTCAGGTCTGAAAGGGCAGGTGTTATATATTCATTTATTGCTTTCTCGATTATTTTTTCACTTTTATTTATTATTAATTATTCGCAGGGGTATCCCCTTTCGTCTCCTTTTAGCAGCAATCAGGGACATTGGGTTGAAGAATCTTTCAAAAAAACATTTTCACAATATTTAATGGATATTATAAAATCTATTGTGTACCTGTTGTATAATTTTACAGTTTTTGTAATTGTTGGAATTATAGGAATAGCAATGTTGTACAAAGACAACAGAAAGATGTTTAATATATTTTTCCTTGCCTCGGTTTTAATCTACGGTTTTGCTACATTTTACGCGGTAACAGATAATTATATTTTCTTCTTACCTTTTAATATCATTTTTGCTTTGGCAATCGGCTATGGACTTACTTCAGGTAAATATTTATTCTTTAAAAAACTTTCCTGGATCTGCCTTTTTATTCCTGCTTTCTATTATCTGTTTTTTAGTATTGCATTGTATACACCTCAGGGAAAAGCTTTTGATAATTTTAAAAGCTATAAAGGAGGTTTAAGTTATTACATGCTGCCGTGGATGTGTAATAATAAAGGAATCCTGGAATTTGTAATTGACAAAAAAACGGCTCCTGAACCTATCAACTGGATGACTTATAGCGCTAATATCTACATTAAAAAACTCAAGGAAAAAGGGTACACAGAAGAAGAAATACGTAAGTTTTAATGAAATTAATCATAGTCTACATTAATTTTTACGGTACCCTTTTTGCTGATTTTCGTTTACTTTAATAATAAATGAACACAAGCTATGAGTTTAATTGATTTACTAACAGGAAATACCGGTAACCAGGTCGCAGAAAGAGCCGAAAATAAATTCGGAATCGGCAGAAATCAGATCATCACATTATTAGCCGTAGCTGCTCCTCTGATCATTTCTTACCTCAGAAAAAAATCGCAGGACACCCATGAAGCGGAATCACTCAATGCAGCATTGGATAAAGATCATGACGGAAGTATTCTTAACGATGTCAGTCAGGCCGAGGCAAGACAATCCGAAGGAAATTCTATTCTTACTCACATATTTGGCGGAGAAAAGGGCAATGTAGAAAATCAGTTATCTCAGAAAACGGGGATTTCTATTGATAAGATAGGTCCTGTTTTATCCATGCTGGCCCCTGTAATTATGGGATATATTGGCAGAGAAAAGCAACAGAATAATGTTGGTGCAGGAGGCTTAGGAAGCTTACTCGACGGGATTTTAGGCAACGCATCAAGCCAGGCGCAGAACCAACAGTCGAATCCATTGAATGACATCATCGGAAACGTCTTAGGAAACGGAAATACCGGAACTTCATCCAATCCACTGAGCGATATTTTAGGGAATGTTTTAGGGAATAATGATCCCAGGAAAAAAGATAACGATGGCCTTGGAGGCTTATTGGGAAGCATTTTTGGAGGAAAATAAATTTAATCTTGTTATAAAAATAAAAGACCGGAACAAATTTCCGGTCTTTTATTTTAGCCTTTAGATTTCTCTTCTGAAGCGGCAACTGTTTTTGAAGATTTTCTGGGTCTTCTTTTACCATAGCTTCCATTGTTAATCTTTCCTCTTTTAGATTTTTTGTCTCCTTTTCCCATAGTAATATAATTTAGTTGTTGTACGAAATTAAAGAATACACTTCTAAAATCAAAAGTTCAGCTGTTAAAATTTTTATAATCTTTAAATCTTTACCTTTTTCCATCGTCCTAATTTAAACAAAATAAAAGCTACGATTGTGATTAAAGTTTCCGCTACGGGAATTGAGATAAATACGCCTTTCGGACCCATTCCGAAATACTTTGAAAGTACATATGCCAGAGGAATCTGAAAGAGCCAGAACCCGCAAAGATTTACCCATGTCGGCGTCCAGGTATCTCCGGCTCCGTTAAAGGCATTGATCATAACCATTCCGATTCCATAAAAAATAAACCCGATGCTCATGATGTGTAAGGCGTTTGTCGCAAAATCCTTAATTTCTTTTTCCTGAGTAAAAAATCCCACCAGAAAATCTCCCATCAAAACAAATATCAGGCTTACCGTGATCATGAAAATGACATTGTATTTTACCGTTTTCATAACAGACTGCTCCGCTCTCATTATTTCACCAGCTCCCATATTCTGCCCGACCAAAGTGGATGCTGCATTACTTAATCCCCATGCCGGAAGCATGAAGAACATCATTAACCGCAAGGCAGTCTGATAACCCGCCGAAGCATTTTCGCCACCCGTAGTTGCTACTAATTGTGCCAGGAAAATCCAGCTGCATGAAGCAATAACAAACTGAAAAATTCCGGGAGTTGCGATCTTAATAATTGTCTTGATCAGATCCAGTTTTGATTTAAAATAATTCAGCCTGATTCTGATCTGTGTATCCGCAATTAATAGATGATACAATTGATAAATTACCCCAATGCTTCTTCCGATAGTTGTCGCCAAAGCTGCTCCTGTAAGTCCCATCGCCGGAACCGGCCCAATACCTTTGATTAATACAGGGCACAAAATAATATTGGCAATATTGGCAATCCAAAGTGATTTCATTGCAATAGCCGCATTCCCTGCACCTCTGAAAATTCCATTGATTAAAAATAAAAGCATAATAATCACACTGCTTCCCATCATAATCCTGGTGAATTCTTTCCCGTACTCAGCAGCTTCGGGTCTGGAACCCATCAGAATTAAAATTTCTTCAGCATAAATCACGCCGAACAAACTTAGAATAGAAGTCACCACAAAAGAAACCAGCAAAACCTGGGCTGCACTCCTGGAAGCCTGTTCAGGATTCTTCTCTCCTATTCTCCGCGCAACCATCGCTGTCGCCGCCATACTCATTCCTATGGAAATTGAATACATTACAGAAAGTACCGATTCAGTAAGGCCAACGGTCTGTATTGCATACCCGCTCTCCCTAAGATGCCCTACAAAGTAAAGATCAACCAGCGCAAAGACAGACTCCATGGCCATTTCCAGCATCATCGGAATAGCCAGCAGCAGAACTGCACTTCTTATCGTAATTGTAGTGTAGTCGATCTCCTTACCGCTCAGCGCTTTCTTCAGAAAATTAATATATCGTGACATGATTTGTTCTTTATCTGCAGCAAAAATATCAATTCAAAAATGATTGTCACTTTTCCTATGCAAATTTTTAAAAAATAAAAAATAAGTTTTTAATAAATTATTATCGTAAAGCAATAAATTATTATACATTTGCAATAAATAAAATTAAATCTATGAAATTATTAGGTAACAATTCAATTTCATCAGCAATAAGCTGGATTCTGTTTTTTCTCTTTGTATTTTTTGCATTTCATTTTATATATGAAATGTTCGGCTATGGAATTTCTTATTATAATTTAAAGACAGGCAATAAAATTCTTTATAACACATTTTATATTGGGAATACCATAGATTGGGGGAATACCACTGCCACCGGGAACACTTATTTCAGATTTAAATATCCGTTTTCAGATCAGCAGATGGTAACAGGAGTTTTTTCATTGGAAATGTTTTTAAATCAATTATTGCAATTCTCTTTTTACACTTTATTTTTCTTTTCAGCCTTTAAAATTTTTAACGGAATGAGTCAGGAAATACTCTTTAACCAGAATGTGATCCAGTGGTTGAAAAGATTCTCTTTGCTAAATATTATTTTTGTTCCACTTTCTGTGTTGAACTGGCTGTATAATTTCAAATCTCATTTTAGTTTAGATATTTTGCTCATCATATTTATACATTTTTTGCTTGGAATCATGGTCTATTTCATCGTAGAATTCTTCAAAAAAGGAATGGATCTACAATATCAAGCAGATTTAACCATTTAAATTATGCCAATAGTAATCAACGTAGACGTAATGCTTGCCAAACGCAAGATGCAGTCGCAGGAACTCGCTGAGAAAATTGGGATTACCCAGGCTAATCTTTCTATTTTAAAGACAGGAAAAGCAAAAGCAGTAAAACTTTCTACACTGGAGGCCATCTGCAAAGCACTGGACTGCCAACCCGGAGACATTCTTGAATATGTAAAAAACTAATCAATACCATGAAAAAATACATCATTATCTTTTTAACTTTTTGTACGATACTCTCTTTCGCCCAAACAACATCTAAAACAGAATTTAATAATGGTTCTAAAATTTCAGTTGAATTATTAAATAAAATCGGTAATAAAAAACTTCAGCAACTCGGAATGATCTGGGGATTTCTGAAATATTATCACCCTACTGTTGCCGCGGGGAAATACGACTGGGACGCTGAACTTTTTAAATTGATCCCTAAATTGTCCGATACTGCTCCTGAACAACATGACAAATTAATAACAAACTGGATTAAAAGTCTCGGAGACTTTAAGACTCAAAATTATACCACCCCTGAAAATCTTAAAATGAAAGCTGATCTTGACTGGATCACGTCTTCCGGCTTTTCAAAAGAACTTACTGATATCTTATTAAACGTAAAGAATGCTGAAAGAAAAGATGAAAATCATTACGTCTCATTATTAGAAGATGGCAATCCTGCGTTTGCAAACGAAAACCCATACTCCACAATGATTTCCCCGGACGCAGGATATCGGCTGTTGAGCCTGTATCGTTATTGGAACATCATTCAGTATTATTTTCCTTACCGATACGCAATAGGGAAAGACTGGAAAGAGGTTTTAGGAGAATTTATTCCCAAATTTTTATCTGCTACAGATGGAACAGATTACAATCTTGCCTGCCTGGAGCTTACAGCACGCATCAATGATTCTCATGGAGGAATTTACAATGCCGTAACGCGCCACTTTTTCGGAGATAGGATACTTCCGTTAGAAGTCGTCTTTGTAGAAAACAAAGCTGTTGTAAAAAGCTATTATGATGAAAATCTTGGAAAAGAAACAGGATTAAAAACCGGAGATGTCATTCTAGAGATTAACCATAAACCAATCGAAAAAATCATTCAAGACTATTCTAAGTATCTGCCGGCATCAAATTATCCCACATTATTAAGAAAATTATCTTTTGAAATTTTAAGTTCTAATGATATGTATACTGATCTTAAATATCTCAGTGACGAAACAGAGAAAACAACAACCCTCCAAACCTATCTTCCTAACAGAATAAATTATACGCAAAAGTCTGCAACTCCCTTTAAAATGATTAATGAACAAACCGCTTATATTAATTTAGGAACCGTAAAATCAAAAGATTTTCAGGACATTTTTGAAAAGATAAAGAATACAAAAGGTCTGATAATTGATATCAGAGCATACCCGGCCGAGTTTTATGTTTTCAAGCTTGGAAAATATCTGATGCCCCATCCTGAAAAATTTGCAAGATTCACAGTACCGTCAATAATGCAGCCAGGAGATTTCACTATGCAGGAAGCCATTACGGTAGGGACCGACAATAAAGATTTTTACAAAGGAAAAATTGCTATCCTCATCAACGAAATGACACAGAGCAGTGCAGAATATCACACCATGGCCTTCAGAAAATCACCCAATGCAAAAGTTTTCGGATCACAGACCGCAGGTGCAGACGGTGACGTTTCTTATTTTACACTGCCGGGAAAAGTTTCTACACAAATAACAGGCATCGGCGTATATACCCCGGAAGGATCAGAAACCCAGAGAATAGGAATCATTCCTGATGTTGAAGTAAAGCCTACTGTGGAAGGTATTAAAAACAACAAAGATGAAGTTCTTGAAAAAGCGCTGGAGTGGATTGAAAGCTAACATTCAAAGCCTTTCCCAATAACAAATCATGAATTGTTTTTTTTAAAATTCAACATAAAAACAAACCAATACCATCAAAGCTCAGATCAAAAACTTCCGAAAGGGAGTTTTTTTGTTTTAAAAACCTTCAAAAATCATATCTTTGCACACGGAAAATTCAGCGTTCTGCATTTCATGTTTTAGATTTGATATTCAAAACCTTAAACTCAGAACTTTGAACTTTAAATTTTAGAACTTTAAACCAATAATTTATGTTTCGATCGCACACCAACGGAGAATTATCTCTTCAACATCTTAATCAAGAAGTTACACTTTCAGGATGGGTACAAACCATCCGTGATAAAGGATTTATGATTTGGATAGATCTTCGGGATCGTTACGGAATTACACAATTGGTTTTCGATCAGGAGCGTTCTACCGCAGAACTGATGGAAAATGCAAAAAAGCTGGGCCGTGAATTTGTAATTCAGGTGACCGGAAAAGTGATTGAAAGAGTAAGTAAAAACCCAAATATTCCAACGGGTGAAATTGAAATTCTTGTTGAAAAACTGACGGTTCTTAATGAATCCCAGCTTCCGCCTTTCACCATTGAAGATGAAACAGACGGTGGTGAAGAGTTGAGAATGAAATACCGTTATCTTGATATCAGAAGAAATCCTGTAAAAGAAAAGCTGATCTTCCGTCACAAAATGGCGCAGAAAGTAAGAAACTACCTTTCAGACAACGGATTCATCGAAGTTGAAACTCCGGTTTTAATTAAATCTACTCCGGAAGGTGCAAGGGATTTCGTAGTGCCAAGCAGAATGAACCCGGGACAGTTTTACGCATTGCCACAATCGCCTCAGACTTTCAAACAGTTGTTGATGGTGGGTGGAATGGATAAATATTTCCAGATCGTAAAATGTTTCCGTGATGAAGATTTAAGAGCCGACAGACAGCCGGAATTCACACAGATCGATTGTGAAATGGCGTTCGTAGAGCAGGAAGATGTGATGAATGTTTTTGAAGGAATGACCAAAACTTTGTTGAAAGACATTACTGGTCAGGAATTCGGAGATTTTCCTAGAATGACGTTTGCTGATGCCATGCAGAAATACGGAAACGACAAACCGGATATCCGTTTCGGAATGGAATTCGTGGAACTGAACGATTTGGTAAAAGGAAAAGATTTCAAAATATTTGACGAAGCAGAATTGGTTGTCGGAATTAATGTGGAAGGATGTGCAGATTACACCAGAAAACAAATTGATGAACTTGTAGACTGGGTAAAAAGGCCTCAGATCGGTGCTTCAGGAATGGTGTGGGTGAAATTCCAGAATGATGGCGTGAAGACTTCTTCAGTTAATAAATTTTATAACGAGGAAGATTTATCTAAAATCATCGAAAAATTCGGAGCTAAAGAAGGAGACTTAATGTTGATTCTTTCCGGAGGTGAAAATAAAGCAAGAACCCAGCTTTCCGCTTTGAGAATGGAGCTTGGAAACCGTTTGGGACTAAGAAAAGGAAACGAATTTGCTCCACTTTGGGTGGTAGACTTCCCATTATTGGAATTTGATGAAGAAAGCGGACGTTACCACGCGATGCACCACCCTTTCACGTCTCCAAAACCTGAAGATATTCACTTACTGGAAACAGATCCGGGGAAAGCAAGAGCCAATGCCTACGATATGGTACTGAACGGAAACGAAATCGGTGGAGGTTCTATCAGAATTTTTGATAAAGACCTTCAGTCTAAAATGTTTGACCTGTTAGGTTTCACCAAAGAAGAGGCTGAGGCACAGTTTGGTTTCTTAATGAATGCCTTTAAATATGGCGCTCCGCCACACGGTGGTTTAGCGTTCGGATTTGACCGCCTTGTAGCAATCCTTGACGGAAACGAAGTGATCAGGGATTACATTGCCTTCCCAAAAAATAATTCTGGACGTGATGTAATGATTGATGCGCCGGCTGCCATTGCAGATGAACAGCTGGATGAGCTTGAACTTAAATTGAATCCAAAAGCATAAAACAAAGGCGGAGAAAATTTCTCCGCCTTTATTATTTCCTGACATGTAATTCGTTGGTAAAGAAATCATCCATTTTATCAACAAAATTGTTTACCGCTTTCATTAATGTCTCGTTATATTTAGCATATTTCCATGTATCGGCATTTGTAAAGAAATCAGGATAAAACTTCTGTATTTCTTTCTGTACCAACTCATCTACAGTTTCTGCAAACATCATGCGCTTCAGATGAGAAGATGAAAAACTGAAATCCCGAGCAGCATTGATGCTTTTCCCTTCAGGCAAATAAACAGTTTCCTTGCTTTCGGCCCACGCAATATGCCTATCAATTTTTTCCTGAGGAATACTTTTCACATATTTTTCCACGAAAAAATGAATTGGGAAACCATCTTCATGGAGCGCTTTTAAAATTTTGCCGTCCTTCACACCATAACATCTCAGTCCTGCGCTTATTTTGTTTATGTAGGCCGCCGCTTCATGCTCATGGATGTTCATGAATTTTCTTACTTCCCACATATAAACCGTCAGTGGTACACTTACATCTGTTCCGTCGGTTTTCCCTAAATAGACGTGGAATCGGACCAGGTCGAAACCGAATTCTTCGAGATCACTGATCTCTTCAATTTTCGTAATCATCTCTACCTATTTTTGTGATTCCACATTTTTGTCGGTACCTTTCCCGGCATTTTTATGCAGACGGCCAATCATTTTTTTGATGGTGTATTCATCCGCCTTTTGTGTGCCTTCGTATATTAATTTTCCGTCTTCACAGATGTGTCTTATAAAAGCTTCAAGTTCTTTGTATAAATGACGGGTTTCATCGGATTTTCCCGATACTTCCTTCATCATTTGTGTCTGCATGTCTGCTTTTTCTGCAATCTCAACCCGTGCTTCTTTAAGCAAAAGAACAACATCATCTTTCATACCGGCCACCTGCATCTGCGACGCATTGTCCGATAAAATTTGGATCAGTCTCTGGAGCTTATCAGCGACCCCTTCAAAATTCCGGTTGCGGATATCTGCTGAGATATCTGTTACCAGATTGGTGGGTAATTTCGCTCTTTTTATTCTGAGGTTGAGCTTCTTAAGCGGCAGTCTGATCTGATCTCCCAGAAGGTACAATTCCCGGGTAGTCTGCTTTTGCCGAGTCAATACAGAATTGTTAAATTCCTGCTGTTCAACTTCATTTATTTTTGCATTAAAAAGTTTTAGATAAGCCGTGGTGTAATTATGATCTTCGGCCATGAAATCGTTGAAATCTCTTTGGAAACTTTGGTATAAGTCCTTCGCCAACGGAAGGCACTCTTCTTGTTTTACATACATTTGCATTTGTTTTAGTAGAACAAATATAGAAAATAATTTCACTTGCATCTTAATTCAAAAAAATAAAATATTTTCAGTAAAAAACACCCTTAGTTTATTTGAGCTATTTCGTCTTTTCGCAGATTTGAAAAAATTATCTCCAAAAGTTCATTAATTTTGAAAATAATCTATTCTCGATACATTTTTTCTCCACTTTGCTACGAAAAAACACTCGAATTGACGAATCCAGAAATTTTCAAAATGAGTTCAGATATAATAAATCGTGTTTTGCAACAGGTTAAAGCTAATTATTCGAGGTAAATATTGCTTTGCAGGTGATTAAAATAAATTTGCAGGTGGTAAATAACGTTTTGCAGCAGGTTAAAATCAATTATTAAACATTAATAGCACTTTGCATAGGGTTAAAATGGGTTTGCAGAAGGTAAATGGTTCTTTGCAGCAGGTTAAAATCAATTATTTAAAGTAAATATGACTTTACAAAGGCAAAATACTGCCTATGAAATCGTTAACGCATACCACAATCATTCAAAAGTATTCTGCACGGCACAATCATTGTAGATTTTAGCTAAATCAAATTACAATGAAAGCAATCTGGAACGGCGCCATTGGCTTTGGCTTAGTAAATATTCCTGTAAAGATTTATTCGGCAACAGAAACCACCAAACTGGATCTGGACATGCTTGATAAATCTGATTTTTCGAATATCCGCTTTAAAAGGGTAAATGAAAACACTGGAAAGGAAGTGAAATGGGAGAACATTGTGAAAGGTTATCTCATGGACGATAAATACATCATTCTTGATGAAGAAGATTACGAGGCAGCAAGCCCGGAAAAATCTAAAATACTTTCTATTGACCAGTTTGTAAAGGAATCTGAAGTGGATTCCGTTTACTTTGAAAATCCTTATTACCTGGAACCTCAAAAAAACGGCGAGAATGCATACCGGCTTCTCCTCAAAGCATTATCAAAAACAGAGATGGTAGGCGTAGGCACCTTTGTTCTTCGTGAAAGCGAAGCAATCGGAATGATCCGTCCTTATAATGATGATGTTCTTGTGCTAAACCGACTGAGATTTGCCCAGGAAATAAGAGATTACAGCGACCTGAAGATTCCAGCCAAAAAACCACCTAAGCCTGCAGAGCTTAAAATGGCCATCAGCCTGATTGAGCAGCTTTCCCAGGAATTTGATCCCGAAATGTATAAAGACACCTATTCTGAATCTTTAATGAAAATCATTAAACAGAAAGCTAAAGGAAAAAATATTAAGGCTAAAAAAGCTGAACCGGCTAAGGAAGGTAAAGTAATTGACCTTATGGCGCAGCTGAAAGCCAGCTTACAAAGTCCAAAATCTAAAAACGCATCATAATGGCTTTAAAAGATTATAACGAAAAGAGAAAGTTCAACGAAACTACCGAACCCGAAGGAAAAACCAAAAAGAGCAAAGACAAGCTGATTTTTGTGATTCAGCGGCATGCTGCATCAAGGCTGCATTATGATTTCAGGCTTGAGATGGATGGCGTGTTGAAAAGTTGGGCCGTTCCGAAAGGTCCGTCACTGGATCCGAAAGATAAACGTCTCGCCATGATGGTGGAAGATCATCCTTATGATTATAAAGATTTTGAAGGAAATATTCCTGAAGGAAATTATGGCGCCGGACAGGTAGAAATCTGGGACAGCGGAACGTACGAACCTTTAGATCAGAATTCAAAACTTTCTGATGAGAAAGAACTGCTGAAAGAACTTCATGCAGGCTCGTTGAAATTTATCCTTCACGGAAAAAAATTGAAGGGTGAATTTGCTTTAGTAAAAATGAAAAACACAGAAGAGAATTCATGGCTATTGATCAAACATAAAGATGATTTTGCAGAGAGCGATTATGATGCAGAAGAAAATACGGCAAAGAATTCTTTGGTAACGAAATTTTTAGAGGAAAAAAAAAGCCCAAAAGTCAGCGCAAAAAAGTAACGAATAACGACACAAAACCGCGTTTTCAGCGTTTTAATGATCTGGTTGATGAAAAAAAATTAGAACATTTCATCAAACCTATGCTGGCAAAACCCCATGACGAAGCATTTGATGATGAAGACTGGATTTTTGAAATAAAATGGGATGGTTACCGTGCGGTTGCAGACCTCAGAGAAGAACCTTTATTCTATTCCCGCAACGGGATATCATTTTTATCCAAGTTTAAGAAAGTGACAAAAGATTTTAGCCTCCAGAAACACAAAATGATTCTCGATGGTGAAATCGTAGCGTATGACGAAAACGGCAGACCCAATTTTCAGCTGTTGCAGCAGATTGGTGATAATCCGGATCTTGCTCTTGTCTATCAGGTCTTTGATATCCTTTGGCTGAACGGGCATTCTACAGAAGAACTACCGCTGGTTCAACGTAAGGAACTTTTGAAGGAAGCTTTAATTGAAACGGACGTTATTAAATATTGTGATCATATCCAGGAGAAAGGTATTGACTTTTTTAAGCAAATGAAAAAGATGAAACTGGAAGGCATGATCGCTAAAAAAGCGGACAGTCAGTACACCGAAAATCACAGGACTTCCGACTGGCTTAAAATAAAGTTTACGAATACAGAAGAAGCAATCATCTGCGGATTTACGGAACCCCGCGGATCAAGAGAAGGTTTCGGCGCATTGATTCTGGGGAAATACATTGACGGAAAACTTACCTATTCCGGACATACGGGAACGGGATTTAACCGTGAATCGATTAAAGAACTTCATGAAAGATTGAAGAAAATAACTGTAAAGAGTTCTCCTTTTGAGACTAAACCTAAGACCAATATGCCCGTAACATGGACAAAACCTGAACTGGTTTGCGAGATAAAATATTCTGAAATCACAAAGGATGGTATCTTCAGGCATCCGGTTTTTGTGGCCATCCGTGAAGATAAAGAGCCGGAAGAAGTAAAGAATTCTGAAGGTGAAATACATGAAGTAAACGAAAATACAACAGACATGAAAGCATCTACAACTCCTAAAAAAACAAAACTTTCTGAAAATGATAAAGAAGTAACCCTGAACAGGCACAAGGTGAAACTGACCAATCAGGATAAAGTGTATTTTCCCCAGGATGATGTCACCAAAGGTGATGTGATTGAGTATTATCAGTCGGTGGCTGACTATATTCTGCCACATTTAAAAAACCGTCCGCTTTCATTAAACCGTTTTCCGAATGGTATTGAAGAACAGAACTTTTATCAGAAAGATGCCAGTGATAATATTCCAGATTGGATAAAGACAACACAGGTATATTCAGAATCGAACGATAAATACATTGATTATATTTATTGTAATGACAAGGCTACGCTTGCTTATCTTAATAACCTAGGCTGCATCGACATGAATCCCTGGAACTCTTCCCTACCCGATCTTGATCACCCTGATTTTCTTGTATTGGACCTGGATCCATCCAAGAAAAATACTTTTGATGATGTGATTGAAACCGCTATTCAGGTACATGAGGTTTTAGAATCTATTAAAGTGGAAGGGTATTGTAAAACTTCCGGCAGTACGGGAATTCACATTTATATTCCTATGGGTGGCAAGTATGATTTTGACCAGGTAAAAGATTTTGCACACATCCTGATGAAGCAGGTGCAAGATAAACTTCCCAAAATCACTACACTGGAAAGAAGTCTTCAGAAAAGAGACAACAATAAAATTTATCTTGATTATCTTCAGAACAGAACGGGACAGACATTGGCGAGCGCTTACAGCTTACGCCCAAAACAAGGCGCTTCAGTTTCCATGCCTTTAGAGTGGAATGAATTGAAAAAGGGTATTAAGCCTACTGATTTTAATATTCATAATGCTTTGGACAGGATAAAAGAGAAAGGTGATTTGTTTAAACCTGTTCTGGGTAAAGGAATTGATATGATGAAGGCGCTGGAGAGGTTGCAGTAACCGTTTAATTTTAATTATCTAATAATAAGCACTTTTATAGGGTTTGTTTAATTTTTTTAATAAAAATTATTAAAATTCTCTTTATAAATCTTTGTTAGCTCCTAATTCAAAGGAGTTCTATGCAAATGTGGATAACTTTTCTCACATTTTGAATGTGTTTTTACAAATAATCTTGAAATTACATTTCCTATTCATTAATTTTACACTAATTGTTTAAGAAAGTCTTAAACAATTAGATTTGTTAGAGGCTTATCTCCGGAATAAGTTGAGGAGTTTAAATCTCTTAGAATGTATTTACAAAAATTCTCGAGTTAGTGCTCGAGAATTATTAAGACTAACCTTTTTTAATACAAACCCACTGCAATGGACGAATTAAAAAAAATAAAGGGTAAGACTTATATCAAAATCTACAGAAAATGTATCACTCGTAATGGTACAAGAATCTGTAAGAAAAGTGGAGTCTACGCATTCTGGGTAGAAGTCAAGTAGTACTTCTAGGAACCATCTGCCGGAGCAGGTGGTTTTTTGTTACTTTTATTATTTAAAATTATATCATTTTGAACAAACCTACAAATATTTGTGTAAATATTTGTACAAATATTTACAAAAGCTCCTATTAAGGCAGTTTCGCAACGAGGCTTTCCGGCAACATTTTTAAAATCCAATAAATCATTTTCCATTTCAAATTCGGAACAATGGTAAAGGAATTCCCGGCATTGACAATGAATTTTGCGACGTAATTCGGTTCCATGATTAAAGATTCGTTTAACTGTAAACCTTCATTAATCTTTGTTCTTATATAACCGATTATTAAAGCATTAACTTTAATATTTCTCGAAGTCAGCTCTTGTCTTAAACCCGCTAAATAAGTAGTAAAAGCCGCTTTTGTGCTTCCATACACGAAATTACTCTTCCTTCCGCGAACGCCTGAAAGTGATGATAATCCGATGATTCTTTCTAAATTCTTATTGGTTTCATCTGATGCAATAATATTCAGAATAGAAACAGCTCCCATATAATTCACCATCATCATCTGCTGTGTACTTTTGAAATCTGTTAATGCTTTTTTATTTTCAACTAAAAACCCTGCAGCATACACGACGATATGAGGTTTTACGGGAAGTTCGTCATAGAATTTCTGGTGAGAATCAAATGCAGCGGAATCAAAATGCAATACTGAAACGTTTGAATGCAACTCATTTTCTTGAACGAATTTTTCTAAGGACAGAATATTTCTGGAAGCCGCAATAACGGAGAAATCTTTTTGTACATATTGCAGCATACATTGTTTGGCAACGTCTGAATTGGCACCGAGAATGAGAACGGATTTACTTGTGTTTTTATTCATGGAGCAAAGATATTATTTTTTAAATCATATTCCGGGTATAAAAAGTTTCGGCGGGGTGAGCTTTGCTCACCCCGCCGAAACGGAATATTGTAATCAGAAAATTATTTTTTCTCAGCTTCAATTTCTTTTTTCTCAGCTGTTTTTTCTCCAGCCTTCGCTTTATCTCCAAAACGAGCTTCTGTAAATTCTCTTGAAACAGCCGCTTTTTCAAATTTCAGTTTTCCTGACAAAGTTTCGATAATGAAACCATCCTCCTGAACCTGTGCAATTCTTCCATGAAGACCTGAAGTAAGCACTACTCTTGTTCCCACTTTAAGGGTTTCCTGAAAGTTTTTCTCCTGCTTCTGCTTTTTCATTTGTGGTCTTATCATTAAAAAATAAAACCCTACAAACATCGCTCCCATCATGATCAGCATCATGGAAGAGTTACCTCCCTGAGCGGGTGCCTGTAAAAAAATTGATAATAAATTCATAATCTTATGGTTGGATATTCGCAGTGAATGTTAATTTGATAGGCGCTTTTTCTACGTTTGCAAAAACATCTGCATATTTATTTACGTTTCCGTCAAAATTTGTAGAGTCGAAATGTAGAGTAATTTTTCCTTTTTTACCCGGCATGATCGGTTCTTTTGTAAAGTCAGGAGCCGTACATCCGCAACCCGGTTTTACTTCTGAAATTACTAAAGGATTGCTTCCCGTGTTTGTAATTTCGTATACGTGTTCTACTTTATCTCCTTTTTTGATTTTTCCGAAGTCAAAGTTGCTTTCTGAAAGAGCAACGGTAGTCATTGGCTGGTTGGATGCAGGTGCAGCAGCTTCGGATGATACCGGAGCGACAGCAGAGTCTCCCGCTGCAGGAGTTACAGTTCCAGTTGAAGCAGAATCTGAACTTACAGCAGTTTCTGTATTTGCTGTTTCTTTGTTTTCTTTTTTACAAGAAACCAAACCAAAGCCTATTACTGATAAAGCGATAATTGATAACGTCTTTTTCATATTGAAATATTTATATTCTATTTAAATCTTTGCAGTATTTGTCTAAAATCCCGTTGATGAAAATATTGGAACGGTCTGTAGCGAATACTTTTGCGATCTCGATGTATTCATTAATGATCACTCTGGAAGGTGTAAAAGGGAAATTATCAAGCTCCGCAATAGCCGTTGATAAGATCACTTTATCCATCAATGAAACTCTTTCCAGATCCCAGTTTTCAAGTCTTTCTCCAAGTTTCTTTTCATTGTTTTCCCAACTGTCTAATGTATTTCTTAAAAGCTTAATGGCGAAAGTTTTATCTTCATCATCTTTAATCATTTTAATTAAAGTTCTGCTTTCTTCATCTTCTTTCAGGAATCCGATCGTTTTCTGTACCATTGAATTGGCAATGTGAATATCATCATACCATGAAAGTTCTTTGTCTTCAAGATAATCATGAAAATCATCATTTTCAGCAATGTAACGTAAGAAAAGCTTCCCGATAAATTTCTGATCTGCCTCGAAGGAATATCCTTCTTCTTTCATAAAATCCTGATACCGTTTTCCTGCGGTCATTCTTTGAAAAGTTTTTACCAGAAGATCGTCATGCATATCCCATTTTAATTGTTTATGCTGACCGGTGAAGAAAAGTCTTTCAGGATTTTCTTCCAGTTTTATAAGGACCTGATTGTTGATGAATTTTTGGTTAGGATTAGTATCAGCATCGGTCTTAATATATTTATTCTTACCGATTTCTATCTGATGCTCTGCCAGTTCTTTAAGAGCAACCAAAAAGTTTAACTCATAAATATAGAGATAATAGATTTTCTCTATTCCGGCAAACATATTTTTTTCTAACACATCAAACTTTACAGGATTCTGGTAATATGAATACACAGTCTGTACTACTTTTTCACGGATTTGTCGTCTTCCTAACATTCAAAGAGCTTTTTATGGGTGCAAAGATACAAAATTTAAACTTTATGAAATTCGCAGTGTGATGACATTTTTGTAAATTTGTAAAAGTTTATGAAAGCGCTAAAAACTCTAAACCCTTATTTCTGGAAGCACAAGATATTATTATTTTGGGGGGTATTATTTATCATTGCCAGTAATTTCTTTAATATATATAAAGTACAGTTTGTAGGAAAATCAGTGGATGAGCTTACAAGAAACGGGAACCTAGGCTTTAACAGACAGGTTTTGGTTTATGTTGCAATTATTGTAGGGTGCTCACTGCTCACCGGATTTTTCACGTTTATGATGCGGCAGACCATTATTGTCGCCTCAAGAAGAATTGAATATGAGCTAAAAAACAAAATCTACAGACATTACCAGGATTTATCGTTAACAGATTACAAGCAGACAACGATTGGTGATCTCATGAACAGGCTTAGTGAAGATGTTGTTGCGGTAAGAATGTATCTGGGACCGGGTGTAATGTACGTGGCCAATTTGCTGGTTCTAGTTGTCATTACAGCTATTTATATGCTTAAAACGGATGTTTCGATGACTTTATGGACATTACTTCCACTTCCGATTTTGTCGTATGCTATTTATAAGGTAAGTTCTATTATTAATAAAAAGTCGAAAATCATGCAGAAAAGCCAGTCAGCAATTTCCACTTTTGTGCAGGACAGTTTTTCGGGAATCCGTGTGGTAAAATTCTTTGCCCGCGAAAAATATATTGAAAAAAATTATGGGGTAAAAGTTACCGATTATCAGGATAAAGCGCTTGATCTTGCCAAAACGGAAGCTTATTTTTTCACCATCATCCTTTTTGTCATCGGACTTCTTAATGTAGCAATCATCTGGATTGGCGGTCAGAAGTATATCGCAGGAGAGCTGAGCATCGGTAAAATCGCAGATTTTTTTATGTACATCAATACGCTGATATTTCCTTTCTCAATGGTAGGATGGGTAACTTCAGTGAATCAGCGTGCAGAAGCTTCCATGCAAAGGATCAATGAATTTATGGATAAGAAATCTGAAATCATTAACAAAAATTTTGAAAATTATCCTATTAAAGGGGATATCGAATTCAGAAATGTCTCTTACGTTTATCCGAATACGGGAATTAAAGCGCTGGAAAATCTCAGTTTCACGGTAAAAGCCGGAGAGTCTCTTGCGATCATGGGGAAAACAGGAAGTGGTAAATCAACGATTGCATTATTGCTTTGCAGACTTATTGATCCCACAGAAGGAGAAATTTTAGTTGACGGAAAAAATTTAAAGGAACACAATTTAGACAATTACAGAAACTATATCGGATATATTCCTCAGGAGAGTTATCTTTTCTCCGATTCTATTGAAAATAATATTGGTTTTGCCATCGATCACCCTACCCATGAAAAAGTGGTTGAGTATGCAAAAATCGCCGATGTCGATAAGAATATTGTGGAATTTAAAGAACAGTACAAAACAATGGTTGGCGAACGTGGTGTAATGCTTTCGGGAGGCCAGAAGCAAAGGCTCTGTATCGCGAGGGCATTAATTAAAGATCCGAATATTATCATTTTTGATGATTCACTTTCTGCTTTAGACACTGAAACCGAACAGAATATACTGGAAAATATTGACAGAAAAATTCATAATGCCACCACTATAATTATCACACACAGAGAGTCTAGCGCTCAAAGAGCAGATAAAATTCTCAACCTCACAGAAATTAGCAATTCCGTAACTGCATAGCTCATTCATTCGCAAATGTTAAATAAATCATAAAAAAAATTTTGTGATTAAAAGAAAACTTTTATATTTGTTCCTAACAAGATTAAAAAATATCTAACAATGAGTGAATACAAGGAACGCCATGAAAATGAAATTTTCACTAAGGTGTTAAAAGCAGGGAGAAGAACTTATTTCTTTGATGTGCGCGAGACGAAAGCAGGAGATTATTATCTTACGATTACCGAAAGTAAAAAGAACTTCGGAGAGAATGGAGAAGCTACATTCGAGAAGCACAAAATCTATCTTTACAAAGAAGATTTTAAAAGTTTTCAGGAGATGTTCAATGAATCCACAGATTTCATCATTAACGAAAAAGGCGAAGATGTAATATCAGAAAAGCACGACAAAGACTTCAAAAGCAGATCTTTCACAATCGATTCTGACGACGAAGTTTAAAATATTTTAACAATATTAAAAACACAAGCATCTGGAAAAAGATGCTTTTTTTGTTTCCTGTAACTTATTTCCTTACTTCTTAGAAAAATTTAGATACACAAATGCAATGCTACGCATATAATTTTACAGAATTTTATTTAGATTAATTTGAAATATTTATTATAATCGTTAATTAAAATTTAAATTAAATAACAGTTAATTAAACATTTCACAACAAAACAAACTTTTCTTAGTAATATATTAATTAATCTATCAAATATAAATAACACAATAAACCAAAAAAGATTTTTTATGAAATAAAATTAACTTTTTAAATATAACAAGCATGAAAAAAAATTTACTCGTTCTTCTTCTGGCATCTGCGTTCTGCTTTGCCCAAAATTCCTTAATGGTATCTCCTCAGACAGGAACCATGATTACTTCCGGAACAATTACAAATTTTAAACTGATTAGTGACGGAAGCAGTGTTGCGTTAGTTGCAACAAATAATGCTAGCGGTAAGGTATTTATTGTTGATGTAAATGACAGTAATCCCGCAGATAAAGCGGCAAATACTATTTTAACTACGTCTACCAACGTAAAAACAAGAATAGGAGCTGCAATTGGACAGACCATTACTTCAATAAAAAATATTGAGGTAAATCCTATTACCAATTCTGTATATGTAATGGCCATGGTAAACACAACGCCATATTTTGTGAAACTTACTAATGCGGGAAATACGATTACTGCTTTGAATTTTAATACAATGCCTTATTGTGCCTTAAACTTTACCAGTGCAAATTGTGCTTTTCAGGATATAACCTGGGGCGGTAATAAACTTTTTGTATCAAGTAATCATAATACTTTACATGGTGAGCTGGGTTATATATCTGCCCCCTTTACCCATAATACCACGATTACGAAAAGGTCAACCACAATGTTTAAGTCCAATTGGGGAAATACATACATCACCAATGCTCCGCTCGAAACACTTAATTATATAAAAATTAATAATATTGAATATTTATGCGGTACTACAACCTGCGCACCTGGTTTTTCGGAAACTGTATCCTCATTAACCAGCAATTCAGGCCTGTTTACGGTACGCGAATCATTTAATGTCGTCTCTGATTACTCGGTAAAAACAATCGCAATCAACAATGGAACAGATGCATATCTATTAGATCTGCACAACAACTGGTCTAATAACACCATCTATAGAATTGGAAAGAAATTTCTTGATGGAACTCCTTTTACGAATAATACTTATAATAATAATTCAGTTGATTTAAGGGATGTTTTTGGCAATATAAACTCAAACCTCACGACAGAAGAAATGACGAGTTTCCCCGGAAATTTCGCTTCGATGGCGTATTATTCACCTTGCGAAATTCTTACATTGTCTGCAGATTCTCAAACATTAGCAAAACTTAGTGTTTGTACAGCAGCTTTAAATGTTGATGAACAAAATGCTAAAAATAGTAAGTTTGATATTTCGCCAAACCCAGCATCCGATGTTTTACATATTTTCTATGATGATAAGCTTTACAAAAATGTAGAAGTTTTAATTTATAGTTATGATGGAAAGTTCATCAGAAAACAAACACTTGATCCAATCATTAAAAAAATCTCAATTTCAGATCTACAGACAGGAAATTATTTGCTAAAGATCAGCAATAAAGGGATAGATCTGGATTCTAAATCTTTCATCAAAAAGTAATTTAATAAATAAATCTGAATTTATGTGCGGATCAAAAGTTCGCACATTATTCTTTAATGTTAACTTTTAGTCTATGAAAGAAATAACAATAGTTAATCTAAAGCATCTGTTTATATTTTTCTTTATCCTTTTGTATAATTTCAGTTATTCACAACAAATATATATTGAGACGAAAAAGCCGAATAAGCCTTTATTTAAAGCTTTTCCTGTTCAAGAAAATGACAAACAACCCTCAGACTTATTAAAAGTTTTTATGATTCAGGAGGGAAAAGAATCTAAAACGCCACTGCTGGGAACTCATTACAAAGTAAAAGACACCCTATTTTTTGAGCCTCAGTTTGAATTGGGAGATGGACTTTCATTTAATGTTCACTTTTATTATAAAAATGATACCGTAAAAAGTTTATATAAAACTCCATCCGTTAATTTTAACATCAGCAATGAGATCATAATAAAAGAAATTTTTCCAAGAAGCAATAAAATCCCCAAAAATATACTGACTTTTTATATTGAATTTTCTGAACCAATGATGGAAGATGAATCTGCTTTCAGATATGTGAATTTATATGACGAAAATAAAGAAATTGTACCTCACGTCTGGCTTAATAAAAGCAGATGGATCAATGATAAGATTTTAATGTTGATGATTCACCCCGGAAGAGTAAAAAGCGGGATTTCGTATTATGATAATTTAGGCGACGTTTTTTATGTAGGAAAAAAATATTATTTGGAGATTACAGACAAAATAAAAACATTACATAGAAACTCAAAAGTAAAACCTTTTACAAAAGAATTTGAAATTATTGAGTCGATAGCGAGCCGTCCAAAAATTCTGCGAGATAGTATTAATTCACCCAAGAAAATTACCCGGGAAAAACTAAAAATTGTTTTTGATAAACCTATGGACCTTTATTCTATCCTTGGCGGAATTTCTATAAACATATACAAGACCGATATAATTATTGATGGAAAACTTCTACCCGGATCAGAAGACACGGAATGGTATTTTGTTCCCGATAAACCATGGACTGAGAATAAATATTCGTTAATTTTTAATAAATATGTTTCCGATCCTTCCGGAAATGGTCTTATAAAGTCATTTGAAACTACCAAAATAAAGAAATCATATACTAAAGATATTGTTAAAAAAGTAAACTTCAGAACAGACTAATATTGCTTGCTTTAAAATAAAATTTATTGCCGGTTTTCTCCATTTTTGAGACTGGCAATAAATTCATTTAAACATTTGAAAACAACAAACAGCTGATTATTTTATTTGTTCCCAGATGTTGTTTATACTTTTAATCCATATGACTGAATTAGCCGCAATTTTATTAATATCTGCTCCCATAATATCTTTATAGTTTGATATTGAGGGAGTACTTGATGTAGGATTTTTGATAATATACATTCTTCCTGTACATTCACTCGCATTAGGTAAAGTAATGTTGTGATTACCACCTAAAATTACAGTAAAGTTTTTCTCAGTCAATACAAATGCTGAAGAAGTGATAACAATTGGGAGGGAGAGCGACCCTGAAACCTGTAATGTAGAATTAGGAACAGTCCCGTTCATATTAATTCCAATCCTAACACTATTATTTAGTCCTGTACCCTGTACTCTCATCATTTCTACATAAGACAATGAAGTATAATTAAATTTAGAAAAAACAAAGGGCTCATTTCCATCATCACCAACCAAAAAATTAAAACTTCCATTATTCAATGAACCACCACTTCCCAATTCAAAGAAATCACTAGATGCTGCAGAGCCTCTCATGATGAAATTTCCATTACCATCAGTATAAAACACCGGCTTGTAATAGCTTGCTCCATCTGCTTCAAATTGTAAAGCCGAATTTCCGTTTGTGCCGCGAATATACATTAAGGATGCTTCACTCTGGTTGTAGGGATATAATGCCGTACTGGAGGAATTATATAATCCTAATGTTTGTCTTGTACCCACTTCCAGCATAGGTGTATTGTTAGAACGCAACTGCAATCGGATATTATTTTTAGTTCCTAAGAAACTGTTTGCATTAGAATCAAGCGTATTTCCTGCCAAAAACCAATTGCTTGTAGCCGCATCTGCAGCGGGCGACCATATATTTGTCGTATTATTCCAAGATAATACTTTGCCGTTGGTGGCGCCCATTTGTGCCAAACGGTAGGGATCAGCCAACGTTCCGCTTCCAGAAAATATACTCGCAGAAAAAAAAGGATTTATTTGGCTAAGCAAACCATTTCTTAATCCGAAATAGATTTGTCCATCGTCGGTAGCTTTATATAAATTACCTTCTGCCGCAGAAGTCATAGCTGTTGCAGAAGTAATCGTTTCCTGTCCGAAAGCAAAAAAATTCATAACAACAAGAATAAAAATAGAATAAATTCTTTTCATTTCATTTAATTTATTCGTTGCCAATTACTTCCATCATTCTGTAACCATAAGATTGAATTTGCTGAGATTATGTTGACAGAACTCCCTGACAGATTTTTATATGAAGAAATCGAAGGGGTATTATTTGTAGGATTTTTAATCACATAGATTCTTCCAGTACAATTACAATTACTTGTATCGGGAAGAGTAATTGAATGATTCCCACCAAGTATTATGGTAAAATGGGTCTCATTAAGAGTTAAAGCACCAGTCGTTTTAAAAGTAGATGTAGCCAATGATCCATTATTCTGTAATGTAGAGTTAGCAAGAGCTCCTGTATTTATGCCCACTCTTACATTGGTATCTAATCCTGTACCGGATAAACGCATGAGTTCTACCTTACTAGATGTATCACGATTGTATTTACTGAACACAAAAGGTTCATCCCCATCATCTCCTATCACAAAATCGAATCTCCCATTGTTAGATGTTCCACTACTTCCCATTTCAAAAAAATCAGTTCCGGCACAAGAACCTCTTAATCCGAAATTTCCATTAGCATCCGTGAAAAACACAGGTTTGTAAAAACTTGCGCCATTGGCTTCAAATTCCAAAGCAGAATTTCCGTTTGTACCACGGATATACATTACTGATGCATCAGGCTGATTATAAGGATATAGACCTGTAGTGGTGGAGTCATATAGCCCCAATGTCTGTCTTTTTCCTACTTCTAGCATAGGTGTATTATTTGACACCAACTGAAGCTTCCTATCATTAATAGTCCCCAGAAAATTGGTGTTGTCAGTGTTGGCATTTCCGGTAACCAGCCAGTTAGAAGCAGCAGCAGGAGTTTTTGGTTTCCACATATTGCTTGCTGAATCCCATGTAAGCACTTGTTGATCACTCGCGTTATTTTGTGCTATTTTTAAAGGGTTTGCTGTAGTTCCGTTTCCTGTTAAAGAAACATTATCTGTAACAATATTTGCACCTATCAATTGTAAGGAACCATCACGCAGCCCTATATACAATTGTCCGTTGTCGGTTGCTTTATATAAATTACCTTCCGCAGCGGCAGAATATCCTGTTGCTGTATTTATCGTTTCCTGTGAAAATAGCTTAATTGTTGTTAAAACAGCTATAAGAAATATTATTTTTGGAGTAATTAGAATTTTCATTTTAAAAACTATAATTTTTCTATTATTAATGATGATCCATTAGCCATCAATTGTAATGTTCTGTTGCTTGAATTAACTACTTTTCCCTGAACTCTTATGACATCATTGGCATTTAAGTTTAATATTTTTGTCACCGTCACTGTTCCCCTTGAATCAGCGTTATTTCTATGGTATGTAAAGCCTGCTGTTCCCGCAATATCATTTCCGTTCACCTGTAATTTATATTCACCGGTTGCATGAGAATTTGTAGTAACAGCAGCAGAAATTCTATACGTGATTTTATATTTTCCTGCATTAGCAACTGTGATGGTTCCGCTACCAGCCGTGTACCCACTATCTACAATTCCTGCAGTATTAATCAACATTGTTGTAAATCCTGTAGCAGTCGAAAACGATTGTGTACCAGCCGTATCATAAATTTCCGCTACACTCGAAGTAAAGGGCGTTTTCCAGCTTATTGCATTTCCTGATCCGTTTGACATTAATACCTGTCCTGGAGTTCCTGGTGATAGAATTTGATACTTACTTCCATCGCCTTGCAATATCGTACCTAAAGAAGGTATAGAGGAATTACCTGTCCCTCCGTTGGATGGATTTAAAGTTCCTGCTAAAGTTACAGCTCCTGTGGTTGATGTAGAAGGAGTAAATCCTGTTGTTCCGCCACTAAAACTGCTAACATTTGGTGAAATACTTATTGTTCCGTCACTCCCCACATTAATACCACTTCCTGCTTTCACTCCACCAAGAGATGTTGCTGTTGCAGGGCTTAAAGAGACTGTATTGGAAACAAGAGTGATCCCCGTAGAAAAACTTAAAGCATTTTGCTTACCATTAAAAATATTCCAATCAGCAGAAGACAAATATCCGTTAGAGGAACTATTTGACTGATTAATAGAAAAACTACCTGTTGTACTATTGTAAATTAATGGTGATGAAGCAGAGAAATTTGACAACGTAAGAGAAGCTCCTCCTAATTGCTTCCAATTTGTACCATCCCAAAATACATATCCGGGAACCAAACTTACATCATTGGCTGTAAGATACCATTTGACCTTTAGCATTTCCAGAAACGTTAGTAATTTTGCTGACCCTAGGTATGACGATACCATCCTTAGCATCTGCTACACCTCCTTGATTTTTACCAACAATATCAAGCGTAGCCGTTGGTAAAGTTGTATTAATCCCTACCTGTGCTTTAAGTAAATTTAAAACACAAAAAATTATAAGTGTTGATAATCTTTTTTTCATCTGAAGTTTTGCAAAATATAAGTTGGTTAATCCTTAAATTAAGTTCACAAAAATACGGAATAATTAAATATATTATTAATAATACTAATAATTTTATTTAATTCATCAAAAAAAAGTAATTAAATTATATTTTTCTCATTTTAATTGTTTTAGATTAATTTTTTATACAATATCAAGCAATAAAAACAATATTTTACATAATGATTTTAATAAGCAAATTGATAAAGTGATAGAGAATTTCTCAATAAATATATAAAATAAAAAATCCTGCTTAAAAAAGCAGGATAACCAGGGTGAATGATGGGTCTCGAACCCACGACCTTCGGAACCACAATCCGACGCTCTAACCAACTGAGCTACAATCACCGTTTTGTGAGTGCAAATATAGGAAAGATTTTTTAACTACCAAACAATTCCATCAAAATTTTTCAGCGCAATTAACTTCTTAGACGTAAATCCCTCAGCATAAGTCACTCCGGATAATCGGCCTAAATCCTGTGCACGGTAAGTCAGGCTTTCGAAAAAGTCTTTTGAAGTAATTGGTGTCTCCGGCTCCTTCGAATCCGGATCATAAAATTGAGTTTTAAAAGCCATGCATGCTTCAATCTTTTTATCAAGATGTTCACTTATGTCAATAACAAATTCCGGTTCAATATTTTTCCACTGTATGTAATGGAAAACATGTTTTGGTCTCCACGCTTCCTGGTTTTCACCTTCAAGAACAGTCTCAATTTTCCTTAATCCTGCTAAAAAGCATGCATCCGACACTAATTTCGCTCCTTTTGCATGATCCGGATGTCTGTCATCAATTGCATTGGCCAAGACGATGTCCGGTCGGTATTTGCGAATCATTTTTACGATCCTCATTTGATACTCTTCAGAATTTTCCAGAAAACCATCTTTCATTCCAAGATTTTCTCTGGCGGTTACTCCAAGAATTTTAGCTGAATCTGCAGCTTCGGCTTTTCGTGTTTCTTCAGTTCCTCTTGTACCAAGTTCACCTTTTGTAAGGTCAACTATAGCACAAATTTTACCTTCCGAAATCATTTTTGCAATTGTCCCGCCACAGCCTAGTTCTACATCATCAGGATGTGCACCAAAAGCTAATATATCTGTTTTCATATCAACAAAGATAAGACTTAAAAGAAAAACTTCCCAAACATAAAGAATGGGAAGTTATCTGATTATTTTTATTGTAATTATTTATTAATCTCTGCATTCAACTTAATAGCATCCTGATAGGTAGGATCAAGCTGAACAGATTTTGCTACATACTCTTTTGCTTTTGCAAGATCAGTATCTTTATTCATATAAGCCACTGCAAAATAAGCGTAAGCAAGAGTTTGCTTGTTAGCCTCCTGATCTGCGGGTTTCACAGTATTAATGAACTTTTCGTAAGCAATTTTCGCAGCATCATTATTACCTGCCTGCTGATAAGAGTATCCTAAGCTATAAAAACCAGGTGCCCAATCAGGAAGTAGTGCATTCATTTTCTGCCATGTCTGGATGGCACCATTCCAGTTTTTTGCTTCTTGATAAGCAGTTGCCAGCTTAAATAAAGAATCAGTATCCTGAGCATTAGCCGCTACTTTTTGCTTTAAACCTTCAATTACCGGGTTCGTAGGACCAGCATCTACATCAGCCTGAGAAGCAGCTCCTCCTCCTGAAATTTTCGCCAGCTCCATATCCCATTTCAAAGTTTCATCTTTAGCCGCTTTAGCAATCGCAATCTTTTGCTGAGCTTCAGTGGTTAATGCAGTTTTCTTAGCAGCATCAGTTTCTGTTTTAGCTAAGCCCGCAGCAATAAGTCCCTGTAAACCTTGATCCGCAGGTTGCACTCTTGATTTATCTGCCTGCGAAACAAAATTATCCATATTTTGTTTAGCTTCAGCATACTTACCGTCAGCATATAATTGATATGCTCTTAGTTTAAATTTGATCGGATCATTAATTTTATCAAAAATCTTATCTAACACCTGCTTAGAGTTAGCATAATCTTCATTGGTAAAATAAAGTTTAGCAATTTCTAATTGGGTATATGGATCTTCATCTGCATACTTCGTGTAATTAATAAGATCTTGAGTTGCTTTAGCATTTTGCTGATAACGGATATCGTAAGCAGCTAAAGCTTTATAAGCAGGAGCATAAGTAGGATCGGTAGCAATAGCTTTATCAATGCTGGTTTTAGCCTGTTGCCATTGTTGTGCTGCCATCCATAATGTACCGATTCTTGTATAAACTGATGCTTTATTTTTAGCTAAAGGAAGAGCCTTATCATAAGCAGACATCGCATCTCCCGGCATTCTTTTCAATCGGTATGCATCTCCTAACGTATAGTAATAATGTGCAGGAACTTCTTTTTTAGAGGCTCTTTCAATAGCCTTATTCAGATATTGAATAGCTAAATCCGGAGAGTTATTCTTTTCGAATAACGTTAAAGCTTCTGCTGCTCTAAATAAAACTTCTGCATCCTTCTCTCTTGAATCAGATACGATGCTTTGAATTTCCGCAACAGCACTTTTATCTCCTTTACCAAGCTTAACAGTAGCCAGGCCAATTCTGTTTAAATAACTTTTTTTATCCGCAGCAAGACCTTTATTAAAGTTATCTGTAGCTGCCGCATAATCAGGTTCTCCTTGTTTTAAATATGTATTTCCTAAATAGAAATAGTTTTCAGCCGTGGGAGCTGAAGCAATCATATTTGTAAAATTAGTTTTTGCCTGAGCAAACTTATCACTGTCCATGCTATTAATACCATCCTGTACAGTTTGCGCAAACGCAAAATTGGTAAAAAATACCACTGCTGCTCCAAAAGCAATCTTCTTTACATTCAAATTCATTATATCTCTCATTTTATATTTTCTAATCTAAATTTCGATTTATATTGTACACAATTTTCAGACCAAAATAATGATTTATTTTGGGTTAACATGTTAATTTAATATATTTTAACGCATCTGTACTTCCCTTCTGTATAGATTATACGGCTGCAGACCTTCTTTCTGCACAATCATTTGTCCCAGCTGTGTGCAGGAGTATCGTATAAAGCCATTAGCAATATTAAAATTACCCTCATTTGTTAAAAAATACAAAATTCTGGTAAACGGATAATTCATTTTTCGAAGATTTTCAAAATCAGTTGTATATAATCTCCCATTACTTTCCACAGGAAGAATTTTAACCATATTTCTTAATTCTTCAGATTCCTTATCATAAGGTCTGCTAAACGTATTAAGACCAATAACGCCAATTTTGTCAGGATATTTGTTTAGCTCTTCGATAATATTTTTATTACCGGGAATAATAGAAAATTTTAAATCTTTGGGCTGTTTTTTAAGCTTTTGAGCGACAAAATTCAGATTGCTAGAATTGACACCGTCAAAAATGAATTCTTTTTTATCGGACTGCATTCCCTGCTCTATTTCTTTCATTGAAATACTTTCCTTCGGAGAATCCTTAGGAACAACAAAAACGACAGCATCAGCAGCAAATCTTGCAGGAAGAAACTTTAGATCAACCTGTTCTTCGTAAGTCTTAATTTCTTCAGGAGACAGGTCCCTGGACATTACAACGATTCTTGCTTTATCTTTTAGTAAATCTAAAAAACCAAGATCTTCTTTTTTAGTAACAACCTTAATTTTAGTATCGGGATAATTAATCATATATCCCTCTGCCAGTGCTTCAGTAACACTTTTAAATGATTCATCCGTAAGAATAGTCATTTCTCCCTTATGATAGGAAGGGGATTTTTCCTCTTTTTTACAAGAAACAGTTATAACACTAATCAAAAATAGCATTACAATTTTAATACTATTTTTCATCACCTGAATTTTTAATTTTTGAAATCGCTCTGTAAATTCTAAAAATACCGTACAGGATAAGTAAAGCACCTAATGCATAGGCAACCCCGGGTTCCAGGATGGTAAAAAAGAATTTGTAAAGAATTACAACAATTCCCAAAACGATATAGAATAATCCCGTAATAAGGGATAACCAATTGAACATCATATAACAAAAATACCAAAAAAAATAAAAAGAGAAGCATATGCTTCTCTTTTTTAATTATTATTTAAAGATAAATTATCCTTCAAAATTCATAGTCAGAGGTAATCTGAATCTATAACGTACAGATTGTCCGTTGATTTTGGCAGGAGTCCATTTATTTTTAATAGACTTGATCGTTCTGATCGCTTCAGCATTGAAGTCTGAGTTTGATCCGCTTGCCTTAACGTCTGTGATACTTCCATCTCTTTCAACAACGAAAGTTACTTCAGCTTTCACAGTACCTTCATCCCCATTCATTGCAGAACCGTCAAAGTTACTTGCTACTTTATTTCTAAAGGCATTGATTCCTCCAGGGAATTCTGCAGTCTGCTCAACTTCTGTATAAACCTGGTTTTCATTAACCTGAGGTTTAACTTCAGCTGTAGAAGTCCTCGTACCAGTTGATGGCGGTGGTGGCGGAGGTGTATATGCCGGAGCTTTTACACCTTCCTGATTTACCAGACCTGTTGTTGTTTCTAACTGTTTAGAAATTGGAGGTGGTGGAGTTTCAATTTTCGGAGCTTTTACAGGCTCAGGAACCACGTTCTGAATAATTTCAATTTTCTCTTCCTCTTTTGGAGGTGGAGGTGGTGGAGGTGGTTCTTCTTCTTTTGGCTGCTCAATAATTTTATCTTCCTGTAGAATCTCTACTAAATCTGCTTTAACTTCCTGCTTTTCAGGCTCAGTAAGTCTCTTGATCGTAAGATAAATAAATGGAGACAATGCCGCAATAAGGAATAATGCTGTCCCAACAATGAAAGACTTTGTCAGAAGTTTTGGATACTGATGTCTTAAATCGTACGCACCATATTCCTTGTTTCTATTTTCAAATACAATCTCATCTAAAGTAAGATTTGGATCGTATATATTTTCATTTGCCATAGATTTACAATTTTATGGTTTAAATTACTTAGTAGCCGGTGCTGCTGCAGCTCCGGAATTCCCAACCTTTTTATCGTAAATGGCTTTTTCCCAAGGCTTAAGATCGGTAACCCCGTATCGCTCAATCTTAGTAATTGCCATTTCGTCAAGAATATCTACAAAGTTTTTATATACAGCATCGTCAGTAGGCTTGATAATCACTGTAAATTTGGATTTATCTGCCGCATTTGCTTCTGCTTGCGTGATAACCTTTCTGATTCCTTCTCTATCAAAAGTAGTTTCATTAAGATTCTGGTCTGTTAAGGATGTATTATCCTGCTGATGCCAGAAAACCTTATTGTCTTTTCCTAATAACAAGGAGATGGAGTTAGAAAGTTTAATTTCTGTTGGAGGTGGTTTTTTTGTTTCATCTTTCGGTTTTGCCGGAAGACCCAAATCCATTACATTCGGTTTAGAGAATGTGGTTGTGAACATAAAGAAGGTAATCAATAGAAAACCCAAGTCCACCATCGGAGTCATATCGACTCTGGTACTCTGTTTCTTGGAACGTACCTTGCCGCCTTTGGCGCCTTTTTCCTGTACTTGTACTTCTGCCATTTCTAATCGATATTATTCGTTAGGTTTACCTTCTTGTGATGTAATCAACCAAAATTTAAGAAAATCGATATCTCTTAAACCTTCAAATAAGCTTTTTACTTTTGGATATTCTGTTGTAACGTCACCCTTGATTGCCAGTTTGTAATCAGGATTTACGGCTAAACTTTCTTTTACCCAGTCAACTAATTGCTTATTTGTACTATCCATAGGAATCCCTGTAGGACTCTTGAAATTCTTCTGCGCGTCATCTGGCAAATCGAGATAGCTTTTCAGCTGGTTCATAGGAACGCCGATTGCTTGTACTTTCTGGAATGCAGCTTTTTCTTTATTGTCAAAAGTAACGCCGTACTTTTTACCCATATTATCCAAAAGCTGTAATCTTTCTGATGCATTTTCTACAGGCTGGAAATAAAATTTTCCGTCCGGCGTAGCGTTGATGGTCATCAAACTTGCATCAGGAAGTAACTTCTCTGATATTGAAGATGGCGGTTTGATCTGCTCCACGTCAGGTTTTTTAAACTGAGTGGTCAAGATAAAGAATGTAAGCAGCAGGAACGCAACGTCACACATTGCCGTCATATCCGTCACTACTCCATGTCTTTTTGGTTTGACTCTCGCCATTATTGTTAATGATTTTTAATTAGACTTCTTTTTACTTAATGCAAATTCTTTGCTGGAAATTCTTAGTTGAATTCAGCGAAAGACTGTTGGATACTCATTGCGATCTCATCGATCTTATAAGTTAATCCGTCGATTTTAGAAGTAAAGAAGTTATAAAGGATGATAGCGATTGCTGAAGTACCGATACCTAAAGCTGTGTTGATCAAGGCTTCAGAGATACCTGTAGAAAGTGCAGCTGCATCCGGAGTACCACCTCCTGAACCTAATGCAAAGAACGCTTTGATCATCCCGATTACCGTACCTAAAAGTGCTACTAACGTTGCAACAGTACCTAAAGTAGAAAGGATCATCATGTTTTTCTCAAGCATTGGCATTTCAAGAGTAGTAGCTTCTTCAATTGCTTTGTTAAGCGCTACCATTTTCTGCTCTTTGTTAAGCGTAGTATCATGAGATAAAGCTTTGTAAGTAGTAAGACCTTCTTTTACTACGTTACCAACAGAACCTTGTTGTCTGTCGCACTCTTCTAAAGCTTCATCGATTTTGTTTTGGTTTAGTAAGCTTCTCACCTGTACAACGAAGTTGTCTAAGTTTCCTTTTCCTGCAGCTTTGCTAAGCACGAAATATCTTTCAAAAGAGAAAACGATTACAGTAATCATGAAAGTAATCAAGATTGGTACGATAACCCCTCCTTTGTAGATAATTCCTAAGAAAGAATCTGGGTGAATGTCTTTTCCTTCAACATCTGAAAACGCTACAGATCCTGCTCCTAATTTGTCAGCATCTTTAAAATTTCCAGGGCTACCCAAAACGAATAAATAAATACAAATTCCTATAGCTAAGATAATAGGAATAATAACAGCTGGGTTTAAACCTCCCGCTTTTCTAGCAACTACTTGCTCATCATTTTTTGAAACATTCATTTCCATATTTAACTAAATTATATTGTTTTAAAATTTTACAGGGTGTAAATTAAAGGCAAAATTAATTAAAATGCAATAGTCTCAAATAAACATTTCTGTTTTTTTTGACAATAAAATTTTAATACGATTTCGATATTATAATTATTTTCTCTTTTTTTGGCAATAATTCCTAAATTTAACATTTACGTTAAAAATTTAAAAAATATAAGCCTTCATTTTTTTTAATTTGCCAATGTTAATTTTTATTTAAATTACGATGTTCACTATTCTGCCCGGTACCACAATGATTTTTTTCGGGGTCTTACCTTCTAAGAACTGTTGTACTTTTCCATCCTGAAGTACCATATCCTCTACTTCTTTCGCAGAAAGCTGTGCAGATAATGGCAGCTTATGTTTTGTTTTTCCATTAATACTGATCGGATATTCGATCTCATCTTCCACAAGATACTCTTCGTTCAGAACCGGGAATTTTTCAAACTCAATAGAAGTTGTATGACCAAGCAAACTCCAAAGCTCTTCACAGATGTGTGGCGCATAAGGAGAAATGATAACGGCCAAAGGTTCCAAAATATTGCGTTTGTTACATTTTATTTTTTGCAATTCGTTTACAGCGATCATAAATGATGACACAGACGTATTGAAAGAGAAATTTTCAATATCATAAACGACCTTCTTTATTAAAGTATGTAAAACTTTATATTCTGCTTTTGTCGGCTCTTCATCTGACACTTCAAAAACTTCGCCATTAAAATATAAATTCCAGAATTTTTTAAGGAAACTGTACACTCCGCTCAGTCCTTGGGTGTTCCAAGGCTTGGATTGCTCCAATGGTCCTAAGAACATTTCATATAATCTCAATCCGTCCGCTCCGTATTCTTCACAGATGTCATCAGGGTTTACGACATTGTATTTTGATTTGGACATTTTTTCTACTTCGCGATCGGTGATGTATTTTCCTTCTTCCAAAATAAATTCTGCATCTGCATAATCCGATCTCCAAGTTCTAAATTTCTCTATATCTAATTCATCCGTCGTTCCTTTTAATAAAGAAATATCCACATGAATATTTTGGGTTCTATCGAAAGGGAGTGGGTTTCTACCATGGTCTAAAATTTCCAATCCAAAAAGTTTTTCTTTTGGAAAAGCATCTTCATATTGAGAAATAAAATCAACAACTTCTTTTAATTTATCATTAACTAAAGTTCCATTTTTTATCTTTTCATACCATTCCTGTCCAAATTGATAACTTCTGGATATATAAACTTTGTTGTTTAAAATCCTATCTATTATAAGTGGTCGATTTTCAATTTTTGAAATAAAACTCTTAAAGTCATCTTTGAAGGTGAATCTTGAAACTAAAGCACTCATCCCCAAAATCATCCCCTGATTAATCAGTTTCTGAAAAGGCTCGTTATGGCTGATATATCCTCTATCCTTTAAGAACATATTCCAGAAACGTGAATATAACAAGTGACCGGTTGCGTGTTCACTTCCTCCGATATAAAGATCAACCTGTCCCCAATAATCGGCAAGGTCTTTTTTAACGAAAACATTTTCGTCATGCGGATCCATGTATCGTAGGAAATACCATGAACTTCCCGCCCAACCCGGCATCGTAGACAGTTCTAAAGGAAAAATTGTTTTTTCATCAATAAGATTGGTATCAACCACTTTTTGGTTTACTTCATCCCAAGCGAAAGTTTTAGCATTTCCTAATGGTGGATCTCCATCTTCTGTCGGTAAATATTTTTCAACTTCAGGAAGTTCCAGCGGCAATGCAGAAACCGGCAATGTGTAAGGCATTCCATCCTTATAATATATAGGAACCGGTTCGCCCCAATATCTTTGTCTGGAGAAAATCGCATCACGCTGTCTGTAGTTTGTCGTTCCGTGCCCGATTCCTTTTTTTTCGATCGCGGAAATAATCAGCGCTTTCGCTTCGTCATATTTTAAGCCATTTAAAAAATCCGAGTTCACACATACGGAATCCTTAGAATCAAAAGATTTCTCCTGAATGTCTTCATCTGTTTCTACAACCTTTTTAATTTCTAAATTAAATTTCTTTGCAAATCTGTGATCACGCTCATCATGAGCCGGAACAGCCATTACAGCGCCTGTCCCGTAACCCATCAACACATAATCTGAAATATAGACCGGCATTTTTTCGTTACTGAACGGGTTAATCGCATAACTTCCTGTGAAAGCTCCCGAAACATTTTTAACATCAGCCATACGGTCTCTTTCCGTTTTTTTGGAAGTTTCTTCAATATAGCTGTCTACTTCAGCTTTCTGTTCAGGTGTGGTGATCGTTTCTACTAAAGGATTCTCCGGTGCCAAAACCATAAATGTTGCTCCGAAAATGGTATCGGGTCTTGTGGTGAAAACCTCAATAATTTCTTCATGACCATCTACATTAAATTTCACCTGGGCACCTTGGGATTTTCCGATCCAGTATTCTTGAGAGTCTTTTAATGGTTGTGGCCAGTCAAGAGTTTTTAAGCCCTGAAGCAATCTTTCAGAATAAGCAGAAATCCTCATGCTCCACTGCATCATTTTTTTCTGGAAAACAGGAAAACCTCCTCTTTCGGATTTTCCGTCTTTCACCTCATCGTTTGCCAGTACGGTTCCTAAAGCAGGACACCAGTTTACCGTTGTTTCCGCTCTGTAAGCCAAACGATAGTTTAAAAGAATATCTTCTTTATCGATTTCAGAAGCTTCTTTCCATTCTTCTGCAGTAAAGTGCAGTTCGTCGTTTTGATTGGCATTTAAATCTTCTGTGCCTTTTATTTCAAAATGCTTGATCAGGGTGGAAATAGGTTCTGCCTTATCCGTATTTTTATTATACCACGAATGGAATAATTCAATGAAAATCCATTGTGTCCATTTATAATATGAAGGATCGGAAGTTCTTACTTCCCTGCTCCAGTCAAATGAGAACCCTATTTTTCTAAGCTGCTCTTCATATCTTGTAATATTCTGTTCTGTGGTAACGGCAGGATGCTGACCTGTCTGTATTGCGTACTGCTCAGCAGGCAGACCAAAACTGTCGTAGCCAACCGGATGCAGCACGTTGAATCCCTGATGTCTTTTGTATCTCGCGTAAATATCTGATGCGATATACCCCAGCGGATGCCCCACGTGAAGCCCTGCGCCCGATGGATACGGAAACATATCAAGAACATAAAATTTAGGTTTTTCTGTGCTGTCGGAAGTTTTATAGGTTTGATTTTCTTCCCAGTATTTCTGCCACTTTTTTTCTATCTGCTGATGATCGTAAAACACTTTATAATTAGATATTAGATGTTAGATTTTGATATATTAGATTAAATTTCTTTTAACTCTAAAAAATCAAGATTCACAAAAATAATGATTTTAATAGAAATAGAATTTAATTTTGAATTAAATATAAAAAAACAAAAATCCCATCCGGAGATGAGATTTTAAGTTTTTAATGAGTAGAAGCTCTTATTATTGAGGAATTCTCTTCAAGGTATAGGTCAGGGACTGATATTCAGTAGGGTCTGAAGTGTCCTCGAATTTGATATTCAGGGTTGTATCATTCAGGGTGATCACACTTCCTTTATCTGCCTCAACGATTCCCTGATATTTTAACTGAATAGCCTTACTGTCTTTGTCATAGCTGTAACTAAAATTTCTGTCGAACGTAGGCTGACATGTTCCTGGTGTCGTTCCTTCGCCGTTTTCCGTTCTTTTTCCTGTGCCTGCCGCCGCAAAAACCCATCTTGATGTTTTCTGACAATCACTATCAAAAGTAATGGCATCTGAAACAGGATCATCTCCTATAGGGACACTGGTAACAACCACTTTCATAGGCTGCCACGTTCCTACAATCGGATATTCAATAGTATTATCGTCGTCGTTATTACATCCTGTCGCCGCGAATAATGATAGACCTGCAAAAAGTAATGCTAATTTCTTCATGTATCAAATTTTTCAAGCGCTAAAATTATAATTTTTTTGATTTAATTAATAATTT
The DNA here is from genome assembly GCF_057815395.1 of Chryseobacterium sp. 27AL. Taxonomy (NCBI): domain Bacteria; kingdom Pseudomonadati; phylum Bacteroidota; class Flavobacteriia; order Flavobacteriales; family Weeksellaceae; genus Chryseobacterium; species Chryseobacterium sp. 27AL. The sequence continues at coordinate 84,503 of NZ_JBYRIW010000002.1, read as the reverse complement.
TTTGCAAGAAATTATTATAAAGTTACATATTTTCAAAAATATCAGGATGATTATACCGTATTATAGCAGTTTTAATAAAATATTTAAAGTATATCATATTCTGTATTTGATAAAAAACTATTTTTGCAAAAACAACACAAATGGTAACCATTACGAAAAATAATTTTGATTTTATCCGTGTTCTGCTCGCTTTTATTGTTTTCCTCGGTCATTTGGGAACATTAAGCGTTTCTGAAGAACTTGCATTTTTACAATACAGTCCCATAGAAATAGCTGTTTTTGGCTTTTTTGTTGTAAGCGGTTTTCTTATTGCAAGGAGCTATGAAAGATCTTCCGGTTTAAAAAGTTATCTAAAAAAAAGAATAAGAAGAATTGTACCGGCTTATCTGTTGGTGATATTTCTTTCTGCAACTTTGCTAAGTTTGGTAAGCACTTATTCTTTTACGGAATATTTCAGCGACCCTCAGGTTTATAAATATCTCTTCTGGAATTCTCTCTTTCTGAATTTTAAAGCACCCTGGCTACCAGGCGTTTTTGGAAATCAGGCCGTCAACGGGGCACTATGGACATTAAAAATAGAAATGTGTTATTACTTCTGTGTTCCGTTGCTCTTTCTATTATTCGGAAAAAATAATAAATACAGAAATATAAGTCTGATGATCATTTATTTTCTGTCACTTGTTTATCTTAATTATTTTGAATCAGTACATAAAATATCAACTGCAAAACAGCTACCGGGGTCACTTTCTTATTTTATTCCGGGTATGCTGATCTATTTTAATTTTGATTTTTTCATTAAGAATAAAAATACACTTTTTATCATCGCCCTTATGACAGTCTGGATTGATCTGATCTTTAATATCATCCTGCTTTCACCTATTATGATTGGCATTATTGTTCTGTACATTGCTTACTCTTTTAAATTCTTAAATAATTTCGGAAAGTACGGAGATTTCACTTATGGAATCTACATTTTTCATTTTCCGATCATCCGTGTTTTTACGACCCTGGGACTTTTTCAGGATTATAATCCTTACATCATGGCAATAATTTGCATGTTTGTCGTCGTTGCAGTAGGGATTTGTTCATGGCATTTTTACGAGAAAAAATTTTTATAAAATCCAACACAAATGACAGATCTTGTTTCCATTATCACTCCTTCTTTCAATTCTGCGGAATTTATTGAAGACACAATACAATGCGTACTTGACCAGACGTACAAAAACTGGGAATGGCTGATTACTGATGATCTTTCCCGGGATACAACCGTTGAAATTCTGAATAATTATAAGGATCCGAGAATAAAACTTCAGGTTCTTGAAAAAAATGGAGGCGCCGGAAATGCCCGGAATAAAAGCCTTGAAAGAGCACAGGGCAGATATATTGCCTTTCTTGATTCCGATGATTTGTGGTATCCTGAATATCTTGAAATAATGATCGATTATATGAAAGAAAAAAATGCGGAATTGGTATACTGCAATTATTCGCGATGTGATGAACATACCATGCAGCCCATCCTGAAAGATTTTGAAGCAGATACAATCGTTACGTTTTCCAATTTGCTTAAGACGTGCAGGCTCGCCCCGGTTTCGACGATGTATGATACTAAAAGAGTGGGTAAATTTTTCTTCCCGGTGAAGAGCAAACGTGAAGATCATGTTATGTGGCTGAATCTCCTTAAGGAAATTCCGGAAGGTTATCCTTTGAAGCAAACACTGGCCAAATACAGAATGCGTGAAAACAGCGTTTCACGGAAGAAAAAGAATATTATCAAAGATCAGTATCTGGTGTATAAAGATTTTATGGGATTTTCTACGGTTAAATCGTTGTATTATACCGCAAACTGGGCTTTAAACGGATTTTTAAAATATTCGAAATTTTTTAATTAATTTTAAAAAATGGAATATTCAAAAGAATTTAAAGAGGCCATAAGTAATTTTTCATCCATAGAGAAAGACCGGCTGATTTTCAGACTATTAAAGAAAGACCGTCTTTTATCTGAAAAATTATACTTTGAACTTATTGATCCTGAGACCACTGACAACAAAAGGGATGCGATGGAGGAAATTGTTGCAGAAAGAGTGGTAATGGCTTCAAAATACATCAGCAATCAAAAATATTTCCTGAGCATTATCAGGAAAATCAGTGCGGAAATTACGGAACACGTTAAGATCACAACAGATAAATTCGGAGAAGTATCACTTAATCTTCTGCTGATCAATAGAATCCTGGATTACAATGAAGATCTGAGCCGCCAGCGGTTTGATAATGTATACAAACTTTATCTTTACATCATCAATAAAACAGTGAAAGCGCTGCTTCTGACTAAAAAACTGGACGCAGATTACTGGATGGAAATCGATGAACATCTCGACGAGCTGAAAGGAAAAATTCTTGAGAATAATTATCTGTCAAAGCTTTTTATCAATAACGGGATCGATTTTAACTGGCTTACGAGTGATAAAATTCCCGAAAACTTTGACCAAATTATTAAGGAAATAAAAAATCAGGGCTTTTTAAGATAATATTTTACTGATAATCAGATTTGTAGAATCAGGTTTTTCATTCACAAATGTACGGGCATTCGCTGACATCGCAGTAAGAGTTTCCTCATTATTGATGAGAAACATCACAAAATCTGCAGCAAGACCGGTCGTTTCAAAAGATTTTCCTCCATCCGCAGAGATCAACTCATCAGCTTCCGGATTTTTGCGGTAATGATTTCCAAAAACCACAGGAACACCAAAAGTCGCCGCTTCCAGAATATTGTGCAGCCCGGCATCATGAAAACCACCACCTACAACAGCAATATCAGCATAAGAATATAATCTTGAGAGCAGACCTATACTGTCTATGATCAAAACTCTTGACCGGAAATTCTCATTTTTGTTTTTGATCTCACTGTATAAAATCGCATCCGGAAAAATCTGCTTTAAATGCTGAATCCTCTTCAGATCGTGCGGAGCAAGAATCAGCTTTGCATAAGGACTTCCCTGAATAACTTCCTCTGCGATTTTCTCTTCCGCCTGCCATGAGCTTCCGAAGACAACAGCTTTATCCCTTCCAATAAAATCTTTGATAAATGCTACGTGATTATCCTGTGTGTGCAATTGTTTTACCCTGTCAAACCTCGTATCGCCCGTTACGGAAGATCTTGTAAGACCTGCATTTTTAGCCAGCGCATAAGACATATCTGTCTGGTGGAAAAACCAGTCGATATTTTTTTGCAACTGTTTGACAAACCATTTACCGTACGAGGTAAAGAATGACTGCCTGTCATAGAAAAGTGCTGAAATAACGTATGTTTTCGCACCATTTTGTTTTAGCTCTTCCAGGAGATTGTACCAGTAATCGTATTTTACCGTATAGAAAATATCAACATTCATCTCAGATACAAATTCCTTAACATAAGATTTTTTATCAAAAGGAAGATAACAGATAACATCTGCAATAGTTTTTCGTTTTACAACATTTTCATATCCGGAAGGTGAAAAAAACGTGATGAGAATTTTATGATCAGGTAATTTTTCTTTCAATTTTTCCAGCACCGGAAGCCCCTGCTCATACTCTCCAAGGCTTGCAGCGTGCATCCAGATTATTTTATCAGATTTGGAAAATGCAGATTTTATTTTTTGTAAAGATTCTTTTCTTCCCTGAATTCCTTTTTTTGCCTTATCATTAAATAAAGAAAAAACCTTCATCCCGAAGATCAGCAGACTGATAAATATATTATAGAAAAATGCCATTCTAATTAATTTTTAAACTTCCGTTCTATCGTTGTTCGTTGACGGATTTGAAATTACCAAAAACTCCAAATTGCTCTCAGATTCATTAGAAATATAATGTTTTGATTTTGGTAAAATGGAAATACTTTCGCCTTCTTTTACAGAATATTTTTCATCATTAATATAAAAAACAGCCTCTCCTTTTAAGATATAAAAAAACTGTTCTGCATGATGATGAAAATGAAGCTTTTCGGCAGTTCCTGAAGGCATTATTTCCTGCTTAACAGAAAGATTTTCAGAATCCTTCAGAAGCCAGCTATCACAACCGTTTCCCCAAATATAATGTCCGGAATTAATTTTAGATTTAATCATTTAAAAACACCTACAAAAATGAACAAAATAATCAAACTGCCAATGACAGCAAATACAGATATTGGCAACGGAACTTTCGGCTTTGCATTTTCATCGGAGGAATACCTGAACATATAATCCTGAGCATTCAGAAAGATCAACAGAATGAGAACGAACAACCATCTTAGAAATATCTTCATGATAAGAAACTGTGCATGCTCATTTTCTTCAGTGATTTTTACTGGATAATTGGATGATTCAGGACTTCTCACAATAAATGCAAATAGTAAATACAGCGCCGAAACAATAATAGGCATTAAAAACGCATATTTTTTGCTTCCAAAATTATCAGCTTTGCCTTCAAAATCGAAATGAACAGGGATTGTTTCCGGTAAATTCCGGTAATGCTTTACAGTAAACCACCATAAAAAAGCCAGCAATCCAAAATTAAAAACATCAAATATCAGCAGAAAGACATTTTCCATTTCCGGTCGGTATTTAATTAACTACACTTTTTATAACTCTCAGTTTATGAGTATGCTTGTTCATTTCTTTGTTAAAGATTCCGGTAGAATCCAGCGTATCGATGCGCACTTTTCCGGAAGCATGAATGATTTTCTGGTTGTCCAGCATAATCCCGACATGAACTATTTTTCCTTCAGGATTTTCAAAAAAAGCGAGATCACCCGGCCGGCTTTCTTCGACAAACGTTAATGATTCACCGACCTCAACCTGCTGCGAGGTGTCACGGGGTAATTTTATATTATGAATTTTGTACACCAACTGGGTAAACCCCGAACAGTCTACCGCAAAAAAGCTTTTGCCTCCCCACAAATATGGAACATTCAGAAATTCTTTTGCCGTTAAGGCGATGCTTTCACGCACGTCATGGCTTCTTCTTGATGCGACTACAGGAAATTCAACTTCTGACCCCATAGAAAGCAAGGTCTTCCCGTCATTCATCAGCACAGAAGCAAAGTCTTCAGTAACAACAGTAACTTTACGATTTGAAAGCTCTTCATCACTTACGGGTTTCAGCTGCTTGGTATCCATCCATCCTTCATAGCCGTCGTAGTGCATCTTTATTCTGGTCCAGTTTCTATTCACTTCAAGAATATCGGCACTTTCGCCAAATAGTATTTCCGTGACAATTTCTGCTTTGTCAGAATTTTCTGCACGTACAGGTGCTACCGTAACAATACAAATTCCTTTATTCATCAATTTATATTAAAGGTTTTAGATTGAGGATAAGGTTTAGAAACTCTTATAATCATAGCCTTACACTCAGCATTATTCTATTTTCTGCGTAAAAAATTTACGCCGTCGCGCAAAGGTAAAATAAGATTTTCAAAGTCATCATCCTCAGCAATCAAATCATTGAGCTCTTTAATGATCTGTGTAGATTTTTGCTTTGGGTTTTCCTCCAGTACTTTACCATACCAAAGTACATTGTCGAACATAACAACAGACCCGGATTTTGTATGTGGCTTAATGAGCCTGAAATATTCTGCATAATTCTCTTTGTCTGCATCAATAAAAACAAGGTCAAAGAATTCGTCTGTTTCTTTTAAAAATTCTTTAGCATCCTGAAGTTTAAAATTGATTTGAGAAGAATATCCGCTTTCCGCAAAGTATTTTTTGGGAAGGTAGGCCAGATCTTCATTAACATCAAGAGTAGTGATTTTACCGTTTTCAGAAAGTCCGGCTGCAAGGCAAAGTGTCGCATATCCTGTAAATGTTCCGATTTCAAGGATATTTTCAGGTTTCATCATGCTGGAAATGATCGTTAATAATCTTCCCTGCTGATAACCGGAGATCATGTGTGGCTGAGTAGTTTTCTGGTAAGTTTCTCTTCTCAACTTTTTCAGAATTTCCGGCTCCCGGGAAGCATGTGTTTCCAGATACCTGTCCATCTCCGGATTCTTTTCTTCAAAAAAGCTCATTGTACAAATTTTGTTGATTCAAATTTACTTAAATATAAGCAAAAAGCATAAAGAATCCTAAAGATTCTGGCCATGTGAAAATCCACATAAAATTTACCGTGAAAATACGGATGTTCCGTTCGGCGAAATAGCTATACATTTGGATCAGGGTAAAAACACTAATAAAAATGGATGCAGGAGAAAAACAAATTAATTATGAGAAAAAGAGAAATGCATTATCCAGTGATAAAGCACACGCTCTTAAGAAAACTAAGCCGGAAACATCCAATTCATTTTTGCAGCGAATTATTTCGTTATTGAAAAAAGAAGAAATAATTTGATTAAAAAATAAATCCCGAATTGCTTCGGGATTTATTGTATTGATTGAATGTTGTTCTTATTATTTTTTTGGCGCGATGTCCATCAATTTCATGAATTCATCAAGTTTAGGCATGATGATGATTTCCGTTCTTCTGTTTTCAGCTCTTCCGGAAACGCTCATGTTTGTTGCTTTAGGATTATATTCAGATCGTCCACCGGCAGTAATTCTCGCAGGATCAACTCCGAATTGAGTCTGTAAAACTTTAGCAACCGCCGTACCTCTAAGAGCAGAAAGATCCCAGTTATCTCTAGGTAAGTTTGGAGAGTTCAGAGGAGCATTATCGGTGTTACCTTCGATCAATACAGAATATTTGTCGTAATCATTGATTACTTTAGCTACTTTTCCTAGCACTTCCTGTGCTGCAGGCAATACATTGTAATCTCCTGTTTTGTACAACATCTTATCTGAAAGTGAGATCATTACCACACCTTTAAGAACTTTTACCTGAACATCGCTGTCAGCCACGTTATCCAAAGATCTTTTAAGTTTGTTTGATAAAGCTAAATTCAAGCTGTCGTTTTTAGCATTGCTGGAAATCAATTGCTTGATGTATGAGTTTGAAGCATTGATCTCGCCTACCAACTTATCAATATTAGCAGAGCTTTTCCCGGTATTGGAAAGACATGCATCCAACGACGATTTTAAAGCATCATGCTGACTTTTCAGTAAGTTATTTTCGCTCGTTAAAGCAGAGTTCTGAGATTTCAGATCCTGAATCTCTCTCTGTCTTTCACCCACGTTTTCAATACATTGTTTGTAATTTGAGCTCAGTGCATCATACTGTTTTTTGCTGATACAAGATGTCATTCCCAACACCATTGCAGATACTGCTAAGATTTTAAAAATTTTCATAAATAATCATTTTTAGACGACCAAAGGTAGCAAAATTCATTTTAATTATATCGATTATCTTTGCACAAAGAAATTCTCAGCATATATGTTGGAAACGTCAGGCTTTAAAAATCAATTACAAAATCTTGTGCCGTCTTCTGCCACGGAAACCTATCTTCTGGCAGTAAGCGGCGGCGCAGATTCGATGGTTTTAGCGCACTGCTTTAATGATTTGGAATTACAATTTCAGGTTGCTCACATTAATTATAAACTCCGCGGTAAAGATTCTGATCTGGATCAGAAAGCAGTACAGGACTTTTGTAATAAAAATAATATTAAATTTCATTTATATGAAGTTTCTGACGAGGATAAAAAGCCTGATCATTCGATTCAGCTTTGGGCACGAGAACTGAGGTACAGATTTTTCAGCCAGGTTCAGGAAAAGGAAAACCTGAAATTTCTGGTCACCGCCCATCATTTGAATGATCAGCTGGAAACATTCATCATCAATCTTTCAAAAGCAGCCGGAATTAATGGTTTAAGCGGAATTCCCGCCAATGACAACAATATTCTACGCCCGCTTTTATCTTTTAGCAAAGAAGAGATTTATGCATTCGCCAAAAAAAATGAGATTGAATACCGCGAAGATCTTTCCAATCAAAAAAATGATTATTTAAGGAATAAAATACGAAATGAGATCGTTCCTAAATTATCAGAGACAAATGATCATTTTCTTGAAAACTTTAAAAAAAGTTCGGCATACCTAAACCAGGCAAAAGATTTTATACAGCAGCAGATCCGGGAAATTGAAAATCGCCTTACGCTATTTAACCCCTACCATAAAATTTTATCAAAAGATCAGCTTGATCGGGAAAGTGATTTCGTGAAATTTGAGATATTGAAAAAATACGGTTTTAATCAGGAAGAAGAAATTCCGAAAATTTTTAAGGCTGAAAACGGCAGTTCTTTTTTTTCTAAAGATTATCAGTTGATCGTAAATTATGACGAATTGGTTTTAATGGAAAGAAAGGCGGAAGATGAAAAATGGAAAAAAAATAATCCTGAAGAGATTCTTTTAATTGAAAAATTTGATTTTTCCGAAAACCAAATTTGTATTAATCTCGAAAATATAATTGAAATCGAATCAATCAATAAAAGCTTTGAGTGGGATTTTGATGCTGAAAAAATCCGCTTTCCATTACGACTGAGAAGACAAAAGGACAGCGATGAATTTTATCCTTCGGGATTTTCGGGGAAAAAGAAAGTTTCTAAGTTTTTTAGGGACGAAAAAATATCTATTTTAGCAAGGCAAAAAATATTGCTCCTGACCGACAGTGAAAATTCCGTACTCGGCGTGATTCCATACAGGCAGGACAGGAGAAATGCAGGAGATGAGAACTCCAGATATATTCTCAAAATTTTTAATAAGAAGTAAAAATGAAACTTAGAAACTGGTTTTTATTGGTTCTGTTGTTTTTAGCAACAGCAATTAATGCACAATTAAAGGATCCGATAAAATTTAAATTCAGCGTTAACGATCTTGGTAACAATCAGTATGAAGCTGTACTTAGTGGAATACTTGAAAACGGATGGCATGTATACTCGGGAATCCTCCCTAAAGACACGGCAATACCTACAAAATATACTGTATCAGGAAAAAATATTGAACTGATCGGCAAAGTTCAGGAAGCAGGAAAAAAACAAGAGGAATTTTCTGAAGCTTTCGACGCAAAACTGACATATTATTCCGGAAATGTTGTTTTTAAACAAAAGTTTAAGCTTAAAGATCCATCCAAACCAACAGAAGCAGTAGGAGAAGTTACATATCAAATCTGTGATGATCACACCTGTTTAGCACCCAACACTCTAGAATTCAACCAAAAAGTCACACCAAAAGGTGCTGCTCAAGAAACCAAGACAGATGAAGAAACGGAGCCTGCCAAAGATTCCGTAAAAAACCCTGTAGCCATTGAAATGGTAACAGAAAATCCGTCAAAAGGAGAAATCACTGTAACAGAAACATCAAAACTTGATCCTAAACAATTAAAAATAGAATCTATTGACTTTCAAAAGCCACTGACAGACTGCGGAACTGCTGCTGCAAAAGTAGATGAAAATTATTGGACCTATCTATTCCTCGGATTTATCGGGGGGCTTATCGCTTTACTTACGCCATGTGTTTTCCCGATGATTCCTTTGACAGTCTCATTCTTTACAAAAGGCAGCATGAATAAGGCGAAAGGAAAAAGAGATGCCTTTATTTATGGATTTTTTATTCTCCTGATTTTTGTTCTCTTAAGTGTTCCTTTTCACATTATTGACGGGATTGCAGGAAATATTTTCAACGAAATATCGACGAGCGTATGGCTGAATATCGCATTCTTCATCATATTCATTTTCTTTGCAGGAAGTTTCTTCGGATACTATGATATTACTTTGCCAAGCTCTATTGCAAACAAATCATCAAAAGCAGAAGAGGCAGGAGGAATTATCGGAATTTTCTTCATGGCTCTGACATTGGTAATTGTTTCATTCTCTTGTACAGGCCCTATTTTAGGAAGTTTATTAGGAAGTGCTGTGACAGGCTCGGCTAATGTTCCTATGCTGCTGACCTTTGCTTTGGCAGGTTTCGGGCTAGCTTGGGCAATCATTTTCGGATTGCTGGCTTTATTCCCGCAGGCATTGCAAAGTCTTCCTAAATCAGGAGGCTGGATGAATACGGTAAAAGTTGTTTTAGGTTTTGTGGAACTGGCTTTAGCATTGAAATTCTTATCTAAAGCAGACCTTGTTTCCAAAACATTCTTACTAAAAAGAGAATTGTTTATTGTTATCTGGGTCCTTGTGGCTTTAGGTTTAGCATTATATTTATTCGGAATCATCAAATTCCCGCACGACGATAAAAAGCCTAAAATTTCTGTTACCCGAAAAATTCTCGGTGTTTTGGGATTAGGATTCGTCATTTATCTTGTTCAGGGTTTGATCCCTTCTGATCGTCCTAAACTTCAGTTATTGAGCGGAATTTTACCTCCTTTAAATGTAAGTTATTTCCACGACGAAAAAGACGGAATTCTAGGAATGCATCCTGAACATGACTTCTTTAAAGCAGTGGAACTTGCTAAAAAGGAAGACAAACCGATCTTAATTGACTTCACAGGTTATGGTTGCGAAAACTGTCGAAAAATGGAAGAATTCGTATGGAGTGAGAGTGATATTTTACCGATTCTTCAGAATGATGTGGTGTTGGCCTCTCTTTATGTCGACGACAAAGAAGAATTGCCTGAAGATCAGAAAACAAAAATTGATCTTGGCGACGGACAGGTGAAGAAAGTAAAAACAATTGGTGACCGATGGAGCCTGTTCCAACAGGTGAATTTTAATAATAATTCCCAGCCGCATTATGTTCTGGTAACTCCGGACGGAAAAGTGATCAACACGCCGGTATCAGGATATATGCCTAAGGAAGATTTCAAAAAATTCCTTGAATGTGGAGTAAATTATTATAAAAAGAATAAATAGTTTTTCACTTTAAAATATACAAAGCCTTATCAGTTTTCCTGGTAAGGCTTTTTTAATAGATTGATTTTAAAATATTTAAATAAAAGTATAACAATTAAATATTAAATTAATACCATTTTCAATATTCAGGTACAAAATTTGTATAAATTTTAAATAATAAGCATATAATCGACACTCTTATTTTAAAATTGTTTAACATTTAAAAACTATTAATCATGGCTGAAGTAATTGCACAAGAGAAGCAAGGAGGAAGCAAACAAAGAAAAAAAATGATCAGAGTTGACATGACTCCAATGGTAGACTTAGGATTTCTATTGATCACTTTCTTTATGTTTACTACAAATTTTACAAAACCTAATGTGATGGATCTGGGATTGCCGGCGAAAGATCCGAATCATACACCAAAACCACCAATTGATATTGATGTAAATAATCAGGTTACATTTATTCTAGGAAAAGACAATAGAGTATTTTATCATCAGAAAACTAAAGAAGATTTAAATAAAAGTAATTTAAAAGAAACTGATTTCAGTGGAATTAATATTACCAAAATTATTTCAGAAGCCTATGACAAAGCTCCCAAAAAAGAAAATTTTACCATCATCATTGAACCTACAGATGATGCTAACTACAAGAATTTCGTAGATATTTTAGACAACATCGCGATTTCAAAGAAAGAACGCTACGGAGTTACCGACATTAAGCCGTGGGAAAAGAAAGTTTATGAAGAATTAACCAAATAAACATTAAAGGGCATTTTCAGAATGCTCTTTTTTTATTTACTTTTGAGTATAATTTTATTCAATGAAAAACTTTTTAACCGCAATAGCTATTACAGCATTATTTATTTCATGTTCTAAAAAAGAAGCCGCTTCCACCAATTCAAATCAGGCAGACAGCACAAAAATTATTGATTCGATCAATGCGGCGAGAACCAAGATTAACGACAGCATAAAATCTAAAAACCGGTTCAGAGATTTTAGCGGAAAACATACATTTACCCATAATTTAATTAACAAAAAAGGATCTGTAAATTTCACAAAAGTTGAAGGAGAAAGAGACCGTTATAAAGTTTCGGGAGAAATAAGATCCGGAAAAAATTATGTTACTATTGATGGTACTGCAAACGTTGTTTCGGATAAACACGTCAATTTTTCAGGAAACATTACACAAAGTATTTCTGAGTACGATAACGGCAAACCTTATGTACGGAACAAACCAAAAACCTTTATGTCCAAAGACGGCGGAAAAACATACAGACTCCAGGATATGGTAAATGGTTCGGGATTTGTTGACTATATTGATATTCATTTTTAATTACTGAATTATGCTGAACTTTGAAAGAAAAGGAAACGGAAAAGAAATATTGGTTCTGCTTCATGGCTTCATGGAAAATCTTTCCATCTGGAGCGATATGGAACCACACCTTTCTGAAAATTTTTCATTATTAAAAATCGATCTTCCGGGACACGGACAATCAGATATCATTGCTGAAGTTCAGACCATGGAACTCATGGCGGAAGAGGTAAAAAAAGTACTGGACGATCAGAATCTGCAAAAGATTCATCTGCTGGGGCATTCGATGGGCGGATATATTTCATTGGGATTCGCTGAGAAATATCCTGAATACTTAAAAAGTTTAACATTATTTTTCTCTACCTATTTACCCGACGACGCAGAGAAGAAACAGCAGCGCATCAAAAGCTACCGGATCATTGAAGACGCTTTTGCCCATTACGCACGAGCCGGAGTTCCCAATCTTTTTAACCCAAACGAGAGAGATGTTCTTGAGGGCAAAATAGAAACCGCCCTTGAAGTCGCATTATCGACCAACAATATGGGCGCTTTGGCTTCCGTAAAAGGAATGGTGGAAAGAACCGATAAAAAGCATATTCTTGAAAACCTTGACTGCAAAATTTTAGTTTTGGCAGGAAAACACGATAACGCAGTAAAAACAGAAACAATGATAAAAAACCTTCCGGACAGAACCAATATCAAATCTTATATTCTCGACTGCGGACACAACGGACATTGGGAAAAGCCCGCCATCTGTGCAGAAATCATCAATACAGAGCTTCTTCATAATTTACCGAAACATTTAGTTTTCTGATATGCTGGATTTCTTGTTTAAAAAAAAGAAACCGGTCATCGGACTGACACTTTCAGGCGGAGGCATGCGTGGAATTGCACACATAGCAGTTCTGAAAGCTCTGGAAGAATACAACCTGAAGCCGGACATCATTTCAGGAACCAGCGCAGGATCCATTGTCGGAGCCTTTTATTCTCTAGGAAAGACACCGGACGAAATGATGGAAATCGTGAAGCAGACTACTTTTTTTTCAAGATCTTATTTAAAGCTTTCCAAGAACGGAATTTTCAGCTCAAAATTTATTTTAAAACTGTTTATAGATCATTTTCCTGAAGACGATTTTAAAGTATTAAAAATTCCGGTGTATGTTGCCGCAACCGAAATGACCCATGGAATCGTGGATTTCTTTTCAGAAGGTGAACTTTTCGGGCCCTTGCTCGCTTCATCAAGTGTACCTTTTATTTTACCTCCGGTGAAAATCGGGGAGAAAATTTATGTAGACGGAGGCGTTTTAGACAATCTTCCGATTGAGCCTATTATGGATAAATGTGACTTTCTGATTGCTTCACACGTCAATTCCATCAGCTATGACAGCCTTGAAAAAATGAGTCTGATGAAAGAATTCGACAGAATCCTTCACTTAGCCATTGCCAAATCTGTTTATTCGAAAGCAAAATCCTGTGATATTTTCTTAGATCCGCCCAAAATGACAAAGTTCAGTTTATTCAATAAAAAATTCCTTGACATCATGTTCCAGGAAGTATATGAATATACCTGTAAAGAACTTGAGGAAAAAGGATATTCGCGGTTTCAGAGTTAAATTAAAGTTGAGAGTTTTAGTATATTAGAGTTGAAAGCGTGTTTTGCGAGGAGCGAAACGACGAAGCATTCTCAAAATAAAATTTAATTCTGAGTATCTTATTTAAACAATTATATGCAGATTTCAAATGACAACGAAACACAATTCCCATCGGACTAAGGCTTAATCTTAACCTAAACCTTAATTACAAACTTTCCTCCCCTTCTATTTTCAATTTAAATGTTTCAATTGTACCCTGAAGAGATTCGTATGATTTTCCTCCGGCTGCATTGATGTGTCCTCCTCCGTTAAAATATTTTCTTGAAAACTGATTGACATCCATATCATCTTTACTACGGAAAGAAATTTTAATGAAATTTTCATACAGATCTTCCATAAAGAAAGCTGCCATCTTCACTCCCATAATACTTAATCCGTAATTAACGAAGCCCTCCGTATCACCTTTCTGGAAACCATATTCTTTCAGTTCTTCCCTCGTGAGATAAAGAATTGCAACTTTACCTTCTTTCACAACCTCTATCCTGCCTAAAATCAAAGCCAGCAAATGAAGACGTGAAACTGTATTGGTATCCCATGTATTCGAAGTAATCATTGCCGGATCTGCTCCGTGCTCGATGAGATTAGCAATAATTCTATGCGTAGTTGCGCTGGTAGAGCGGAAACGAAAACCTCCTGTATCCGTCATAATTCCCGTATAAAGACATTCAGCAATATCTTTATTAACGAGTTTTTCGTCACCTAATGCTTCAATAAAATGATACACCATTTGGCACGTTGCAGGAATAATCGTGTTTGAATATACAAAATCAAACGGCTCAGGCTGCTGGTGGTGATCGATGAGAATTTTTTTTGCTTTTGAATTAACAAGCCAGTCTCCCAGCAAACCAATCCTTGAATGCGCATTGAAATCCAGGCAGAAAATAATATCCGCTTCACTGATAAGATCAGAGGCAACTTTCCTTTTATACTCGCCAATCAAAACCTTTTTAGCTTCCGGCATCCACTTCAGAAACTTGGGAAAATCATTAGGAACGATGACTTCTGCGAAAATTCCTTTTGCTTTAAGATAATGTTTTAAACCTAGGCTGGAACCGATAGCATCACCATCAGGATTGTAATGGGTAAGAATTACGATTTTGTTTTCCGGAGTCAGTAATGTATTGATTTCTAAAAGTTCCGCGGGTGTAAACATGGGATATCTCTTTTCTTTAAAATTAAGTTTCCAAAGATAGAGCTTTTAAATAAATCATAAAGTATTATTTTTGCATGTGGTAAATCCCCAACAAATGGGTTGATGTTGAATATCATCAAAAATTTCAAAAAAATATTAGTAAAGTTTGTAACTTTTAAAAAATTGCATATCTTTGCAACCTGAAAATTAATAGATAATTACGATTTAAACATATAGTAATGAGTAAAAGAACATTCCAGCCATCAGAAAGAAAAAGAAGAAACAAACACGGTTTCAGAGAAAGAATGTCTACGCCAAATGGAAGAAGAGTTTTGGCTGCGAGAAGAGCTAAAGGCAGAAAGAGTTTAACTGTAAGTGCATCACGCGCTAAGAGATAATCTTTTTATTATCATATACAAATCATGCTTGAAAAGAAGTTTTTCAGGCATTTTTTGTTGTTAAAATTTCCTAAAATTTAGGTTCTTTATTCTTCTTTTTCCTATTTTTAAAATCTGAAAATATTTTTTTTAGAAAGTACTTTAAAACTGAATTATGCCACATACACATATTGCCGGAGACAACATTATCAGCCTGCAGCACGCCAAGATTGCACAGAAAAACTTTACGGTGCTTTCCGATGTGAATCTGAATATCAAGAAAGGAAGATTCTGCTATCTTATCGGAAAAACAGGCTCCGGAAAAAGCTCATTGCTGAAAACATTGTACGGGCATATTCCTCTCGCCTCAGGACATGGAGCCGTTGTTGGCTTTGATCTTGCCAAGCTGAGAGCTTCCGACGTTCCGAATCTGAGAAGAAAGCTAGGAATTGTTTTCCAGGATTTCCAACTTCTTTCTGACAGAACGGTTGAAAAAAACCTGAAATTTGTACTGGAAGCAACCGGATGGAGTGACAAAGTAAAAATGGAAGACCGCATCAATGAGGTTTTAGGAAGTGTAAATATGAAAAGTAAAAAGCACAAAATGCCTCATGAGCTTTCCGGTGGAGAACAGCAGCGTGTGGCTATTGCAAGAGCTTTGCTTAACCATCCGGACTTAATTTTAGCCGATGAGCCTACAGGAAATCTCGATCCCGAAACATCCAATGAAATCATGACCTTACTAAAGCAAGTTGCTCTGGAGAACGGAGCCGCTGTAGTAATGGCCACCCATGATTATCATATGATCCAGAACTTCCCGGGAGAAGCCATCAGATGTGAAGACGGAAAAGTTTCTGTGCTGGATACTGCGGAATTATTTGAATAAATAATTTAACCATTAAGAACATTTAAGAAGTTAAGTTTTTTCTAGAAAAATCAAATAGATTTTTAAGCTTTAAAGCGGAACAATACTTAACATTCTTAACTCCTTAACAATTTGTTTAACGATTAAATAATATTTTTCACTTACGAAAAACATGAAACTCTTTGGTGAGTTCAAGATATTGGTCCGAGTATTGTCTCGGACTTTTTTCTATAATGAATTCAGATTCTTCCAATGATTTTTCCGTTAAAGAAAATTCGAGAATAAGTCTCTTAACATTTGAATTTACAATACCTAAAATGTTAATTTTCCGAATCAAAAATAGTTGATTTTCTTTGGCAATTTCCACAAAAACATTTCCTGCTTCAACAGGAATTATGACTGAAAAAATCCCATTTTTTGAAAGAAGTTCCGAAGATTTCGAAATTAACTGACGAAAGTTCAGCTCTACAGTCTGTCTTGCAATTTTATCTTTTTCAGAACCTGATGCTTCAAAATAAGGTGGATTAGAAACAATTAAATCAAATCTTTCAAGTGCTTCAAATTCTTTGAAATCCTGATGCACATTTTTTAATCTAGCCGAAAATGGCGAATTTTCAAAATTAATTTTGGTGAGATCTGCCGCCTCTTTATTAATATCGATTCCAAAAAAATTGGCTTCAGGATTTCTCTGGGCGAGCATTAAGGTGATCAACCCTGTTCCAGTCCCAATTTCGAGAACATTGAGAGCTTGACCCACACCCGATAAAGCACCAAGCAAAACACCGTCTGTTCCTACCCGGAAGACCTCTTTCGACTGCTGAATAACAAATTGTTTAAACGTAAATGATTTCACTATAAATTCGTAGGCAAAGTAATAGTGAATGTAGAACCTTTTCCAACTTCAGACTTTACGGTAATTTCTCCTTTATAATCTTCCACCATTTTTCTGACCATAGACAAACCTAAGCCCATCCCGCTATTTTTGGAGGTGAAATTGGGTTCAAAAATTCTTTCATAAATATTTTCAGGAATTCCGATGCCATTATCCTGAACGGAGATCATTACCCGACGCTGATGTTGTTCTACGTCAACATTAATGATCAGTTTTCTTTCATCGCTTTCCGCCTGTTTGGCATTGGTAACAAGATTGGTAATAATTCTGGACAGATAAATCCTGTCCATATTGATCATAATATTACTTTTGTTTGAATGCATAAAAATGCTATCGTCATTGAAAACGCGCAGAATATCTTCAACCTCATTATTAAGATTTATGATTTCATTATTCTTCTCAGGAAGTTTGGCAAATTCGGAAAAAGCGGAAGCAACAGTGGCGATAAGATCAATCTGATCGACCATCGTTTTACTCATTTGTTTTACTTTTTCTTTTATATTAGGATCTTCCGGATTAAATTTTCTTTCAAAATTCTGGATCGTAAGCTTCATCGGCGTGAGCGGATTTTTCACTTCATGAGCCACCTGTTTGGCCATTTCCCTCCAAGCTTCTTCAGATGCTTTAAAACGCAACCTCTCCTTTTGGTCCTGAATCTGAAGAATCATCCTGTTATAAGCCCTTGCCAAAGCATTTAATTCATCATTTTTATAATATCGGATCGGGCGCATTTCATTTTCAAACAATGTAATCCGCGTGATCATATCAGAAAACTTCGTGATATTTTTAGCAAGACTATTTGACATAACCCAGCTGAACCACACGCTGAATAAAATAAGAATGATATCAACAAGGATAATATATTTTACATAAGTATTTAGAACATCAAAATAGGCAGATTCATTATGGTATAAAGGGATATATACAATCGCAATCGGCTCAAGATCATTGTTTTTCAGTAATAAATAAGAAGAAGTAAGTACGGCATCCCGTGATGCATCGTAACCTTTGATATCAACCCTGGCTTTGGTCGACAGAATCCTGTTGACAATATTAATCGGTATCTTTTTCTGTTCTACCAGGCTTTCTTCTTTGTTTGAAAGTAAATAATTTCCTTTTAAGTCGTATAGAATAATGTCATGCTGGTTAATATCTGCAATTTCGAAAATCTTGTTATCAAGAAGACTGGGAAGATCTTTGGTTTCGGTATGTTTCATGCTTACTGCATAATCCAGATACCGAATCACAGCACCGGTTTTTTCCTGCATATCAATCCTGCTTTTCTGTACAGAATTTTCCCTGAGAACAAAATACGGAACCAGCGAAGAAGCCACTACACTTAAAAGACATACCAACAAGAATCCGAAAAAGACACGGTTTCTTAAGCTATATCCTTTATACATACTAATTGACATTCTGTTTTTTAATTAACCTAGCAATATACTTACCAATTATATCAAATTCTAAATTAACTTTATCACCTTTTTTTAAATATTTCATATTGGTAAATTCCCAGGTATATGGGATAATCGCTACAGAAAATCGGTTATCTTCACTCTTGGCCACCGTAAGGCTGATCCCATTTACAGTAATAGATCCCTGAGGAACCGTTACAAAACTTCCGTCACTTTCGTATGACATGGTGATGAAATAACTTCCGTCTTTATTTTCAATGCTCACAACTTCACCTGTTTTATCAACGTGTCCCTGTACGATATGGCCATCCAGTCTACCATCCATTTTCATGCATCGTTCAAGGTTTACTACAGTTCCCAACTCCCATTTTCCAAGGTTTGTTTTTTCTAACGTTTCGTTGATTGCTGTTACGACGTATTGGCTTCCATCGATCTTCACCACCGTAAGACAACAGCCATTATGGGCTAAACTCTGATCGATCTTTAATTCATGCGTAAAAGGACAGGTTAACGTAAAATCAATATTGCTTCCCTTTTCTTCAATCTTCTCAATTATCCCAACTGCTTCAATTATTCCTGTGAACATATTATTTTTTGCTAAATTTGTAGTTTATTAATCTTCAAAGATAATCAAAATGAGCCCAAAAAACCATAAAGTACGAGTAGGAATTTCAATAGGAGATTTCAACGGCATCGGTCCCGAAATCATCATGAAATCCCTGGCAGACAAAACCATTACGGATTTTTTCACCCCCGTAATTTTTGGTTCGGGAAAATTATTTACTTTTCAGAAAAACATTTTTAAGCTGAATCTGAATTTCAATTATATCAATGAAGCATCCCAGGCACAGGCAGGAAAGCTGAATATGGTAAATCTTGTAAAAGAAAATTCTATGGTAGAGCTCGGTACACCAACAGAAGAATCTACCAAAATGGCAATTGATTCTCTTGAAGCAGCCACAGAAGCTTTACTGAAAGGAGAGATTGATGTTCTGGTAACTGCCCCAATCAACAAGGATGAAATGGTAAAAATGGGCTTTAAACATGCTGGCCACACTGGATATTTTGAAGAGAAATTTAATAAAAAGGGATTAATGTTCCTTGTCACGGAAGATCTGAAAGTGGCTGTATTGACACATCATATCCCAATCGCACAGGTTGCTGAAAATATTTCCAAGGAAAAAATTAAAAAGCAGATCAGAGTTTTAAACCAGACTTTAATTGAGGATTTTAATATTTCAAAGCCAAAGATTGCTGTTTTAGGGTTAAATCCCCATGCAGGTGATGGCGGCGTGATCGGAAAAGAAGAAATTGAAATTATTGCTCCGTCCATCAAAGAACTTTCAGATAACGGAATCCTGGCGTTTGGCCCCTTCCCTGCCGACAGCTTTTTCCAGCCGGGAAAATATAAAAGCTTTGATGCGGTTTTAGCAATGTATCATGACCAGGGCTTAGCTCCCTTCAAGACGTTGGCTTATGAAGAAGGCGTGAATTATACTGCGGGACTTCCTTTCATCAGAACATCACCCGATCACGGCACAGCCTACGATATTGCAGGTAAAAATATAGCTGATGAACAAAGCTTTACGGAGGCGATCTTCACGGCCATTAAAATTTTCAAAAACAGAAGTGAATACAACGATTTGATGAACAACCGACTGCAACCAAGAAAAATGGCTGTAGACAACGGAATAGATGAAGATTTGCCGGACGAATCTGAAGGCTAAATCTTTAATACAGATTTTAAATTAATTTGTTTTAGAATTTATTTGTTATTATAAAAAAATTGCATATTTTTGCACACTCATTTTATGGACAAGTTAAGAAACTATGATGTAAGCTTTTCCGGGTTAAAAACCGGCAAGCACGAGTTCAGGTTTGAGATAGATAAGGAGTTCTTTCAATTATTTGATACTGAACAGGAATTTACAAATCCAAGAATTTTAGTAAATGTTTTATTAGATAAGCATTCTACTTTTCTGGAGTTTGAAATTAAAGTACATGGTACGGTAGAACTTGTTTGTGACATCACAAACGAAAATTTCGACCACCCCATCGAAAATGAAATCAAGGTTCTGGTGAAATTCGGAGAAGAATATGACGACAGCGAGGAAGATGTAATTACGATTCCTTCAAGTGATCATGCATTCAACATAGCACAGCTGATCTACGAAAATGTTGCACTTTCTATTCCGATGAAAAAGATATCACCGAATGTAAGTGATGAAGATCTTGCCATCCTTGAGAAGTTCAGTCCAAAAGAAACTCATGAAGAGGAAGAACATGAAAGCGACCCGAGATGGGACGCATTAAAAAATTTAAAGAATAAAAATTAAATAGTTTAATGATGAGATGATGAATCTCATCGCTCATCAATTAAAAAAGTTATTAGAAAATGGCACATCCAAAGAGAAGACAGTCGTCTACAAGAAGAGATAAGAGAAGAACTCACTACAAAGCTGTAGTTCCTCAATTAGCTAAAGATGCAACAACAGGAGAGCTTCACCTATATCACAGAGCTCACTGGCATGAAGGAAAACTTTACTACAGAGGTAAAGTAGTATTGGAAAAAGAAGTAGCAACTACTGAAGAAAACTAAGAGTCGCTTTTCACTGAAAAACACTCGTTTTTATACAAAAACCGCCCGATTTTTATAAAATTTGGCGGTTTTTTGTTGTTTTTTACGATTTTTTGGTATCTTTGACCCAAAATCAAATATCAATTTTATGGACATTAAAGACATCCAAAATCTTATTAAGTTTGTGTCTAAAGCAGAAGTTTCTGAAGTAAAATACAAAACTAAAGATTTCGAAATCACTATTAAAACTCCATTAGCTGGAAGCGAAGTGGCTTATGCTCAGCCTGCAGTTTACCACACTGCACCTCAACAGGTAGCTGCTGCTCCGGCACCTGCTGCAACTCCTGCTCCGGCACAAACCACTGAAGCTGCATCTGATGATAGTAAATATGTAACCATCAAGTCTCCTATGATCGGTACTTTCTACAGAAAACCATCTCCGGATAAAGACGTGTTCGTAAATGTTGGTGACGAAGTTTCTAACGGAAAAGTTGTTTGTGTTATTGAGGCGATGAAATTATTCAACCAGATTGAATCTGAAGTAAGTGGAAAAATCGTTAAGATTTTAGTTGATGATGCTACACCGGTAGAATACGACCAACCTTTATTCTTAGTAGATCCATCTTAAGGAATTTTAGATTACAGATTATAAATTTTAGATGAAACTTTTTTCATTTAAAATAATTTAAAATTCAAAATTTATAATTTAAAATTTCGAAGATGTTCAAAAAAATATTAATAGCCAATCGTGGCGAAATTGCAATGCGTATTTTACGTACTTGTAAAGAAATGGGGATCAAGACCGTTGCAGTTTATTCAACTGCAGATAAAGACAGTCTTCATGTAAGATTTGCTGACGAAGCGGTGTGTATCGGTCCTGCAATGAGTAAAGACTCGTACCTGAAAATCCCTAATATTATTGCTGCTGCTGAAATCACCAATGCAGACGCTATCCACCCGGGATACGGATTCTTATCCGAGAACGCGAACTTCTCAAGAATCTGTCAGAAGAACGGCATTAAATTTATTGGTGCCAGTCCAGAGCAAATCGAGAAAATGGGAGACAAAGCCAATGCTAAAGCCACTATGAAAGCGGCTGGCGTACCTTGTGTACCTGGTTCTGACGGTTTGATCGAATCTTATGAAATTGCCGCTAAAACTGCTGAAGAAATCGGATATCCGGTAATGATCAAGGCAACAGCCGGTGGCGGTGGAAAAGGAATGAGAGCCGTATGGAAAGCTGAAGACCTTAAAGATCACTGGGAATCTGCAATTCAGGAAGCTGTAGCTGCATTCGGAAACGGAGGCATGTACATGGAAAAACTGATTGAAGAGCCCAGACATATTGAAATACAGGTTGCGGGTGACCAATACGGTAAAGCATGTCATCTTTCTGAAAGAGACTGTTCGGTTCAGAGAAGAAACCAGAAACTGACGGAAGAAACTCCTTCTCCTTTCATGACAGATGAACTTCGTGAGAAAATGGGTGAAGCTGCTGTAAAAGCTGCTGAATTTATCGGATACGAAGGAGTGGGAACTATTGAATTCCTGGTAGATAAGCACAGAAATTTCTATTTCATGGAAATGAATACAAGAATCCAGGTAGAGCACCCGATCACTGAACAGGTAATTGATTATGATCTGATCAGAGAACAGATTCTTTTGGCTGCAGGAACTCCAATTTCAGGAATTAATTATTACCCTAAATTGCATTCCATCGAATGTAGAATTAATGCGGAGGATCCTTACGCTGATTTCAGACCGTCTCCCGGAAAGATCACTGGCTTGAATATTCCTGGCGGACACGGTGTAAGAGTTGATACACACGTTTATTCAGGATATACCATTCCTTCTAATTACGACTCAATGATTGCAAAGTTGATCACTACGGCCCAAACCCGTGAAGAAGCTATTGCTAAAATGAGAAGAGCGTTGGAAGAATTTTATATTGAAGGAGTAAAAACGACCATTCCTTTCCACAGACAACTGATGGATAATGAAGATTATCTTTCAGGAAATTATACAACAAAATTCATGGAGGATTTTGTAATGGACAGAAAATATGATAATCATTAAGATTAATTGTATATAATTTGTAAACCGTTCTTTTTTAGAGCGGTTTTTTTATAAAAATTTTCCAGAGTTCAGAACTTTGCGAAATTGACCAACCGCCAAAATTAATAAATGTTAAAATTTATTTTTTTAAAGATATAATAACTATAACTGATTATTTGTGTGAGAAATATTCTCTGATTCACTTTTCCAACGCACTTAAAAGTTCTTAAAATCCTTTATTTTTCAGCATTAGCCTTCTGTTTACTCATCTCGTTTATAATGTTTACATTTGCGGCAAAACCAACATATATGTCAACAGCAGAAACAGTTAAAGATTCACAATATTTTATCGACCTTGAAGACAAGCACGGCGCACACAATTACCACCCTCTTCCCGTAGTTTTAGACAAAGGAGAAGGTGTTTTCGTCTGGGATGTGGATGGCAAGAAATATTATGATTTTCTTTCAGCTTATTCTGCTGTAAATCAAGGACATTCACACCCAAAAATTGTAAATGCTTTGGTGGAGCAGGCTAAAAAATTAGCTTTGACATCAAGAGCTTTCTACAATTCTAAGCTGGGAGAATACGAACAAAAGATCACGACCCTTTTTGGTTTTGATAAAGTTTTACCCATGAATTCCGGAGCAGAAGCGGTGGAAACAGCTGTAAAATTAGCCAGAAAATGGAGCTATGAAGTAAAAGGAATCTCTGAAAACTCGGCTAAGATTGTTGTTTGTGAAAATAATTTCCACGGAAGAACGACTACGATCGTTTCCTTTTCTAATGATCCTGATGCCAACCAGAATTATGGCCCTTTTACACCGGGATTTATTAAAATTCCTTATAATGACATTGCTGCGCTGGAAGAAGTTCTTAGCCGGGAAGCAAAAAATATTGCTGCGTTTTTAGTAGAGCCTATCCAAGGAGAAGCAGGAGTTTATGTTCCTAATGATGGTTTCCTTAAAAATGCTTCTGAATTGTGTAAAAAGCATAATGTTCTTTTCATCGCAGATGAAGTTCAGACAGGAATTGCAAGAACAGGAAAACTGATTGCCTGTCATCATGAAGACGTACAGCCTGACATTCTGATTTTAGGAAAAGCACTTTCAGGAGGAATGTATCCGGTTTCTGCAGTTTTGGCCAATAATGAGATTATGAATGTCATCAAACCTGGACAGCACGGTTCTACGTTCGGAGGAAATCCTATTGCCTGTGCCGTAGCCGTAGCGGCTCTCGATGTTGTACAGGATGAGAATTTATCTGAAAGAGCCGAAGAATTGGGTAAATTATTCAGAGCTGAAATTGAAAAAGTGATGGAAAAAACCACACTCATTACAAAAGTAAGAGGAAAAGGCTTATTGAATGCTATTCTGATCAACGATACTCCGGAAAGCTCAACAGCCTGGAATATTTGTTTAAAATTAAAAGAAAACGGACTTTTAGCTAAACCAACCCACGGAAATATCATCAGACTGGCTCCGCCATTGGTTATTACCGAAGAGCAGCTGATAGACTGTGTGAAAATCATTGAGAAAACCATTCTTTCATTTCAATAGAAATGGCACTTTCCCTTGCGGTTATTACTTACAATGAAGAAGATAATATTGTAAGACTTCTAGATTCAATCTCCGAGATTGTTGATGAAATTATCATTGTAGACAGCCTTTCGACAGACAGAACGAAAGAAATCTGCATGGAAAAATATGCTAAGGTAAAATTTTTTGAAAAGAAATTTAATGGGTATGGCGAACAGAAAAATTATGCCTTGGAACTTTGCTCCGGAGAATGGATTCTTTTTCTGGATGCCGATGAAGTGCCTGATGAAGATCTGAAAAAAACAATACAAAGAATTACTTCAGAACAAAATCCAGAATTCTCGGTTTACAAGGCAAAATATAACAATCATCTTGGCATTCATCTGATTAAATTTGGAGGGTGGGGAAATATATGCAGGGAAAGACTCTTCAGAAAGGATTCTGCCAGATATTCTGACGATAAGGTACATGAATTTCTGATCACGAATGAAAAAGCAGGTCTTTTAGATGGAAAAATAGATCATTACACCTATAAAAGCATTCATCATCATATCTTGAAGATTAACAGATATTCTGATATGATGGCAGAAAAAATGTATGAACGCGGTAAGAGATATCAGAATTTCAAAATTATTGTAAGTCCTGTTTTTGAATTTATTAAAGTATTCATATTCAAACTAGGATTTTTAGATGGCTTTGCAGGTTTTTATGTAGCTAAAACGATGTCTTATTATACTTTTTTAAAATACATAAAATTACGTGAGAAAATAAGGATCACTGAAATCAGTAAAAAATGTGGCGACTTATGCTAATTCTGTATTTGATTTTTATTGCATTTTTATTTCTTGCACTATATTTCAGAATTTTTCTTTTTCTTTTTCCTAAAAACCGACTGATCATTTTAATGTATCATCAGATTGCAGAAAAGAGCACTGAAGATCTTACGGTAAGTGTGAAAAATCTGGAGGAACAATTTAAATATGTAAGCAAAAAAAAATATACTTCTAAGTTTTTCAACGAATTACATACTCCGTCCAAAAGAAGTATCATTATCACATTCGATGACGGGTATAAAAATAATGAGGTTTACCTTCCTGCTTTATTGGAAAAATATAAGCTGAAAGCAACCATATTTATCCCCACAGAATTTATTCAGAAAGGATATAAAGATAACGAAATGATGACTTTTGAAGACATCAGAAATCTCAACAGGGATTATTTTGAAATTGCCCTTCACAGCCATTCTCATCAAAACTTCAGAAATGTTTCTGCTGACTTTATAGAAAATGATCTTCAAAAAAATATGCAGATTCTTGATAATGAAAATATACAATATTCAAAAGTCCTGGCGTATCCTTATGGGAAATATCCTAAAAAGAATCCTGAAAAAGCTGGTGTTTTTTCAGTTTTTCAACGCTTAGGTATTCTTTATGCCGTAAGAATCGGAAATAAAATCAACTATTTTCCTTCACAAAACCCTTATGAATTGTGCAGAATAGATATAAAGGGAAAAGACACGCTGATACATTTCAAATTAAAACTTATCTTTGGTAGATTAAAAATGTTTTAGGAAAGATAAATTAATTGGTAATGACAGAACAAGGTGTGATGAATGTAAGTGGCTTAATCATAACCTATAACGAAGAAAAAAACATTCAGGAAGTACTGGAATGCTTTGATTTCTGTGACGAAATAATCGTGGTAGATTCATTCAGTACGGACAAAACTGTAGAGATTGCACAGCAGTTTCCGAAAGTAAAGATCATTCAAAACAGATTTGAAGACTTTACAAAGCAGAGAAATATCGCATTAGACGCTGCAAAAAACGATTGGGTATTATTTCTTGATGGAGATGAAAGAATCACTGCCCCATTAAAAAAAGAAATTATAGAAGAGCTCAAAAAAACAGCTCCAAAAGACGCTTATTATTTTTATCGGAAATTTTACTTTGCTGAAAAACCCATTCATTATTCTGGGACACAGACTGACAAGAATTTCAGGCTATTCAGAAAGTCTAAGGCCCGATATATCACCGGAAAAAAGGTTCATGAAACACTGCATGTTAACGGAACTATCGGCGAAATGAAAAATAAGCTCCTGCACTTTTCCGTTAGTGATTATGAGTCTTATAAAACAAAAATGATCCATTACGGAATTCTGAAAGGGCAGGAACTGGCCGCCAGAGGAAAAAAATATAATCGCATTTCTCAATATTCCAAAACAGCTTTTAAATTTTTTAAGGCATACATTTTGCGTTTAGGTATTCTTGACGGAAAAGAAGGCTACCAGCTTTCTTATCTGCAATCCTTAAGTGTTTTTGAAACTTATGAATCATTAAAAAAGGAGCAAAACTAAGTGAATGAAAATTTGTGTAATTAGTTTCGATTTTTGGGGATATGATTACTATATTGTTGACACGCTACGTTCTAAAAATATAGATGCCCGACACATTAAAATAGGCGACGTAACGCATTCCAATTTTAGTGAAAGGGCAGCCAATGCGGTAAGCAAAATTTTCCTTAATAAAAACCTGAAGACAGAAAAAAGACAAAAATTTGTCATCGATTCTCTTGAGCAACAGGGATATCAGGATCAGATCCTTGTCATGAATCCTGATACTTTTGATCTTTCTACACTTCAGGAAATCAGAAAATATACCGGGCGTCTTATAACTTATCTTTATGACAGCCTTGACAGGGTTCCGGTCGACGAAAAAAAGCTTGAACTTTTTGACAAAATTTTCTCATTTGATATCGCCGATGTGGAGAATTACGGCTTTGAAAAACTGACGAATTACATCTATATGCCGCTCACCCGGTGTGAGAAACAAAAACCTGAAATGGACTTGTTTTACATCACCTCTTATGACAATAAACGAGTGGAATTTATTAAGCTTTTAACCAAAAGATTACTGGAATTGAAACTTAAATTCCAGATTATTGTAATTGGTAAAAAAGGTTGGAAACATCAGTTGAAAAATGCTTTCATTAAGATCCCGGAAAATCTGCACATTATTTTCAGCATAAAAAAAATAAGTCATAAAAAGCTTCCGGAATATTACAAAAATTCGCGAGCTTTGCTTGATCTTACACGAGAAAACCAATATGGGTTAAGCTTCAGGGTTTTTGAAGCAATGGCTTTAGAAAAAAAGATTATTACTGATAATGAATGGATTAGAGATTATGACTTTTACAATCCGCAGAATATTTTGGTTTTAAATGAAACCTGCAGTAATCTTGAAAAATCCTTCTTTGAAACTCCATACGAGAAAATTCCTGAGGAGATTTATTATAAATACACGTTGGATCATTGGACAGATAAAGTGTTCGGACTCAATAAAAAAACTTAATAATGGGAATTATAAAGAAAATAAAAAAACACTTCAGAAGAAAAGAAAAACTTAAGGCTCTTGGTACACAGGAGATCATCAACATAACATCTTTTGACTCATCCAGAAAAACCATCCTGTTTGTATCCAGAGACTTCCCCACTCATGATAAAGATTCAGGGTCTAACAGACTCAAAGAAATTATTTTAATCTACAAAGATTTAGGCTATAACTGCATTTTATTTGCGCCTAATATGTTTGAAGATGATGCTTATGTAAAATTCTATGAACAAAAAGATATTATTGTATTTGTAGAAAATAATAAGTTCAACACTATTTATGATTTTATTACTGTTTTCAGAAAAATAGACTTCGTTTGGTTTAATGGTCCACTCGCATTAAATTTATTTTACAAAAAGATGAAAGCAATCTTGCCACATGCAAAATTCATGTATGATATGGTAGACATTCATTTTTTACGTTATAAAAGGGCTATCGAAATAGAACCAAACCGGATTTCATTAAAGAAAAAATATAAGCACTTCTTCCACCTGGAAACAGTTGTTGCACCTCAGCTTGACTATATCATTGCCATTTCTGATAAGGAAAAGGAGATCATGAGCCAATATGCGGATAAAAATAAGATCATCACTATCTCTAACATCCATTATCCTAAAATTGATATTTCTGAAAGAAAGGATTTTGCAACGAGCGAGGGAATTATTTTTATCGGATCAATTCATGAGCCTAATATTGATGCCGTAAAGTTTCTGTATGATAAAATAATGCCTATTGTATGGAAAACAAATCCTGAAATTGAGGTGAGCGTTATCGGGAATGTAGCCGACAAACTTGATCTTAAACTTTATCCTAAATTTAAATTTTTAGGATTTGTGGAAAGCATTGAAGATCATTTTATGAAATCAAAAATAATGGTTGCTCCGTTACGATTTGGCGCCGGAGTAAAAGGCAAAATAGGCCAGGCTTTCGAATATTTCCTGCCGGTCGTCACTACAGATATTGGCGCAGAAGGCATGCAGCTTGTAAATGAGAAGAATGTTCTGATCGCCAATGACGAAAAATCCTTTGCAGAAGCGATTATCCGGTTGAATAACGATGAGAAGCTGTGGAATAGGCTACGAGATCATTCTGTTGACAGTCTGAAACCGTTTTCAATTGCAGCAGTAAGTGAAACCCTGAAAAAAAATTAATTAAGATGAGTCTTTCGGTAAGCATTATTGTGCCATGTTATAACGCTTCGCATTACATTGCAGATGTTCTAATGAGCATTCAGAATCAGACTTATAAAAACATTCAGTGTATTTTAATTAATGATGGAAGCACAGATAATACGTGGGAAATGATCAAAAGTTTTTCGGATGAAAGGTTCGAAATGTATAATCAGCAAAATAAAGGACTTTCAGACACGAGGAATTTCGGGATAGAAAAAGCTAAAGGTGACTTCATTTTTTTCTGTGACAGCGACGATCTTCTTCCTCCAAAAGCAATTGAAACGCTCATTTCTGCTTACACCGGCAAAGAAGATATTATTATCGGTAAAACAGCAACGTATGCATGGAATAAGAAAGAAAATATTTCATTTTTGCCACATCCCGGCAAACAACAAATCATTTCCAACAACAATTCTGAAGTTCTTTTAAAAAATATTACAGAAGGCTTAAGCCCGATTGCTCAGAATAAACTTTATAAAAGATCATTTATAACAGAAAACAACCTGAAATTTCTAAGTGGAATTTATCATGAAGATGAATTGTGGTTCTTCGAAACCATGTTCAGAGCTCAAAATGTAGTTTTCATCCCGGAAACCACTTATCTCTACACCGTAGATAATGCGCAATCGATCACCAAAAAGAAAAGCGATAAAAATCTTTTAGGATATCTGAGCGTGATTAAAACCATTTATCATAATTATTATCTGAAATATCCAGACAGGAATATTAATGCATATTATATTGCCTATCTTAAGAAAATTATCATCGGAAACTTTAAACACGATTCTAATTATTCCAAAGAAGCAGTGCTCGAAATGGAAAAAACTTTTAAAGAAGTAAATCCTGCATTTAGTGATCATATTAATTTGAAAAACATTGATAAGACCTACTTTAAATACCTTAATAGCATCAGCCTGAAAAGCAGTGATGCCATAAAAAAAGAATATTTCAACCGTCCTGTCAGCAGTCTGAGAAAGCATTTTAAGATCATAATGTTCCGCCTTTTTAATTCCTAAATAATGATGACTAAAGAAAAATTTCTTCTGGTGATGCCTGATTATTCGGATTTCCCACGCCTTTTTCTGGATAACCTGAAAAGTACCGGCTTTGAGCCTTTTCTTATTACCGATAAGGTTTCGGAATTTAAATATAAAGGCTTGGAAAATATTAAGAATTTCTTTATTAAAAACATCTTCAGAAATAAAGAGTACAAACAAAGCCTCATCAAACGCCATTTCCTGGAAGAGCTTGAACGTAATCTTTCATCCATAGAAGGTAAGCTCGATTATATTCTGGTCATACGCCCCGATAACTTTCCGGTTTCATTTATCAAAAAACTGAAAGAAAAAGCTTCGAAACTGATCGCCTACCAATGGGACGGGATTGAAAAGTTTCCTGAGGTTAAAAAATATTTCGTTTTATTTGATACTTTTTTCTGTTTTGAAAAAGTAAAAAACCAACACAATATCAGGCAGATCACTAATTTTTATTTTGATCATC
The DNA here is from genome assembly GCF_057815395.1 of Chryseobacterium sp. 27AL. Lineage (NCBI taxonomy): Bacteria > Pseudomonadati > Bacteroidota > Flavobacteriia > Flavobacteriales > Weeksellaceae > Chryseobacterium > Chryseobacterium sp. 27AL. Next base: position 53,918 of record NZ_JBYRIW010000002.1, on the reverse strand, counting down.
TTCCTCCTTTTTATAAACCCTACAATACGGAAAATCCGAGGTTATATTTCGTTGGATTATACTGGAAAAGCAGGGAAGCAAAAATCGACAGATTTATTGATGAAGTTTCTGGTTTCAATGTAGATCTGTCAGTATTTATACAGTATTTCCAAGAACCGGATAAGAAAAATACCAAGATCACTTATATTAAAGACAGGATCACATTTGAAGACAATCTGGAACTCGTGAAAAATTCTGACATTCTTCTCGACTTTGTAGATCCTTTACACAATGGCCTTTCCATAAGATTTTTCGAAGGCTTATACTATCGGAAAAAAGTAATTACTGATAATATTACGGTTAAAAATTATGACTTTTACCATCCTGATAATATCTTTGTCGTTGAAAACAATAATTATAAGAATATTGATACGTTTTTAAAGAAGCCATATCATGATCTGTCTGAAGATATTGTTAAAAAATACGGCTTCAGCAACTGGATACAAAAAATTATTAAAGGCTAAAAACGTTAGTAAAACATCAATACATGAAAAAATATCTGATAATAGGAAGCGGTTTTTCCGGAAGTGTTTTGGCAGAACAGCTCAGCAAGAATAATATTGTTCACGTCGTAGAAGAAAGGAACCACATTGGTGGAAACTGCTATACGGAAAAGGATGAGGAAACAGGAATTACAGTTCATCAATACGGACCTCACATTTTTAATACTGACAATACAGAGGTTTGGAACTATATACAGCAATTCTGTGAAATGGTTCCTTTTATAAATCGTGTAAAATCTGTATACCAGAAGCAGGTATATTCGTTGCCGATAAACCTTCATACCATTAATCAGTTTTTTCAAAAAGACTTTTCCCCAAAAGAGGCAAGAGAATTTATGGCATCACTAAGCGACACATCCATAGATATGCCACAAAGTTTTGAAGAACAAGCTTTAAAGTTTGTGGGCAAAGATCTTTATAAAGCTTTCTTTTACGGATATACAAAAAAACAGTGGGGCTGCGAACCTTCAGAGCTTCCCGCAAGCATCCTCAAAAGACTTCCGGTACGGTTTAATTATGATGATAACTACTACGCCATGCCTCTTCAGGGTATTCCCAGAAACGGCTATACGGAGATCTTTGAAAAAATGCTTGACCACCCCAATATTACAGTTACTTTGAATAAAAAACTTTCCGCTCAGGAAATCGATTTTTCCGAATATGACCATGTTTTCTATTCCGGTCCTATAGATGCTTATTTCGATTATAAGCATGGAAGATTAGGTTACAGAACCGTATTTTTTGAAAAATTTACTAAAAAAGGAGACCATCAGGGTAATGCTGTGATCAACTATGCCGATCAGGAAATCCCCTATACAAGGATTCATGAGCATAAACATTTCACACCTTGGGAAGAACACGAAAAAACCGTATATTTTAAAGAATTTAGCAAAGAAACTGGGGAAAACGACATCCCTTATTATCCCAAAAGACTACAGAGAGATATGGAAATGCTTGATAAATATATAATGGAAAAAGAACAGCTTTCTGATATTACATTCATTGGAAGACTGGCAACTTACCGTTATATGGATATGCATCATGTCATTGCAGAGGCACTGGAAATTGCTAAAAAATTCGTGTAAGATGTGGTTTAAAAAAAAGAAAATACAGGAGCCTGTAAAAGAATTATTAAATGTAAGAATACGAAACAGACAACTTGTAAGGGCAGAAAATTACAATTCTTTCCAAACCAGAGCTGAATCTTCCCTGAAGCAGATTTTGGATGCTATTGCAATGGGAATACCTGAAAAAGAAATCTTTTTCAGTCTTCATACCGGCGATTTCCCCACCAAAAATCTTGTGAAAGGGAATTTTTATTATTGCTGTGAAAGAAAAGAGGACCTCGATTTTGTATTTCCCGATTTTATTTTTGACCACTGGAAGCAGGCTGGCATTCCCAATTTTGCGGGGACAGTCTCAGAAATTTCAACAAGAGCTGAAAAGCCTTATGAGTATAAAAGAATGTTATGGATCGGCAACGTGCAGACTCACCTGATCAGAAAGAAAATCATACAGTATTCCGAAGAATTTCCGGATCTCATTGAAGCATATGACACTTGTGTAGATCAGGCTGTAGAAGGGAAAAAGGACATTCCGTACATTTCGTTGAAAGATCACACAAAATATAAATATCTGATTGACATTGAAGGAAGGGGCTACAGTGGAAGAATTAAAATGTTGTTATTCACCAAAAGACTTCTTTTTATCCAGGACAGGCAATGGAAATCTTATTATCACTTTGAGCTGGAACCGTATAAACATTTTATTCCCGTAAAAAATGATCTCTCCGATCTGATAAGGCAGATTCAATTCGTTGAAAAACAAGGCGATAAATATTATCATGAGATTGCACAAAATGCTTATCAATTTGCTATTGAAAATCTCCGGTACGAAAAAGCTGTAGGGAGAATACAAAAATTAATTTCACACCTATGAACAAATCCGGCACCATATGCACCGTTGTAGTTACCTATAATAGACTGGCCCTTTTAAAAGAATGTATACAAGGCATACTGAACCAGTCTTTCCCTATTGACAAAATAATAATTGTGAACAATGGATCTACGGATGGCACCGGCGACTATCTTCAGACGCTTGACCTTCACCAGTTCGAGATCATTACCCAAGGAAATCTTGGCGGGGCCGGAGGGTTTCATACCGGCATAAAACGAGCATACGAAAGTGGCTTCGACTGGATCTGGGTGATGGATGATGATGTAGAACCTTTCAGAGATTGTCTTGAAAACCTTTTACAGTTCCAAGAAAAATCAAAGTGTATGCACCCGCTTCGGGTCTTTAGTGATAATAATGAGGTTTTTAAATGGGAGCATTATTTTGACCACAGAACCTGTATGCCTATTATTCATCATAACATTTCTCTGGAACATAAAAATTATTGTTATGTAAATACGGCGTGCTTTGAGGGCATGCTTATCCACAGAGACATTATAGAAAAGATTGGTTTTCCGAAAACAGAATATTTCATCGCGGGAGACGACACCGAATACGGAATCCTGGCAAATCTTTACACGAATGTACTATACACAAAAAAAGCAGGGATGTACAGAAAAAGAACAGTGGTTTCTAATAAAATTCGTCCTTTACAGGCTTATTACGAATATCGCAACCTCTTTTTACTCAGAAAAAATATTAAGCCTTACTTTCCGGGAAGGTTTAGTTCCATATTTTATAAAAATTTATATAAAGACTGCTTTTCAAAAATAATGATGATCCTGAAAGGAAAAGAATATTCTTTTTCGGAAAAAAAACTTTTGATCGGCAAAATGATCAAAGGCATACAGGACGGAAAAAAAATTTACAAAAACAAATAATCAAAAAAAATGAACAGCTCTTTAAAAATCTCCGTTATTGTTCCCTGTTACAATCAGGCAATCTTTTTAGATGACTGCATACATTCACTTCTAAGCCAGACTTATGAAAACTGGGAGTGCATTCTTGTAAATGACGGCAGTACCGATAATACCGACCAAAAGGCTTTGGAATGGCAAAAAAAAGACAGCAGAATAAAATACATCAAGAAGCAGAACGGAGGTCTCAGCTCTGCAAGAAACTCAGGCATAGAGTATATAACCGGTGATTTCGTACAGTTCCTGGACTGTGATGACTTTTTGTATAAAGAAAAATTTGAAAAGTCTATAAATGAAATTAATCAGCCTGCCAATACGATTGTAATTACCGACTTCCAACGTTTTGATAATGATACTAAAACTAATCTTCCTCCTCACTGTAAGCTGAAGGATGACTACTTTAATCAAAAAGATATTCTGCTTAAATGGGACAACACATTTTCGATCCCGATTCACTGCGCTATCTTTTCACGTGACATTGTAGAAAAATATAGATTCAACGAAGATTTGAAAGCAAAAGAAGACTGGATTTTCTGGTTGCAGGCGTATGGAGATCACCCCAAAACCCATTTTATTAAAGAATATCTTATTGCTTACCGCATGAGTTCTGGAGGAATGACCAACAATGAATTTTTTATGTATGAAAATAAAACCAATGCAATAAATAAGCTGGAAGAAATTATTACTGACAAAGATTTATTAAGAGCATTTTTTCTACAAAATCTTCTTGCCACAATGAATGAAAATTTCCAGCTGATGGAAAGAATCAAACTTCTGGGCTATAAAAGGACAATGAAATATAAAATTGGTAAGGTTTTAAAAATAATCGGTATAAAAAATAATTAAAAAAATGGCTGTCGGAATTTTTCGACAGCCATTTTTTATGCTTGTTGCAAAGATTAACTTCTATCATACTCATCCTCAATCCTTACAATATCATCTTCTCCAAAATAAGTTCCCGTCTGCACTTCAATAAATACAACAGGCTTATCGGACAGATTCATCATTCTGTGCTTTGCACCAAGAGGGATGAAAATACTTTCTCCATATTTTAAACTGATCTCTTTATCATCCAGAACCACGGTAGCATCACCTTCGATAATGGTCCACTGCTCTTGTCTTTTGTGATGATATTGGTAAGAAAGCTTCTGACCCGGATTTACTTCAATTCTTTTTAGTTTATAATTGGGCTCATCTGCCAATACAAAATATTTTCCCCACGGCCTTTCCCCTATTTCTAACATAATTTACGTCTTTTTTTATTATACAAAAGTAAATATAAGGATTAAAAAACCAAGCAACCGAACCATTAAACATTCTTAAAAACATTTAATTTTAAGTAAATTTGCACAAAATTTAAATTGAAAATGGAGAAAGTAAGAGTACGTTTTGCTCCAAGTCCTACCGGGCCATTGCATTTGGGAGGCGTAAGAACTGCATTATATGATTATCTTTTTGCTAAAAACAAGGGTGGCGAATTTGTTTTGAGAATTGAAGATACCGACACCGCTCGATACGTGGAAGGTGCAGAAGAATATATTGAAGAAGCCTTGGAATGGTGCGGAATCATTGCCGATGAAAGTCCTAAAAAAGGCGGAAAATTCGCTCCATACAGACAATCCGAAAGAAGAGATATTTACGACAGATATAAAGAACAGCTCCTGAAAACGGATTATGCTTATATCGCTTTTGATACAGCAGAAGAACTTGATGTAATCCGTGCCGAATATGAAGCCAGAGGCGATGTTTTCTCCTATGACAACAGAACGAGAAATCAGTTAAGAAACAGCTTAACCCTTTCTGAAGAAGAAATTCAGAAATTATTGGATGAAAAGACTCCCTATGTGGTAAGATTCAAGATGCCGGTTGACAGAACTCTGAACCTTGAAGACATCATCCGTGGAAAATTCTCTGTCAATACCAATACTTTAGATGATAAAGTTCTGGTAAAAAATGACGGAATGCCAACCTACCATTTTGCCAACATCATCGATGATCACGAAATGGAAATTTCCCACGTCATCCGTGGAGAAGAATGGCTGCCATCTTTAGGTCTGCATACTTTACTGTATGAAGCAATGGGTTGGGAAGCACCACAGTTTGCGCACCTTTCCTTGATTTTAAAGCCGGAAGGAAAAGGAAAACTCAGCAAAAGAGACGGCGACAAATTCGGATTCCCTGTTTTCCCTTTGAATTTTACAGATCCTGCAACAGGAAATACATCTAAAGGATACAGAGAAAGCGGATATCTTCCGGAAGCATTCATTAATATGGTTGCGCTTTTAGGCTGGTCTCCTGCAGATGATAAAGAAATTCTGTCTTTGGATGAAATGGCAAAAGAATTTGATTTAAATAAAGTCCATAAAGCCGGAGCCAGATTCAGCAAAGAAAAAGCAGAATGGTTCAACCATCAATATATTCAGCAAAAATCTGATGAAGAATTGCTTCAAATTTTAAAAAGCTCAGATTTACATTTAACTCTTTCGGATGAAAAATTATTGAAAATTATTCATCTGATGAAAGAAAGAGCCACCTTCCCAAAAGACATCTACGAAAACGGAAAATTTTTCTTTGAAGCACCGGTTTCTTATGATGAAAAAGCTTCAAAAAAAGCTTGGAATGATGAAACATCTGCTGTTTTAGGAGAGCTTGCTTTAAATTTAGAAGGAATAGATTTTACAGCTGAAAATATAAAAAGTACAGTCCATGATTTCGCAGAAAATAAGGGCTTGGGAATGGGTAAAGTCATGATGCCTCTACGTTTGGCTTTGGTAGGAGAATTAAAAGGACCGGATGTACCGGACATCATGGAACTTCTTGGAAAAGAGGAAACTATCTCCCGAATAAACAATGCAATCAATAATTTTAAATAGATTCATATAATTTTTCATAAATTTGAAAGATTTAATTTACTTCAAGAAATGGAATATTTAAGTTTCGAACTTCCTATCAAAGAACTGATGGATCAACTTCAGACTTGTTCTTTAGTAGGAGAAGAAAGTGGTGTTGATGTAAAATTAGCATGTAGCCAAATCGAGGATAAGATTTTGGAAAAGAAAAAAGAAATCTACAGTAATCTTACCCCTTGGCAAAGAGTACAGCTGTCCCGTCATCCGGATCGTCCATATGCGTTGGATTATATCAATGGCATGGCAGATAAAGGCAGCTTCCTGGAACTTCACGGAGACAGAAACTTCGCTGATGACCCGGCTATGGTAGGAGGATTACTAACCCTGGATGGCCAGAAAGTAATGGTAATCGGGACTCAGAAAGGAAGAACAACCAAAGAAAGACAACACAGAAGATTCGGAATGCCGAATCCTGAAGGATACAGAAAAGCATTAAGACTGATGAAGCTTGCTGAAAAATTTCAGATTCCTGTAGTAACGTTGGTAGATACACCGGGAGCATACCCAGGTCTTGAAGCTGAAGAAAGAGGGCAAGGTGAAGCTATTGCGAGAAATATCTTTGAAATGGTACAGCTTAAAACCCCGATCTTTACCTATATCATTGGTGAAGGAGCCAGTGGAGGTGCATTAGGAATCGGTGTAGGAAACAAGGTATATATGTTGGAAAATACATGGTATACCGTAATCGCACCGGAAAGCTGCTCATCCATTCTTTGGAGAAACTGGGATCACAAAGAAGATGCAGCCAATGCACTTAACCTTACACCTAAAGATGCTTTAAGAGAAAAATTCATCGACGGTATCATCGAAGAACCACTGGGTGGGGCACACTATGATCCGGCAACTACATTTCAGCATCTGAAGACTTCTATTTTGCAGAATATCAAAGCGTTCTCAAAATTTACCGGTCAGGAGCTTGAAACTCAAAGACAAGACAAATTTATTGCGATGGGGCAATTTAAAGGATAAAATAAAGAAGGTGTATCACAACTAAACGATGTGGGTTGAGAATCGCTTAAACGAAAACCCTTCTCGTATAGGGATACAGTAAAATTTCATAAAAAAGGCCGTTTTCACGAGTTGTGAGACGGCCTCTTTTATTTTTAGTTCTCAATTTTATTATTCTCTCAGATTTAGTTCAATCTCAATATCCTTGTTGATTTTCTTTAATGATGAATATTTAGCATCACAAACCATCGTTGTCAGGATATATTCCCCTTTTTCTACCAGCAGGAAATTTTGTCCGTTAGCCGGAACATCAAGATTATAATATTTTTTTCCGTTGATTTTTACGATAAGATTGCACTTCGATCTGTTTTTGATATTGATATACGCTTCCTTATCCATCGGATCGTTATTAAACAGATGCGTGAGCATGGCTGCTGTTTTCTTATGCTGCTCACTTGTCCCGGATTTTTTGCCTGCAGCCCCGGTAACGCTGGCATAATTTACTGTTCGTTCAGGAGTGGCAGAACTGGCATTTGCCGCTAAAACTTTAGATTTATTCAGGCTGTTCTCATCAAGAACCATCTGCTTGATTTTATCTTCACTTATTGTTTTAATTGTCGGTTTAGCTTCAGGAGAATTATTGGCCATCACGATCTGCATCAGTTTTCTCTTAAAATAGTCCGTTCTGGCATGACCTGGATTTTGCTTCAGAAATCCCGCAACAATTCTGGCTTCCGCAGTTGCTTCAGCATCACTTTCCGTGTAGATAATCACGGTTTCCTTCTCTACAATAGCTTTTGTTTTAGCTTTTTTCTTTTTTTGCGAAAAACCAAGCGTAAATATGCATAAAAATATAAGGAGAAATATTTTCTTCATTAAGTAAACATTTAAAAATTTATTAAATATACAAATAACGCAAAAAGTCATTTTTTAGTTTATCATTAAAATCATTATCTTTGCATCGCTTTAAAATTAAGCTAAAAATTAATACTAATCTTAAATAAAAAAAATAATAGATATTATGTCTTATACACCAGTAGCTGCTGACGTAGCAAAATTGAGAAACCAAACGGGTGCAGGTATGATGGACTGCAAAAAAGCTTTAGTAGAAGCTGAAGGAGATTTCGAAAAAGCGGTAGATATCCTTAGAAAAAAAGGACAGAAGGTAGCTGCAAACAGAGCTGACAGAGAATCTACTGAAGGTGCAGTAATCGCAAGAGTAAACGAAGACAACACGTTAGGTGCTGTAATTTCGTTAAACTGTGAAACTGACTTCGTTGCTAAAAATGAAGCTTTCATTGAATTGGCTTATGAACTTGCTGAAATGGCGATCTTTGCTGCTACAAAAGAAGAACTTTTGGCTACAGATTTCCACGGAATCACTGTTGCTGAAAAATTAGTTGAGCAGACAGGTGTAATCGGTGAAAAAATCGAGATCGGAGCATTCGAAAGAATTGAAGGACCTTTCTTGGGAGCTTATATCCACGCAGGAAACAAAATCGCTGCTATCACTGCGCTTTCTGCTAACGTAGAAGGAGCTTCTGAAGCTGCTAAGGCTGTTTCTATGCAGGTAGCTGCTATGAACCCGATCGCTCTTGACGAAACTGCTGTTTCTCAGGCAACTATCGATAAAGAACTAGAAATCGAAAGAGAACTTCTTACAAAAGAAGGTAAGCCTGAAAATATCATTGAAAATATCCTTAAAGGTAAAATGCAGAGATTCTACAAAGACAACACTTTGGTACACCAGTCTTTCATCAAAGACGGTAGCATCACAGTTGCTGACTACGTAAAATCTGTAAATTCTGATCTTAAAGTAACCGGATTTGTAAGAGTAAGCTTATAATCCTTTTTCAGATTTAAAATATGCATCCCGGTGATCTTCTCCGGGATTTTTTGTATTTAGTTATTAAAGAATTTAGTGTTAAATCTTATTAATGCGATCACACCAAATGGAGACGGACTTAATGATTTACTTAATTATTCGGATTTAAAAATCAAACAAAATGTTTCTATTGAAGTCGTAGACCGTTACGGAGCACCTGTTTACAGATCTACAGATAAAAATTATACGTGGGATAGAAAAGTAAATGAAAGACCTTTGCCTACCGGAACATATTGGTATGTATTGAGGTGGACCGAACCCGACACCAAATTACCAGTTTCGTATTCCGGATGGATATTAATTAAAAATCGTGAATAAAAACAACTTTCTTAATGTTTTATTAACAATATACTGAATAAAAGTTTATTTTTGTAGAAATCATAATCCATATCACATGAGAAGATTTCTACTATCTTTTGTATTAATGCTTTTAACCATTAATACGGTTTTTGCGCAAAGAGATACAGAGCATTGGTTTGCACCGATGAAGAACAATACGGGCCTTATTGGCGGACAGAACAGCCAGTCCATTTATTTCTCTACCGATTCTGTCGAACCTTTCGATGTTGATATTTATAATAATAATCAGGTAATCGAAACAGTGACCGTCTCTAAAGGAAATCCTGTTATATACAATATTCCTATAACAAACGGAAATTCAAATATCATCACGCCATTACAGACCGATCTTTTCACGCCAATCACAAAAGGGCTATATACAAAGGGGCCTAAACCCTACTACGCCAATCTCAGATTTTCAATCCCCAGTCATGGAGAAATCTTAACATCTAAAGGAAAAGCAGGGATCGGTAAAAAGTTTTATGCAGCTGCAGCACCCATTACAGACGTTGGAGGAGGTGGCATCTATAATTTCATGACGGGAATTCTTGCTACAGAAAATAATACCGTTGTTACTGTTTCAGGATATGCATCCAGTGTAACATTTTCTAACGGTACCACGGGGGCCAATACCCCATCCATGTCTTTTACCCTAAATAAAGGACAGTCCTACATCATCGAAGGAGTCGGAAACCTATCTGGAAACGCAACTGGTTTTATCGGTGCTAAAATTGAAGCAGACAAACCTATATCAGTAACCAACGGTAACTTCAATGGTCAGTTTTCCTGGGGCTCTGTAGGTTTAAATTCTGATATCATTATGGACCAGTCTGTACCGGTAGAAAGATTAGGAAATGAATTTATTGTAGTAAAAGGAAACGGTAATATATCGGCCCAGATGGAAGATGCCCTGATCATTGCTACTGAAAATAACACAGAAGTGCGAATCAACGGCGGTCCTGTGATTGCAACCTTGAACGAAGGACAGTATTACAGAGTAAATGGCCCGAATCCGGCAGCTCCTGCTAATAATGTCAATTATATAGATCAGGGTAATGGGCATTACAACATGCACATTAAAACTTCTAAAAATGTGTATGTTTATCAGCTCCTTGCCGGTCTCGCAACGAGTATTGCAACTTTGGGGTACAATTATATTCCGCCTTTAAACTGTTTCCTGCCAAGAAAGATTGATGAAATTGCTTACATTAATAATCTTAACGGCAGTACGAATGATATTAAGCTGAATATTATTACAGAAGCTGGAGCTACTGTGACTTACAGTGTTAACGGAGGTAATCCGATCTCTCCGACAGCGGCACAGGGACCGTATCCCGTGCAGGGCACATCAGACTGGCAAACCTACTCGATCCCGGCATTATCTGGTAATGTTTCCGTTTATTCAACGAAAGCAGTAACTGCAGGTATTGCAGGAGGAAGTGGAGCGGTTGGCTACGGAGGATATTTCGCAGGGTTTTCATCCATTCCGGCAATTGCCAAACAATCGGGGGATTGTGTTCCGGGGATTGTTCTTGAGGTTGACGACAGCTTCGAAACGTACCAGTGGTATCTGAATGGTATTGCCATTCCGGGTGCTACGCAACACATTCACACTCCCACTCAGGCAGGAAATTACACTGTAAAAGTAACAATGGGAACATGTCCACCGGTAACGACTCCCATCTACAAAGTATTCTCATGTGTTACCAATACGACAGCTAACCTCAGCGCCTGTGCTACCAAAGTGATCACGCCTGCTTTTTCGTTCAATACATCTCAAACTCCGGTAGCAAGTACGGTAACCATACTTACCCATCCTACACACGGAACAGCTACCCTAAATCCTTCAAACGGACAGATTACCTACATTCCGAATGCTGGATATTTAGGTCCGGACACTATTGTTTATCAGTTCTGTGGTAATGCAGCAGAGTTTGTTGATTGTGAACACGTAACGTTAAATTTAAATGTTGTTCCTTTCATTTTAACGGATACAACCATTAAAGCATGTCAGTATAACGGCAAAGGGTTTTTCAACCTTACCACTGCCAATGTTACATCATACAATCCGGTAACGAAAAAGTTCTATCTTACTATGGAACATCTTAATGCCGGAACCAATGAGATTATCAATCCTGAAAACTATCTTTCGGCAGAAGGATTTGTATATGTAAAAGTTACAACCAACGAAGGATGTGTAGGAAGCGCTAAAATAACCCTATCATTCTTACCTTCACCGGTAGTAAATGAAGCGACATTGAGTGAATGCTTCCTGGAAAATCAGGAAACTAAGGCAAAATTCGATCTTACCATTGCCAGCGTAACAACTGAAAGCCCGGTAACGAAAAAATATTATCCTACCTTCGTAGATGCCAGCAACGGAACCAATGAAATACTGAATGCAGACACTTATATTTCGGGAGACGGAGCTGCCTACGTAAGAGTGTACAACAGCAATCAGTGTTATACTATTGCTAAAATAAATCTAAAGGTAATTCCTCCTAAAAGATCTGCTCTACTTACTGACAAGATCATCTGTATCGATGGAAGAACAAACATTGATGCGGGACCAGGATATGCCTCTTATGAATGGAATACGGGAGCAACCACTCAGGTACTGGAAGGTGCAACGGTAGGAGAATACTGGGTGATTCTGGAAGACAACGGATGCTTTGTAAAGCAGTTTGTACATGTGAAGAAAGCCGATGCCCCGGTAATTACAGAAATTGAAATTTCAAATAATACCGCTACCGTTCATGTAACTGGCGGATCAGGCCCATACCAGTATGCCGTGGATTCACCTACTAACTGGCAGGATTCCAATGTATTTACGGGACTTTCAAGAGGTCAGCACGTTTTCTATGTTAAAGATTTTTATAACTGTGCACCAATCTCTGTTGAGATCACTGTACCGAACCTCATCAATGCGATCACTCCGAACGGTGACAATAAAAATGACTTTATTGATTATAGTGAGCTTGCTTACAAAGAGAATCTTTCCTTTGTAGTTTACGACAGATATGGAAATAAAATTTTCACCGGAGATAAATTCAATAATTACAAATGGGACGGGAAACATTACGACAAAAAACTGATCACAGGGACTTACTGGTTCCATATCAACTGGAATGAACCTAATAAAGAAAAAACTCCGATCAGATACACCGGTTGGATATTGGTCAAAAATATTGATTAAATCACGATAATAAACATTTCATGGCTGTCTTTAAGGCAGCCATTTTTGATAATATTTATAATAAATTGTGGTTTAATAGCATTATTTGTATATGGATTTTATCTAATGATAATGACGGTTTAACGGTTTTTTAATATTTTCAATAAAACAATACATTTTATTATTAAATTTGTGATAAAAGTAATAACTGAATGAAGAAACTTCTATCTCTTTTATTTTTATTTTATTTTTTTACCTCTGCTTTTTCACAATTGGACAGGGAGCATTGGTTTGCCCCGATGGTTGACAGAACGGGAAACCCCAACCCTTATCAGAAGCTATATCTTTCTACAAACCGTACTACCCCATTTCCGGTAAGCATCTATAATAATAATGTTTTAATTGCAACTGTAAATATCAGTAAAAATAATCCTCAGAAAATTGATATTCCCAGGCAATATATTATTACAACCCAACAAACCGATTTATTTACCCCCACAACAAAGGGGCTTTATGTAAAGGCTGAATTTCCATTTTATGCCAACTTAAGATTTTCGGTGTATAATCATGCGGAGATCATAACCTCTAAAGGCATACCTTCTACCGGAAAGCTGTTTTATGCTGCTGTTGCACCTATTACTGTTAGCAATAATATTCTGAATTTCATGACAAGTGTGCTGGCAACAGAAGACAATACAACAGTCACTATTTCAGGATATAAGCCTGTGGTACAGTTTTCTAATGGGACAACCGGAGCAACCAATCCTACAATTACTTTTACGTTAAACAAAGGCCAATCATACATTATTGACGGTATCGGAAATATTACAGGAAACTCCGATGGATTTATCGGGGCAAAAATAGTTTCTGACAAACCGGTAAATGTCACAAACGGAAACTTTAACGGCCAATATGCCGGGAATTTCCCTCTCAGCTCAGATATTCTTATGGATCAATCTGTTCCGGTAGAAAGATTGGGTAATGAGTTTGCGCTTGTAAAAGGTAACGGAAGCATCGGTTCCAATATGGAAGGTGCACTTGTAGTTGCCACTGAAAACAATACAGAAATTCGTGTTAATAATGAAATACTGCCTATTGCTACGTTAAATATCGGGCAATATTTTATGATCCCTGATTCCAAATATCAGCTTCAGGGAAGTGGCCATTACAATTTGTATATAAGAACTTCTAAAAATGCCTATGTATATCAGGTTCTTGCAGGAGCAAGCACATCAGGGAACGAAGTAGCCACCGGTGGCTTTAATTTTATACCAGCGCTCAACTGTTATCTTCCAAAGCAAATTAATGAACTTGGTTTTATTAATGAAAATTTTGTTTATTCAAATGGAAATCCATCGGGGATTTTAAATATTCCCACAAAATTAAATCTTATAACAGAACGTGGCGCCGTTGTAACGGTAAACGGAGTAACGCCGCCTGCTTCTACAGGTCCTTTTAATATGACCGGAACCAATAACTGGGTGACGTACGGCATTCCAAATACTACAGGTACGATTACTGTCGTTTCATCCAAAGCGATCATGGCCGGCATCAATGCAGGAAGTGACGCCGTGGGATATGGAGGCTTTTTTGCCGGTTTTCCTACCCAACCGGTGATCTTAAAATCCGGCGGAGATTGCGTCCCGGGAATTGTATTAACAGTAGATCCTATCATTTACGATACATATCAGTGGTATAACAATGGAAATATCATTCCTGGAGCAACCGGCCCATCAATAACACCTGCGGGATCCGGATATTACACATGTTCTGTAACGATGGGAAGCTGTGCCCCATTAGTAACCGAACAGTATAAAGTACTGAACTGTACCAAACTTTCATCGATAAGTTATGACGTCTGTAATACAAAAACCATTACCCCCACATTTACAACGTCAACACAAACTCCTTCCCCTTCAACTGTTTCTATTGTTACAGCACCTACTTTAGGAACAGCTATCATAAATGCAGCTACCGGAATTATCACTTACACGGTAACCAGCCCCGGAACGACAGGAACCGATACATTCACCTACACTTTCTGCGGAAACGATCCGGATTTCCCGGATTGTGAAACTGTTACTGTCACTATTAATATCCAAGCCTTAACGGTTAATAATGCAACACTCAATGCCTGCGATAACGGATCCGGACAAGGCATATTTAATTTAACGACCGCCGTTGTTACAAATAATTCGCCGGTAACCATTACTTATTATCCATCTTTGCTTACCGCTCAAAATGAAACTCCCGGAACCAACATATCAAACCCTACTTCTTATTCTGCAGCCAATGGAACTATCGTTTACGCTGTAGTGAAAAACAGTCTTGGTTGTAAAAGTATTGCGCAGATTACCCTAAATCTGTATCCTTATGCTGTGGTAGTTAATAATTATACCGGATCATTTTGTGATGATAATCTGGATGGTATAGTAAATGTTGTTTTATCAAATATAACTCCTATTGTATTGAATAACCCGACTTATTTTACAGGAGTAAGATATTATGGAAACATAGATGATGCAAATTCAGGCAACAACAATACACTTCCTGACAACTGGTCTTACACGGCCACGACAACCATATACATCAGAGTCGATTCTCCGGATGGATGTCCTCCGGTAATCAAACCGCTTGTGTTTACGATAGGTAGTAAACTCCCTTTAATTAAAACAACCCATTCCGTTACGATATGCGATGATGATCTTGACGGCACAAAAAGTATTGATTTTTCATCATACATCAACCAGTTTACGGCAGATCCCGCAGTAACGGCAACATTTCATCCGACACTGTTGGATGCTCAGAATAATACTGCAGTGCTTACAAATCCTATTACGATTACAGGAGTACAGACAATTTACATACGTTTTGAAAAGCCTGGCTCCTGTCCTAATATTGCCTCTATCATTGTTAATATAAAAACACCTAAGCATTCTGTTCTTTTGGTGAATAAAGTCATATGCCCTAAAACTAGAACCCTATTGGATGCCGGTCCCGGATTTGACAGCTATTCATGGAGTACAGGCGCTACAACCCCTTCTATCAGCAATGTAGGTCCCGGAAATTATTGGGTTGATCTCATATTTGACGGCTGTACATACAGACAGAATGTGACCGTGACAGAATCTGTGCTACCCGCTATTACCAGTATAGAAATAAATGGCAGTACCGTAACCATAGGAGTAAGCGGCGGAACACCTCCTTATGAATATTCTCTTGATGGTAATAACTGGCAGAGCTCTAATGTTTTTGTAAATGTTCCGAGGGGTAATCATACCGCTCATGTTCGTGACTCCAACCGATGTGATGAAGTGACAAGACCTTTTGTAATCATTAACCTCATCAACACTATAACGCCAAATCTTGATGGTTATAATGACACGATTGATTATTCTTCTTTAATGGATAATGAAAATATTGTCTTCAGAATATTCGACCGATATGGAGCTGAAATTTTCCGGGGGAATAAAGAAAACAGATTCATCTGGGATGGAAGAATTACCGGAAGACCAGTCAACACAGCTACCTATTGGTATTTTATTAGTTGGACAGAATTCGGAGGAACTACGACCGTAAAATATACAAGCTGGCTATTGGTAAAAAATTATTGATTTAAATTTATCGTCAAATCATTACTTCGATTATAACATTCATTAACAATTTTTGAGCAAAGTTTAATATAACTTTAACCTGTTTTCACTACTAAAATAGGTATAAATTGATGCATTTCTGCTTAATTTTGCCTTAATTATATGAAGAAACTATTTATCCTATTGCTGTTGGTTTTTCTGATAAAAATTAACGCTCAGTCGTATTCCGGGGAAGTTTTTTTAAGAGATAACTCCGTTTTATATCTTAATCAGGTGTATGTTACCAACATTACTACTCAGAAGACCGTTCTCAGTGATTATAATGGTGATTTTAATATTTCTGCCAATCCGGGTGATATTATACGTTTTACGTCTATCGTTACAGAAAGAAAAGATATTAAACTGACACCCGAAATGATGGGCCAGAGAAATCTAATTGAGTTAAAAATTGCTTATCATGATATTCAGGAAGTCGTGATCAACAGATTCAAGCCTACAGGAAATCTGAGATATGATGTAAATGCTTTAAGAAAAGAAGACAAAGGACTGGCTATAAAAAAAGTAATAGGATTGCCCGAGCCTAAAGGAGACGGCACTCCTCCTCAGCTTCCGGTTGCAGGATTAAGAGATGGCGGACTTACCTTCAGCCTTGAGAGTATTTATGATATTCTTTCCGGTGAGCGGAAGAAAAAGCAACGCTACATGGCGTATGAGAGAATGAATAATTCTGTTACGCAGATTAAGAATTATTTAGGAAAAGACTATTTTACAAGGTTTAAAATACCTGAAAATCTGATTGATAATTTCCTTCAGTTTGTATATACTTCAGAAAATATTGAGCCGTATATCATGGCTGGTAATTTTGAAGCCATTAAAATTCCTATCGAAAAATATCTGCCGATCTATCAGCGAAGGCTAAGAAACTCGCATCTTCAGGAAATTGTAAAATAATCGAAATCTGTAGTAAAATGCATACTGATACAGCTGCAGTATACATTTTCGTTTTAAATTTAATTTTATCACAATCGAGTGCAGTATACAAAAAATACTTTAATTCCGTTATAATTCCAGAGGCTTGTAACTTATAATAATCTTTTAATATCTGTGAATGAAAAATATACTTTTGATTTTTAGCACTATTGTTTTCGTAAATATTTCGGCTCAGAAAAAAGGTAAAGACTACAGTGATATTTTAAAAAGCAAAAATATATACGAAATCAATGCATTTCTGAGAGACGCCCATCCGGATGATCCCAGAAGATCCGTACTGAAACCCCGTGTCATGGAAATGATGAAGGAATATATCAAAAATGCAAAGCCTGGCGATACCAAAGTAAGACAGATGCAGGACTGGCTCGCTATGCTGAAAAGACGTCCTTCCACAAAAATATCGTTTGAGGAATTCAATGCCAACATCCGAAAAAAACAAATCGCAAAATATCAGAAAGAATTACAGGTTGGTCAATCTGCGGTCGTTTACACACCCAGTAATCCACAGAATGTTTATATAGCGCCTACCGCTACACCAACTGTTACAACTGCCGCCATACCCGACACAGAAGCTTCAGAATTCAATATGTTAATGGCGGAAAATCCTGTAGAGCATAAAAATAAGACCGTAAAAATATTAAATTCACTTTTTGATAACGATCCTAATGCCAAAGAGTGCATTGTCATGATTGAAAATAAATCCGACTGCAATATTATTGTCAGGATAGAAGGCATAGGCATCACAAAATACAGGCTTCCTGTTCCAGCACATGGAGACAATTCTATTGTCGTGCAGAAAGGCGATTACCTTTTTACCAGCATCGTCTGCGGAGCGCAGTATGCCTCACAGAAAACTATACAGAAACCTTTAATGGTCGCACTCGGAAGTTCAGCCAGGAAATAATTTCTCAATTTAATTTTATCATGTAAAGAAAGCATCTAAAATTTTGTTATTTTTGCAAGATTTTAGAAATGTTTCATGGGTAAAAATAAAATAGCAAGATTCGCAGAAAATAAAATATTACCAAACGTTGTTCAGCCTACAAGAGAAGAAGCCCTGAACGGCTTCAATCTTAAAGGAAAATGGAGAACAGAGTTTTTTAAGAATGATCATCCAATCGTTCTGGAATTAGGTTGTGGTAAAGGAGAATATACTGTAGGACTTGCAAAAACTTTCCCTGAAAAAAACTTTATTGGAATTGATATTAAAGGGGCAAGGTTCTGGTTTGGTGCTAAAGAAGCTCATGAGAGCAATATGCACAATGTAGCGTTTCTAAGAACTCAGATCGAGCTGGTAGACTACTTTTTCGGAGAAAATGAAGTCGATGAAATATGGATCACATTCCCGGATCCTCAGATCAAATACAAACGTACCAAGCACCGACTTACACATCCTGACTTTTTAGACAGGTACAAAAAATTCCTGAAGCCCGGCGGAATTGTTCATTTAAAGACAGATTCAGAATTTCTACATGGCTACACCCTTGGCTTTCTACAGGGAGCCGGCTATGAAATTATCTCGGCGCATCATGATATTTACGGAGCTCCTGAATATGATCCGAATACACCGCATTTAAGGGATATTAAAACCTATTACGAAGAATTGTTTTCTGCTAAAGGAAAAACGATAACGTATATAAAGTTTAAAATTAATTAAAAACAAAAAAGATGAAAAAAACACTATTCCCGTTATTCCCATTCCAGATTATTGTATTTTAGGCAATTATTGTAGTTGCTCCAAAGGATATAAATTTTATATCCTCTTATTTCTATTTATAAAACACATTAACATCAGCTATGAAAAAAAACATCTTTATTATTTTATTATGCACCCTTATGGCGTGTAAAAGTTCTGGTATTGAAAACCGTTCCCATGACATTTTAGAAAGTACCGACATTAAGGAAATTGAAAATTATCTCGCTACAACACATCCGGACGATCCTAAAAGAAGCGTCCTGAAACCCAAGCTCATTGCATTGAAAAACGCTGAGTGGACCAAAGGTAAAAAGGATGCAAAACCAATGGAAGCCAGGCCGATTATATCTGAAATTCCGAGTGGTGCTATAAGAAAGCCGAACTCTGAAGAGGCTGAAGAATTTAAACGGCTCATTGCCTCGACTTCTCAAGAGCACAAAGACAAAACCGTAAAGCTTCTCAACGCCATGTTTGATGAAGACATCAACAGCAAGGAAATTATTCTGTTATTTAAAAATCAATCCGACTGTAATCTGGTGCTGAAGATTCAGGGAAAAGACTTTTACAACATGGCTGTACCCGCAAAAGGCGAAAATTTTATTGTTATAAAAAAAGGAACTTATACCTTGACAGGAAATGTTTGTGACGTGGTTTATTCTTCCAAAAAAGATCTTAGCAAGAGTCTTTTTCTGACAATAAGCAATCCTAAACCAGCAACAGCAAAAACTACAGGGAAAAAGTAAATGGCACTTTGCAAATTAAATCAAACCCGTGCGTCAAAATTCAGCTGGTAAAAAGGTCGATTCTTGCCTGTGCATTTTATCCTGGAAAAACGTTTCGACGCTTTAGATAAAACGTTTCGACGCTATAGATAAAACGTTTCGACGTTTTGGTAAAAAGGTCCCGTGGTTTTAGATAAAACGTCTCGACGTTTCGGACGAAAGGTTTCGACGTTTTGCCATGTCCCGCGAAAACCTTTATCCATCATTATCTGAACAGTAAAGACTATCTTTGTATTTATAAATGTATTGATATGAAGAAGTATATTTCGTTTTCACTTGTACTTATTCTGTTCCTGAACAGCTGCGGCAATAAAGTTTCTAAAACAAATTATCCTGTACGCAAACCTAATCCTGTTTCCACAAATACCGGAAGCAGTACCACTTCCGCGGCGCAGGTCGAAAGAGAATATCAGGCATTAATGAAAACATATAAATCTGAAACAGCTGAGGTTTTAACGTATTTATTGAATGATTCATCCAATGATCCCAAGACGTCAATCACCGTGGAAAACAAGTCCCGCTGCAATATGGTTCTTACCATTAGTGGAACTAATTATTTTAAAAAAGTACCTATTGGAGCCAATAAGATAGGAGCCGTAATGGTTCCAAAGAATCAAAATTACAATCTCTCAGGAATGGTTTGTAATGCCGTTTACCACAATACAAAATTTGTTTCAAGTTCTTACGAGGTAAAGCTTTCGAATTGATTAAAGCCTTTCAACGAAAACAAAAAACCGCTGAATTCAAAGAATTCAGCGGTTTTGTATGGTAAGAAAATCTTAATTATTCTGCATCGAAGTCAGCATCTTTATCAGCAGATACTACTTCTCCTTCTTCTTTAGATTTTTCTTTATCAGCTTTTCTCTGAGACTGACCTTCTTTGATAGCTTCAGAAACTACGCTAAGGATCATGTCGATAGATTTAGAAGCATCATCGTTTCCTGGGATTACGAAGTCTACTTTTCTAGGATCAGAGTTTGTATCAACGATACCGAAAACTGGAATACCTAATTTTTTAGCTTCAGTTACAGCGATGTGCTCTCTCAAGATATCAACTACAAATACAGCAGACGGAAGTCTCACCATGTCAGCGATAGAACCTAAGTTCTTCTCAAGGTTAGCTCTTTGTCTGTCTACCTGTAATCTTTCTTTTTTAGATAAAGTTTCGAACGTACCATCTTTTTTCATTTTGTCGATGGAGTTCATTTTTTTAACAGCCTTTCTGATAGTAACGAAATTCGTTAACATACCACCAGGCCATCTTTCTGTAATATAAGGCATATTAAGTTCAGAAGCGTGTTTTGCAACCACCTCTTTCGCTTGCTTTTTAGTAGCTACGAAAAGAACTTTTTTACCTGCAGAAGTTAATTTTTCTAAAGCGCTACAAGCTTCATCCAATTTAACAGCTGTTTTATGTAAGTCTACAATGTGAATACCATTTTTCTCCATAAAAATGTATGGAGCCATATTTGGGTTCCACTTTCTGGTCATGTGACCGAAGTGTACGCCAGCCTCTAGAAGGTCTTTTACATTTGCTTTTGCCATGTTTTTTGTTTTTGTTAGTTTACTTTCCGTCTTTTAAACAATCAACAACTTCTTTAGATGGGAGAAGCGTTTGGATGCTAAACGTAACGGGCAATTGGCGGTTTGCTTTTTGCTTTTGGCAATGGGCTTTGCGCCGAGATTAAGTTTAAATAAAATTTAATACATTTCTGTAGGCAATAGCTAATAGCCATTCGCCAACAGCAAATCTTAACGTTTTGAGAATTGGAATCTCTTTCTTGCTTTTTTCTGACCTGGCTTCTTTCTTTCCACCATTCTTGCGTCTCTTGTAAGTAAACCAGCTGGCTTCAATGCTAATCTGAACTCAGCGTTGATTTCGCACAAAGCTCTTGAAATACCTAATCTGATAGCTTCTGCCTGACCTGTATTTCCACCACCGAAAACGTTTACGGTAACGTCGTACTGACCAACAGTTTCAGAAAGGATAAATGGTTGGTTTAATTTGTAAACCATTACATCTGTAGAGAAGTATTCTTTAGCATCTTTACCGTTTACCGTAATATTACCAGTACCTGGCTTTACGTAAACTCTTGCTACAGAAGTTTTTCTTCTTCCGATTTTGTGAACTGTAGACATATTAATTATTTAAATTCGTTAACATTAATTGTTTTAGGCTGTTGAGCTTCGTGTTTGTGCTCAGTTCCTTCATATAAATAAAGATTCTTAAGGATAGCAGCTCCAAGTCTGTTTTTTGGTAACATTCCTTTTACTGATTTTTCCAATACTTTTAAAGAATCTTTCTTTTGAAGTTCAGCCGCAGTCATAGACTTTTGACCTCCAGGATATCCTGTATGCCAGATATAAGTCTTATCGTTCCACTTGTTTCCGGAAAGAGTTACTTTCCCAGCATTCAAAACGATTACGTTGTCACCACAATCTACGTGAGGTGTGTAGTTCGTCTTGTGCTTACCTCTCAAAATCTTTGCAACCGTAGAAGCTAATCTACCTAACGGCTGTCCTTCAGCGTCTACCACAACCCATTCTTTATTAGCAGTAGCTTTGTTCGCTGAAACAGTTTTGTAACTTAATGTATTCACACGTTTTAGTTAAAGATTAAACATAATTTTCCCCTAAAAGGGTGTGCAAAGGTACAAATTATTTTCGGAATGCAAAATATATTTGATTTATATATTGATATACTTTTCCTTATATATTCTTTTAATTGATTCTTAAATAGTCGCTTATAGCAAAAATTGTAAGTGCAATATGAATAAGAAATACGATTAACCAAAATTAAATAATTAACTTCTTATCGTGGCATTAATTAAATTTAATTTAAAAATTAATTACAAAAATTGAAGATACCATCATAATTTAAAGCAAATATGTATATTTGTTCTAAACCTTATATAAACTATGAGCCACGGAAAAATCAGAGCAGATAAAACCTGTCTTAATTGCGGTCATCTTGTTGAAGAAAGATTCTGCCCACACTGCGGACAGGAAAATACCGAAACAAAACAGCCGTTTCATTATCTTTTCACGCATTTTATTGAGGATTTTACGCATTATGACGGTCAGTTCTGGAAAACCATCAGGTATCTTTTGCTCAATCCTGGTAGGCTTACCAAAGAATATCTTGCAGGAAAAAGACAGACGTATGTCGCTCCGGTAAAGCTTTATATTTTTATAAGTTTCATAACCTTTCTTCTTCCCTCTTTATTTTCCGGCACTGAAGAATATGATGACAAGCAAAATAAGAAAGAGATCACGGCTAAAGAATTGAAGGAAAAACAAACGGAAAAGAGAATTACCAAATTTACAGACAGTCTTGCACTGCAGTTAAAGAGTAAAGAGAATATTAAAAATAAGGAAACAGAAACCTATAAAGATGCCAAAATTACGCAGGTCAATGGCAATGATATAGAAACTGATGCTTTATCAGAAACCAATGATGGAAAAATGAGTGTTCTGGGGGCTACCAATATGAAGCAGTTTGATTCTCTCTATGCAAAAAAAGTCAGTGATCGTCGTGTTTTTGATTTCCTGAGGCCTTTTGCATCAAAAGTATTTCATCTGCAGGAACAGGGTCTGGGAAAGGAGGAAATTCTCAACAGATTCTCTGAAACTTTTATCCATACACTTCCAAAGGCTCTTTTTGTGTATCTTCCTATTTTTGCTTTTTTCCTATGGATTTTCCACAACAAAAAGAAATGGTGGTATTTTGACCATGGCATATTTACACTCCATTATTTCTCTTTTCTGTTATTAGGGATCCTTATTCTGATATTCTTTAACAGGTTTCTCGATATGATTCCGGACAATATTTTCGTTACTGTCTTACAGATATTAGCTTATATGGGTGGTGTTATCTATATATTTATCTACTTTTTTATAGCACACCACCGGGTATATGAAAGCTCAAGAGGAATCAGTGTGATAAAAGGGTTTTTACTGCTGATCATAAACTTTATAGGAATTATATGCATGCTGCTTTTACTGATGTATATCAGCTTTATGATGATGCATTAATTACGAAGTGTTTTACTGGCCCTGAAGCTTGCAATAAGATAATAAGCAACAAAAACCGTAGAAAATTTCAGGACAGAAGGTATTGCCAATTCGAGATTGAATAATAAAGCACCAACCGCTACCAAAACGGCCATTGCCAAAAAAGACAAACCTAGCTTTTGAGGCAGTGTGAAATTGGGCGTATCCAGATAATAGGCAGTTCCCCAGGCAAAACCAAATGCAATGGCATAATAAATATCAAGTCCTATATTCTCTGAACTGTAAAAGAAATAATTAATTAAAAAACTTAAAACCGTTCCCAATAAAAAATAGAGCAATGCCTTTTTCATATACTTTAAATATGATGCAAAAGTAGAGAAATTAATTTGAGAATTTAAAAGGAGGTAATTTTGAAATTAATATTCTATTTTTTTAAATTTTTCCACCATACACTAAATCTCAGTCTCAACCTTATCCTAAACGAACGTTTGTTCTATTGGAAAAATGCTTAAAATATAAATTTCATTTAAAATATTAAAAATCAAAACATTAATCACAAACTAAAGGTTGTTATTTTATTGTTATATTTGGAATTCAGAAATTTTCTAGATTTTTTATGGAAACCCAAAAATATACTCCTAAAAACAAAGTAAGAATCGTAACAGCTGCGTCGTTATTCGACGGACATGATGCTGCGATTAATATTATGCGTCGTGTGATCCAGGGAACAGGATGCGAAGTCATTCACCTTGGACATGACAAATCTGCTGAAGAAGTTGTCAATACAGCGATTCAGGAAGATGCCAACGCGATTGCCTTAACATCTTATCAAGGTGGTCACAATGAATATTTTAAATACATTTATGACCTTTTAAGAGAAAAAAATTCTCCGCAAATCAAAATTTTTGGCGGCGGCGGCGGTGTTATTCTGCCTGAAGAAATCAAAGATTTAATGTCTTACGGAATCGATAGAATTTATTCCCCAGATGACGGTCGTGAGCTTGGATTACAGGGAATGATTGACGATTTAGTCCAGAGATCAGATTTTGCAACGGGGAAAGAGGTGACAGCAACAGATTTGGATTCAATTAATTTCGAAAATCCTACGAGTATTGCTAAAATCATTTCAGCTGTGGAAAACTTTTCCGATGAAAAGCCTGAATTAATACAAGCCATCGACGAAAAATCAAAAGATTTACACATTCCGATTATTGGGATCACCGGTACTGGTGGGGCAGGAAAATCTTCATTAACAGACGAGCTGGTAAGACGCTTCCTCCGTTCTAACACCGATAAAAAGATTGCGATCATCTCTATTGACCCTTCAAAAAAGAAAACCGGAGGGGCGTTATTGGGAGACAGAATCCGTATGAACGCGATCAATGACCCGAGAGTTTATATGCGTTCGATGGCGACGAGAGAAAACAACGTTTCTGTTTCTCCGTTTATTCATTCCGCTTTGAATGTGTTGAAATTAGCTCATCCTGATGTTATCATTTTAGAAACTTCAGGTATCGGACAATCCGGTTCAGAAGTTTCTGATTTCGCAGATGTTTCCATGTATGTGATGACTCCTGAATACGGAGCTTCCACACAGCTGGAAAAAATCGACATGTTGGATTATGCTGATTTGGTTGCTTTAAATAAATCGGACAAAAGAGGTGCACTTGATGCGCTTCAGGCGGTTAGAAAACAGTTCCAGAGAAATCATTTGCTGTGGGAACAGCCGTTGGACGAAATGCCGGTCTATGCGACAAAAGCATCTCAGTTCAATGATCATGGAACGACCGAATTATATAACAGATTGGTATCTAAAGTCAACGATACCCTTCGACAGGCTCAGGGTAACAATGCTCCTCAGTTTCAAACCTTTATTGAACAAGAAGTTACAGACGAAGTAACGATCATTCCTCCGAAAAGAGTACGTTACCTTTCTGAAATTGTTGAAAATAACAGACAATATGATGCTACCGTTGAAAAGCAGGCTGAATTAGCAAGAAAAATGTATCATATTGAAGGGGTAAAAAATTTCCTTTCCAACGAAACTTTAGACGCTGAATATCAGAAGGCTGAGAAAGAACTTCAACAGGAAAATATCGACTTCCTGAAAACTTGGGATGATACGAAGAAAGCTTTTCATGAAGAGTTTTATTCATACTTCGTAAGAGGAAAAGAAATTAAAGTTGAAACCTCAACAGAATCTTTATCCCACTTAAGAATTCCAAAAATCGCTTTACCAAAATACAACGATTGGGGCGATCTGATCAAATGGAAAGGCCAGGAAAATCTTCCGGGAAGCTTCCCTTACACCGCAGGAATTTATCCTTTCAAAAGAACAGGAGAAGACCCAACAAGAATGTTTGCCGGAGAAGGAGGTCCTGAGAGAACCAACAGAAGATTCCACTACGTTTCTGCGGAAATGCCGGCAAAACGTTTGTCTACAGCGTTTGACTCGGTAACATTGTACGGACAAGACCCAGCTTTACCACCGGATATTTATGGGAAAATTGGAAATGCAGGAGTTTCAATTGCAACATTGGATGATGCTAAAAAACTGTATTCAGGATTTGACTTGGTAAATGCATTGACTTCAGTTTCAATGACGATCAACGGACCGGCTCCGATGCTGTTGGCTTTCTTTATGAATGCTGCTATTGACCAGAATGTTGAAAAATATATTGCAGAAAATAATCTTGAGGCTAAGGTTGAGGCTAAGCTTAAGGAAAAGTTTGACGATAAAGGGTTGGCAAGACCAAAATATAACGGTGAATTACCGCCTTCCAATAATGGTTTAGGTTTAAAATTATTGGGAATCACCGGAGACGAAATTATTCCTGCCGATGTTTATGCTGAAATTAAAGCCAAAACTATTGCAACCGTTCGCGGAACGGTTCAGGCAGATATTTTAAAAGAAGACCAGGCACAAAACACCTGTATTTTCTCAACTGAATTTGCCTTGAGATTAATGGGCGACGTTCAGGAATATTTTATCAAAGAAAAAGTAAGAAACTTCTACTCTGTTTCGATCTCTGGTTATCACATTGCGGAAGCGGGAGCCAATCCGGTTTCTCAGCTGGCATTTACATTAGCAAATGGTTTCACGTATGTGGAATATTATTTGTCAAGAGGAATGGATATTAATGATTTTGCACCAAATTTATCCTTCTTCTTCTCCAACGGTATCGACCCTGAATACTCTGTAATCGGACGTGTAGCAAGAAGAATCTGGGCAAAAGCCATGAAACTGAAATACGGAGCTGACGAAAGAAGCCAGATGCTGAAATATCACATCCAGACTTCCGGACGTTCGCTTCACGCTCAAGAGATTGACTTTAATGATATCAGAACGACTTTACAGGCGTTATATGCAATTTACGACAACTGTAATTCACTGCACACGAATGCTTACGACGAAGCGATTACGACTCCAACTGAACAGTCTGTACGAAGAGCGATGGCGATTCAGCTGATCATCAATAAAGAATTAGGGTTGGCGAAAAACGAAAATCCGCTTCAGGGTTCATTTATTATTGAAGAATTGACAGATTTGGTGGAAGAAGCTGTTTATGCAGAATTCGACAGAATCACGGAAAGGGGTGGTGTTTTAGGCGCTATGGAAACCATGTATCAGCGTTCAAAAATCCAGGAAGAATCGATGCATTACGAATGGCTGAAACACACGGGAGAATATCCGATCATTGGTGTAAATACGTTCCTAGGAAAAGACGGTTCGCCAACAGTACTTCCTGGAGAAGTAATCCGTTCGACGGAGGAAGAAAAACAAGCTCAGATTGAGACTTTACACAACTTCCAGAAAGCGAATGAAAATAAGTCGGATGAAGCATTAAAACAATTACAACACGCCGCTATCAATCAGCAAAACTTATTTGAAGTGATGATGGATGCCGTGAAATATTGTTCATTAGGACAGATTACCAATGCTTTGTTTGAAGTAGGCGGTAAGTACAGAAGAAATATGTAGGTCCGTGGCCGGACTGGCATTTTAAAATACTAATGCTTAAAAAATTATAAATCAAACCTCAAGGAATTTTCTTTGAGGTTTTTTGTTTAAATAGTATGTTTGCGAGATGAAACCCAAAGCCATCTTCAACTGGAGCAGCGGAAAAGATTCTGCGTTTGCCCTATATAAAATTGTAAAAGAAGACCAATTTGAGATCACTTCTTTGCTCACAAGTATTAATAAAGAATTCCAAAGAATATCCATGCACGGTGTTCACGTTTCATTGTTGGAAAAACAGGCTGAAAGTTTAGGATTTCCGTTAATTAAAATGGAACTTCCGCAAGAACCAACCATGGAAGAATATCAGGATATCATGAGTAAAACCATGAATGAAATTAAAGCTAATAGCGTTACCCATTCTATTTTTGGAGACATTTTCCTGGAAGATTTAAGAAAATATCGAGAAGATCAATTAGAGACTGTAGGAATTAAGGGGATTTTTCCCCTATGGAAAATCAATACCACTGATCTTATCCATGATTTTCTGGATTTAGGTTTTAAAACAATCGTGACTTGTGTGAATGAAACTTATCTTGACAAAAGTTTTGCCGGAAGAATTATTGATGAAAATTTTATTAAAGATTTACCTGAAAATGTAGATCCCTGCGGAGAAAATGGTGAATTTCATACGTTCACTTTTGATGGACCGATTTTTAAGAAACCTATTGATTTTGAAATTGGTGAAATTGTTAAAAAAACTTATCCAAAACCAAAATCTGATACCGAAAGTGATGGTGGTGAATATGTTTTCTGGTTTTGTCATCTGGCTTTACAATGAAAAAGCATTCATTAATTTACCGAAAGATTCAAGAAATTTCTCATTTTATTTAAGCTTTCCCTGTGTTTTAAAAAGTTAATCATGAGAAAAATAGTCATTACATAAAGCACATACGGAAAAACCAATGCGATGGACAATGAGAAAGCTGAAAAGGGATCATCTGTTTTGAAAAATGTAAAAATATACCTGTCATCTCTTAGAGTGAGCTGAAATAGTAAATTGATACATAGTGCAAAGATGCCAAGATTTTGCTGATATACGGTATAGAAAAGCTTCCCCTGGTATTTAAAATCGTTTCTGACATACTTCCGCACATCTTTGCTGAAAACCCAGCACAAAAATGGAACCAGTAAAAATAATGAATGGTATAATTTTAAAAGACTGTTGTAAACCTCCTGATCTGCCGATATAAAAACCAGACCGGCATTCACTAAAAAAGCAATAAATCCTAGAAGTAAGGATTTTCTGATAATATTATTATACTTTTCCTTAACAATTCTTTTTAAAATTACAGGAATTCCTCCGCTGTAAAACACAGAATACGTGGTTGTTTTAAATTCATTTTCCCAGATCTTTTGTGTTTTATGGAAAGCTTCTTCAAAACTTACATTCTCATTAGCCTGGATATCTGAAATCTGTGAGATCATATGATCTTTCACTTCCAGTAAAATATCTAAGGGCAGCCTGTGAAGAATGAGATAATCGGTTACCTGTTGCTCCTGTTCTTTAAATGACATCTTATTTTAACATTAAATTTTTATAATAGAACATTAAGTCTCTTGGAATTAAAATATAAAAGCTGAAACTGAATGGCTAAAGAATACATTAAAAAGAACTTTGCAATCTGAAGATCAAGCATTTCCCAACGATCTGTTGTAAAATGATATCCGAAAGAAAACACCACCAGTCCAAAAATGATATTTCTCACTAATAAAGGATGAAAACTCATCGAAATATACTGCGAGAATTTCATACTTTTTTTAAGAAAACTATAGAGAATGAAGGCAAACCAAATTCCTGTCAGCAATATTTGCAATGTGATGAAAAAATCAGGATTTATATAATACAATATAAAAGATGCTCCGGCAAATACAAATGAAATAAGTGTCATTTTGCGGAATCTTTGGTGCAGGATTTCTCTTTCGATTTTCGCTATTCTTTTAAATGAAAAGAAATCAGCCTTCACCATTTCCAACTCATTTCTCCAACTGATTTTTGTAGCCAGAAATGCTTCCTGAAAACTATACCCCTTATCTTCCATCAAATTGGAAATCTGCAGGATAAAATGATCTTTTATTTCGGAATGCAACTTTGAAGACAATTTTTTCGAGTGTAAATATAATCCGATAGCGTTCTGTTGCTCTAATGTTATCATGAGAAATATTTTTTTACTGTTTCAAGTTTTCTAATATTTTCTATTAAAGAGAAATAAGAGAATAGATATAACGTCAAAAAAACAATACCTGCAAGAATACTTTCAGCAAAAAATAATGTTGTTATCTTTTCCTGGGAACCAAAATTTATATAATCATAAATTAACACATATGAATTCTTTGGAAGATCAATTAAATTATCTACAACAAGCGTAATGATAAAAATTAACATCGGATGAATGAAATTATTTAAAACCATATTTCCTCTGTAATTCTTATTTTCCATGCTTTTCTGACGGATATACAGCACGATTATCTCAAGGAGTAAACAGAAAGCTACAATTTTAATGATTTTATTAATATTTAAATACCATTCCTTATTAAAAGCAAATGCTAAAATGATCTCTATGCAAATAAATAAAAATGCAATTGAAATTGATTTTAGTAACATATTTTTATTATTCATCTTATCAATTTCATAAGCTATCCTTGTAATTTTTTGTTTTGAAAAAGGATTTTTCTTAACCATACTAAGATCTGCACTCCAATATATTTTTACTTCTTCAAAAGCATCTTCGAAATCCAATTTTCTATCTTTTTGAATTTCTGAAATCTGAGAAATCATATGATCTTTTATCTCGGTTAAAAGTTTTCCTGAGATTTTTTTGGACAGTAAATATTTTCCAATTTCTCGTTCCTGAAAAAAAGTTATCATATATTAAAAATCGTATTTAGGTTAAACAAATAGTTTTTCATTTCGGCTTCCTGCTCTGCCTGCTGTTTTTTTCCCTTGTCTGTCAAAAGATAATATTTACGGTCTCTCCCGTTGATCTTTTGCACTTCAGAAATGATCATCCCTTCTCCTTCCAGCTTATGCAAAAGTGGATAAAGTGCCCCTTCTGTCATCTCAAGCTCGCCTTGGGTAAGTTCTTTTGCACGTTGTGTAATCTGGTAACCATACATTTTTACTTCCTTCGCAAGAAGCTTAAGAATGATGTTTTGCAGTGTTCCTTTATAAAGGCTATTCTTTTTCAATGTCTGATTTTTATACCTAGCAAATTTATACATAATTTTCTTATGTATGCAAATTATTTTTATATTTTCTGAAATGTAAACTATAAGCTAACACAACTAGCTTTTTAGGTTAACCATTAAAAACACATGATCATAAGAGTTAAGATACTAATTCCTTAAAATACCATTTTAGAAAGTTATATCTTTGCTCTGATGATTGCAGAGAAAATAATTTTAGGAATTGACCCGGGAACAACGGTCATGGGGTTTGGTATTATTTCCGTAAAAAAAGGTAAAATGGAAATGATATCCATTCATGAATTATTGCTAAAAAAATATCCTAATCATGAGACTAAGCTGAAGTATATTTTTGATAAAACTTTAGCCTTGATTGATGAGTTTCATCCCGATGAAGTTGCTCTGGAAGCACCTTTTTATGGCAAAAACGTGCAAAGTATGCTGAAATTGGGAAGAGCACAGGGTGTTGCCATGGCAGCCAGCCTTCACCGGAATATTCCTATTACTGAATACTCTCCGAAGAAAATTAAAATGGCCATTACCGGAAACGGAAATGCAAGTAAAGAACAGGTTGCCGGAATGCTGCAAAGTTTACTGAATTTAAAAGAATTTCCTACAAAATATCTGGACGCTTCCGACGGACTGGCCGTAGCCGTATGTCACCATTTTAATTCCGGAACCATTGCCGATACAAAATCTTATACCGGTTGGGAAAGCTTTCTAAAGCAAAATCCTGATCGTTTAAAATAATTCCCACAAATATAGTTTCAGGACATAATCTGTGGGAATCATAAAAATTAAAAATTATTTTGATTTGTATTCCTGAGGAGTAATTTTAAAATCCGTGGTCGGCTTCCCGTTCTTATCATAGTAAGTATACACCATCGTCACATCGTTATCGCGAAACTCTTTGATGTCGGGAGAGGTTTTGATCACTTTCAGCGCTCCTTCCTTTGCAGTGTTCTTAAAATCCTCAATCTGTTCAGGGCTTACACTTTCTTTTTCATCATCAGTTAATGTGTAATTATATCTGAAAATTTTTCCGGGCTGGGCAGATACGCTGTCCAGACGTACTCCATCAGCAAGATTCTGTGGTGTGGTTTTGTTGATATTTGCTGCAACTTCCTTAAGATCATCATCAATTGTTTTCTCTTTATTACAGGAAGATAAAGTCAGTGTAAGACACAGCACCGAAAGGCTCATTACATTTTTCATATTTAAAATTTTAGTGATTGCTACTTAAAGATAAGAATATTTTCTTAATTAAATTTAATTTATTGATTAACAGTGAAATAAGTTAATATTTAAATATACTTGGTAAAACATAATACTATCTTTTACATTGGTATAATTTTTAATAGTACATTTGTATAAATTTTCTGTCATGAAAAACAATCAACAAACTATAAATCAGGTGAATCAAAATATAAATTGGTTCCAGAAGTTTCTGATGGCCTGCTCCGGAGGGAATATTCACATTTTACGGAAGACGCCCAGCGAATGGAATAAATTTGCCGGAATCGGCGGAATCGTTTTATTTACGGCTGTTTTCGCAACATTATCTGCAGGATATGCAATGTACACTGTATTTGATAATATCTGGTCTGCAATTGGCTTTGGGGTGCTATGGGGATTAATGATCTTTAATCTGGACCGCTATATCGTTTCTTCCATTAAAAAAACAGGAACCTGGTGGAATCAGGTTTTAATGGCCATTCCCAGACTTATTTTAGCCACTTTTTTAGGAATTATTATTTCTAAACCTTTAGAACTTAAAATCTTTGAAAAAGAAGTTAACAAACAGCTGAATACCATTATCCAGAGAAATAAGAAGCAGCTTCAGGGCGAAATGAACGGTAGAATCCTCCAACAAAGCGGACCTTTTGAAACTGAAAAGAAACAAATCTCAGAAAAAATTGCCAATTATCAGAAATCTTATGATTCTGCATCAGTAGAACTCGAAAAAGAAATTTTGGGAAAACAATCCGGATTAACGAGCGGTAAAGAAGGTTTCGGACCTAATGCAAAACGTAAACAGGAACTAAAAGAACAAAGACGTCAGGATCTTGAAAATTATCAGAAACAGGTTGCTCCAAGATTGGAATATCTTGATAAGGAAATTTCAAAAGTGTATACTAATTTAGAAACTGAAAGAAAATCTACCGAAACTTTTGAAGATAAGTTCAATGGTTTTGCAGCAAGACTGCAAGCCTTGGACGAACTTGGTAAAAATTCTGCCATTATTGGTCTGGCCGCCACATTCATAATGGGACTTTTCATTTGTCTGGAAATCTCTCCTGTTTTGGTTAAATTGATCTCTCATATCGGACCTTACGATTATCTTCTTGAAAAAACAGAAAATGATTTCCGCCTCTATTCTAAGGAGAAGGTAGAAAAAGGAAATGCTTTGACAGATTTCAGGATCGATGATTTTAAGGATAAATTAGGCAAATAATTCATTTAAAATATCTCACCATCAACCTTTCGGAATTCTCCGGAAGGTTTTTTTTATGAATAAACAATATCTTAAGGAATATTTTTTGTTCTAAATATTGTATGCCGTCATCAGTAGTCAATAAATATCTGTATTTTCCTGAGACTGAAATTTTAAGAATAATTTATCAGTCGGGCGCAGTATATGACTATTTAAAAGTACCCGCAGAAGTTGTTGAAAGATTTAAAACGGTACAATCAAAAGGAAGATTTTTAAATTATGTTATCAAGCCGAAATTCAAATATAAAAAGATTGAATAACAATAGTTTCGAAAAAAACTTATGATTTCGTTTCGGGGCGCGGGCTTCGCCCGCGCCCCGAAACGAAAATAAGGCTGTCGATCGACAGCCTTATTTATCTATTATTTAAAAATTCCTACAAAGAATAATTCGGAGCTTCCTGTGTGATGATTACATCATGAGGGTGAGACTCTTTCAATCCGCTTCCTGTGATCATTACCATTTTGGCTTCTGTCTGTAAAGCTTCAATATCTTTAGCCCCACAATATCCCATTCCGGCTCTTAGACCTCCTGTCAACTGGAAAATAACATCTTCCAATTTACCCTTACTCGGTACTCTTCCTTCAATTCCTTCCGGAACGAATTTTTTAGCCTCACTCTGGAAATATCTTTCTTTTCCCCCTCTCTTCATCGCAGAAAGGCTTCCCATTCCCTGATAAGTTTTGAATTTTCTTCCCTGGAAAATAATTTCTTCACCCGGAGCCTCATCTGTCCCGGCTAAAAGCGATCCCAGCATTACCGCTCCTGCCCCGCTTGCTATTGCTTTTACTATATCTCCGGAAAGCTTAATACCTCCATCTGCAATAACTGCAACATTTTTGGTTTTGGCATATTCATAAACGTTATAAATAGCAGATAACTGAGGAACTCCTACTCCGGCAACGACTCTTGTTGTACAGATAGAACCTGGTCCGACACCTACTTTAAGAACATTCGCTCCTGCTTTGATCAAATCCTCAGCTGCTTCAGCCGTTACAATATTTCCACCCACGATATCAAGATCCGGGTATGCTTTTCTGATTTCTGAGATTTTATCTAAAACACCTTTAGAATGTCCGTGTGCAGAATCGATACCGATAATATCAACACCTGCTTTTACCAATGCCTCAATTCTTTCAAGAGTATCTTCTCCTACTCCAACGCCTGCTCCAACGATTAACCTGCCGTTTTGATCTTTGTTGGCATTTGGATATTCCAGCTGATTATCAATATCTTTAATAGTGATTAATCCTACCAGTTTATTTTCAGCATCAACGATCGGAAGTTTTTCCACTCTGTTCTTCAGTAGAATTTCTTTGGCTTTTTCGAGGTTGGTATTTTTATCTGAGGTGATGAGATTATCTTTTGTCATGATCTCTTCCACTTTCATATCAAGGTTTTCCTGATATTTCACATCTCTGTTGGTGATGATTCCTATTAAGGTGTTTTCGGCATCAACAACCGGCAACCCGGAAATTTTATATTTCGCCATTGTATCTTTTGCCTGAGCCAGCGTATGGTCTTTTGAAAGAGTCACAGGATCAGAGATCATTCCGTTTTCAGAACGTTTTACTCTGTTTACTTGTGCAGCCTGCTCTGCAATGGTCATATTTTTATGAATGAAACCCAAACCGCCCACTCTTGCCAGTGCAATTGCCAGTTCAGCTTCCGTTACTGTATCCATCGCAGCAGAAACTATAGGAACATTCAGCGTAATTTTGTCGGTAAGTCTTGATTTTAATGAAACCTGATTAGGTAAAACTTCTGAATAAGAAGGGACTAGAAGCACGTCATCGAAAGTGATGGCTGTCTCTACAATTTTGTTATGAATAGACATCTTTACTTTCTTGCAAAATTAAGGTTTTTTGATGAAATACGAAAATCGATTTTAATAGTTTAAATAAAACTTAATAATCAATAACTTAAATTAAAAACCATTTCCGATTAAGAAATGGCTTTATACAAAATAAATTTAGAATATGATTGAATATGAAAATGTCTACTTATCGTTTGCGGAAGCAATCATTCTTGAAATATCATCTGCTGTAAAACTTCCTTTAATATCAACAAAAACAAGTTCTTTGTCTGAGTTTACCGTAATCAGCATATTTTTAATAGCATCGCCTTTCTGCTTTACCCGAATGTTGACATTGTCACCATCGTGCTTTATAGTTGCCCATTCTTCATAATTATTGTTATTCAGATAGCTGGCAAAATCTTTCAGCATATTACGGTCTCCGTTTTCCACAGTCATTACTTTTATCTTGGAAACTTTTCGTACCATTCTGATAAGCTCTTCATCTTCACCGCCTTCTCTTAAAGCTTTTTTGATGTAAGGCTTCGCCAGAAACAACGGAACATTTATGCTTACGAACTTAACCCCCTTAAAATCATGTCCCGATTCTGAAAAGTATGCCATATTCGGTCTTTCTGAAACGATGCAGGACTGCATGAAGAACATTACGGAGAGGATGAGAAAAAGATTTTTTATTATTTTCATGGCCTTTAAATTTTAGTTAATTTGTTTCAAGCTTCCGCCTGATGTTTTGTTGATATTGGAATTTATGACAGGATTTCCTTTATACTTTATTGTTCCTCCTGAAGAAGCCGTCGCTTTTAGTCTCTCTACCGCATGACCTGATACAACCGCGCCTGATGTTGCTTCTGCTTCAAGTTCATTAAACTGAAATTTTTCCGCATTACAAACCGCTCCACTGCTCACATCTATTGCGCCTACATCAACTCTTCCGCTGAGATTTGCTACCGCACCGCTTGATACCTTAATATTAATCAGTTTAGAATTGATGGTAGAATTTATAATGGCTCCCGAACTCACTTCCACTTTTGCATTATTTGAGATATTGAAATTACCATTAATCACAGATCCTGATGAAAGATCAACTGAAACTGCATTTTCGTTTATATTATTGATTGCATTGAAAACAGCCCCCGAAGAAGTCTTAATGTTATCAACTCTCGGCGCAGATACATTTACACTGATATTTTTAAACTTTAAATTTCGCTGTCCTTTATTGTCGATATATACTTTCAAAACCCCGTTATCAACTTTTGTGATGATGTACTGAAGCTTATCAGCATCTGCAATCACCTTTACCGAAGTTGGGTTTTCCTGTTTGAAGTTGACAACAACACCGGTACTTACATGAACTCCTCTGAATTCTCCTACACTCCTTAATTCACCATTAAGATAAGAAGAGGTATTCTGGGAAGCAAAGCTGTTTCTTGCATTGGTTGAAGAATTTGTTTTGGTTTCTGTCGAACTAATGAGTTTATTAATATCATCCATTGAAAGTCTACCGTCAAGTTTTATTAAAATACTTTCTTCACCGCCACTGTCAATGCTTAATAAGAGATCATCCAGAATTCCGTCCTTTTCTTCCGCTGAAAGGAATTTTATTTTCGCGCCATTGCTGGTCATGGTCATGATCTCACTGTAATTGAGATTGCTTAAATAAGATCTTATATCCCTGTTGATCTGCGCAAGTTTTTGCCCATTCATAG
Organism: Chryseobacterium sp. 27AL; assembly: GCF_057815395.1. Lineage (NCBI taxonomy): Bacteria > Pseudomonadati > Bacteroidota > Flavobacteriia > Flavobacteriales > Weeksellaceae > Chryseobacterium > Chryseobacterium sp. 27AL. The sequence goes on along the minus strand of NZ_JBYRIW010000002.1, from coordinate 16,956 downwards.
AGCTTGCATCCTCAGGCTTCTCTGCGATGAACACCTTCAATCCATTTATTTTTGATAATAAAGGTTTGATCTGATCGAGTTCGGCATCACCTAAATTCAGATTGCTGAGCATTCCAAACATCGGTTTTGCGATTTTTATGGAAGTTACCCCTTCTACTTCCTGATACTTATCAAAAAGCTGGTCTAGTTTATCCTGCTGCCCGTACACATTGAAAAAATGTGAAAAGGCAAATGCGAATAGTATGAATATCTTTTTCATGAGTCAATTTTATTTTTTTTGATTATTAGTGCCTGATCAGGTGCATAATCTTTTTAAAGGTTAATTAATAATCGTCGTCAACGACTTTTGGTTGTACTAATTTTTCACTGACGTTATTTGCAAATATTTGGAATGAATACTTAGTCACATTAATAGCTTCTTCCACATTTTCAATTCTTTTTCCGTTCACAATAACGTAAGAATCTTTGTATCCTGTGGAATCTTTTGAAGCTTTCTGATAAGAGGAATTATAAACAAATCTTGGTTTTCTTTCTTTTTTAAGTCTTCCCCTTTTCGGTAAAATTTCATCTAAATAATCCTTTTCAGCCATTGTGTTTTCCTGAAACAGAGAATCTTTTTTAGCTCCGGAAACAGAATCCGACACTTGGGTTACAGCAACCTGAGCCTGATGCTCGCTGTTCTCTTCAATAAAATTATTCTTCTGTAGTTTAATCTGATTTTCCACCAGCTGAGACTGCTCTTCAATGTTTTTATTATTATAATTAAATATAAATCCAACGCTTAGCAACACGATTACACTCGCCGCCATCCAGAACCACTTTGGAATTGAAGGCCGGCTTTTGCTGTCAATCGGAATAATAGGAGCTTCATTATTCTCTTGTACCTCATCTTTACCTTCCGCTTTTTTCAGAAAATCTTCGAAATCCCAGTCCATCTTTTCTTCCTTTAAATGTTGGAAGATCTCGTTATATTTATCTTGAAATTTGTCTTTGCTCATAGCTCATCAATTGTGAGATTTGTTCTTTTACTTTTTGTCTTGCCCGCATCAGATTTACTCTTACTGCGTTTTCTTCCATTTCCAGCATTTCTGCTATTTCCGAAACTTCATATTCTTCTACATCTTTCAAATGGATAACCATCTTTTGTTTTTCCGGAAGCTGATTGATGAAACCAATGATTTGTTCCTTCAGATTATTCACTTCCATACTGTAAAGCTCTGACCTGTGAAGCTGCATATCAGCAAATCCCATCTTTACATCATGATGCTTCAGCCTGTTCAGACATTCGTTCCGGACTGCTTTCAATGCATAAGATTTCAAATTTCCGAACTGCTCCAGCTCATCTTTTTTCTGCCAGAATTTGATCATCAGATCCTGCACCACGTCCTCTGCCTCATCACTACTCATGACGAACCTTTTCGCAAAGCGATACATCTCATTTTTGAGAATGAATACCGTACTTTTAAAAGTTTCTTGGGTCATAAGTTTTGTTTCTATAAGTAAGACAATCAGATTTTACATAATATTACATTTAAAGTAAAAAAACTTCAAAAAAATTTGAAGTTTCCTTTATTGATCGGTTTAATACGTATCAAAAATATGTTTTAAAATCGCTTTATCTTCATCTCTCAAAGTCACTTTTCTTCTTGCCATAGCGCGTTCTGCGACTTCATAGGCTTTATCTAATTTGAATTTTTCGTCGTCTTTAAAACCACCCCACGAAAAATTTTCAACTAAATTCGGAGGAAAACCTTCTTTAAAAATATTGGAAGCCACACCTACCACTGTTCCTGTATTCAGTTGGGTATTGATGGCCGTCTTAGAATGATCTCCCATGATGAGTCCGGCAAACTGCAATCCCGTATCTTCAAAAGCTTTTCTTCTGTAATTCCATAACCTTACATTTCCATAATTATTCTTCATGTTCGAAGAATTGGAGTCTGCTCCGAAATTACACCATTCCCCAATGACCGAGTTTCCGATAAAACCATCATGTCCTTTATTGGAATACGCGAAAATAATAATATTGCTCACTTCTCCTCCAACTTTCGAATGAGGGCCAATAGTGGTTGCGCCGTAAATTTTTGCTCCCAGGTTAAATTTAGATTCTTCACAAAGTGCAATCGGACCACGCAAATGGCAGCCTTCCATAACTTCAGCATTTTTACCTATATAAATTTTCCCTGTTTTTGTATTGAGTGTTGAAAATTCAATCTGAGCCCCCTCCTCGATAAACAGATCTTTCTTATCTCCTAAAAATCCGTTAGTAGAAGAAAGCTCCTGGGAAGCCCTGTCTTTTGTAAGCAAATCAAAATCAAAATCAATTGCTTTATGATTATAGGTAAAAAGATCCGCTGGCTTTTTAAAGAACACAAGCTCCTCTTTAATGTCGGTCATCTTTTCAATCTGATGAAGAGAAAAACCGTCCATATTAATTTTTGCAGCAATCAATTCATCTTCATAAACCAACGCTTCTCCCTGTTTCAGTTCTTTTATTTGTCTAATGACATTTTCCGTCGGTAAAAAATTCGTTACCAGAAAAAGACTTTCTTTTTTTTCAGGCTCCGGAAACTTTTTCTGCAGATAAGCTTCGGTGAAAAAAGAAATTTCGGTGTTTTCTAAAATTTTCTGCCACCTTTCGGAGAAGGTAAGTATTCCGCACCGCATTTCTGCAACAGGCCGTGTAAAAGTTAGCGGAAGAAAATCTTCCCAATATTGTGCATCTGAAAATACTAGTTGCATCGTTCAGTTTAAATTTAATGTTAAAATTCAAGTCTAACAAAAATACAATAAAAAAAGTCTTCCGAAAACCGAAAGACTTTTAAATATTTTTAATGTCAAAAAATTACTTAGCGAATTTTTTGTATTTGTTCATGAACTTATCAACTCTACCTGCAGTGTCAACCAATTTCACTTTACCAGTGTAGAAAGGGTGAGAAGTTGAAGAGATTTCCATTTTGATCAAAGGATACTCTTGTCCTTCATACTCGATAGTGTCTTTTGTTTCTGCTGTAGACTTGCAAAGAAATACTTCGTCGTTACTCATATCTTTGAAAACAACAAGTCTATAATTTTCTGGGTGGATTCCGTTTTTCATGTGTAAATTTCTTTTTTTGTTAATGTCACATGTAACCTTGCGGTTTCATAATACAATGTTAAAAATTAAAGTTTGCTTTCGAAATAGTAATGGATATTTCTCTGCTAATTTTAGGTTGCAAAAGTACAATATTTTTTTGAATTTGCAAATATGCTGTCAATATTTTTTTCTTCATAAGAAATTCGAAGTATTTTCGTTACATTTGAAATTTATTAAACTTTAATTTCGATGAAATTCAAATTATTACTGGCTTTTTCTTTCTGGATGCTTGTTATGGCTGTATCTTGTAATAAGGATGACATCAGTTTTGATGCACCTTCGCAAAAACTAAGTTTTTCCAGAGATACGGTTTTTTGTGACACGGTTTACCATCAGGTTCGTTCTGAAACGTATGCAGTGAAAGTTTATAACAATGAAGATAAAGACATCCTGATCCCGAGAATTCATCTTGAAAAAGGATCTTCATCATTATATAAGATCAATGTAGACGGAAAGCCCGGATATGATTTTAAAGATGTACCTCTCAGAAAGAAAGACAGTCTTTACATTTTCGTGGAAATTGCTCCTGAAGCTACCGGCCCTGAAGCTATCGCTGAAGACAAAATCCTTTTCGACAGCCCTGCCGGACAGCAAAATGTAGTTTTATTCTCCGTTGTACAGGATGCGGAATTTTTTATTAAAAGTTCATCCAATCCCAATATCATCACTTCAGATGCAACCTGGAATAATGATAAGGCTAAAATCATTTATGGTGACTTAACAATTGATGAAAATGTAATCCTGAATATACAAGCCGGAACCAAAGTATATTTTCATAAAAACAGCGGAATGAAAGTATTATCCGGAGCGACTTTAAATATTAACGGAACTTTGGCTAACAACGTTACCCTTCGCGGAGACAGAAATGATTCTGCCTACGATACCATTCCTAAAAACTGGAATTCTGTTAAAATGGAACCCGGATCTAATTTAAATATGAATTATGCAAGACTTTTCGGTGGAACAAGAGGGCTTGAAATGAAACAAACCAATGCAACCATCAACAATTCATTTATTCATACTTTTCAGGAGTACGGTATTTATGCTGTTGCTTCTACGGTAAATGCAAAAAACCTTGTGATGAATAACTGTGGAGAATCGGCGATCGGAATCTTTAAAGGTGGCACTCACAATTATGTACATTCTACCATTGCCAATTATTCTGATCTTCTGCAATCTTACAACAGAAACGGAATTTTTGCAACCAACGAATGGAAAAACGAGTCAAACCAAACAGAACAAGGCGCTCTGATCTTAAATGTAAGAAACAGCATCGTCTATTCCGACCGCGACAATTCCGTGTTTTTTGAACAAACTCCGGGACAGCTTTTTAATTTTGTATTCGAAAATTGTCTGTTAAAATACTCCACCCAATCAGAAGCAGGTTTTCTGGATACAGCTCCGAGTGTAATTCAGCTGGTTAAAAACCAAGATCCGCTGTTTGTAAATTATTTTGCAGCACAAATGAATTTAAGAGTAAAACAAAACTCTCCCGCTATCGGAAAAGGAAGTACAGCTGTTGCTGCAACGGTTCCTACGGATATTGCAGGTAATTCAAGGACCTCAAATCCTACTTTGGGTGCATATCAGTATCAATAATTATAGGTAAATGGATTTTAATATTGTAAAAATAGGAGGATTTATTGTGTTATTCTTATTATACATTATGATAAGAAAACTCTTCAGTACATTTGCAGACTTTACTGAAAAAATAGGGCAATCTATCGGGGAGGCAGAAGAAATCAGCCACCTGAAAGAAAAGATCAACAATCTTGAAATACAGATCAATAATAAAAAATAATGGAAATCACGAATCTGCAGCAGCAAGTTGATGAATGGATCAAAACCATCGGCGTCCGTTATTTCAATGAACTCACCAATATGGCCATGCTGACCGAGGAAGTTGGTGAAGTGGCACGGATTATTGCAAGAAGGTATGGAGAACAAAGCGAAAAGGAAAGCGATAAAAGCAAAGATCTCGGCGAAGAGCTTGCGGATGTATTATTTGTCACTTTATGCTTAGCCAATCAGACCGAAGTCAATCTGCAGGAAGCTTTCGATAAAAAAATGAAAATAAAGACGGATCGCGATAAAGAACGCCATCAGAATAATGAGAAATTAAAATAATGCAGGAAGATGGATGATGGAAGACGGAAGTTTAATACAGCTAGTGAACTTCCCGATCCCAGCCTCCAACTTTTTTACTTGAAAATAATGAAGCTAGAAAAATCACAATTAAAAGAAAACCGGACCATACAGATCAGCGGTTCGAAAAGTATTTCGAATCGTTTGTTGATTTTAGAAAGTCTGTTCAGCAATATACAAATCGGAAATCTTTCAAATTCCCAGGACACCAGTCTTCTGAAAAAAGCTTTATCAGAAAGTTCAGAGGTGGTGGATATTCATCATGCCGGAACTGCAATGCGTTTTCTTACCTCTTATTATTCTATTCAGGAAGGTAAAACAACGATTCTTACCGGTTCAAAAAGAATGAAAGAAAGACCCATTAAAAATCTTGTTACCGCTTTACAGAATCTCGGTGTAGAAATAGAATATCTTGAAAATGAAGGGTTTCCTCCACTAAAAATAAAAGGCAGAAAAATCATTCAGGAAAAAGTAGATGTTCCTGCTAATATATCAAGTCAGTTTATCACTTCCCTCCTCTTAATCGCTGGAAAACTGGAAAACGGACTGGAAATAAACCTCGTTGGCGAAGTTACTTCAAGATCATATATTGAAATGACTCTCAATATTTTAACCAAGTTTGGAATTAAAAACAGTTTTGCCGGAAATACGATTAAAGTAGAACCATTTATAAATCATCAGTCATCCATCATCAATTACGAAGTAGAAAGTGACTGGAGTTCTGCTTCCTACTTCTACTCTTTTGCCGCTTTGGGAAGAAAGACCATTCATCTGAAAAGTTTTTATAAAAAATCTACTCAGGGAGATTCTGCCATTGCAAAAATTTATGAAGATTTTTTCGGCATTAAAACCATTTTTACTGAAGATGAGCATAAAATCACCTTACAGCTTGACCCTGATTTTATATTTCCTGAAAAGATCTTTTTGGATATGAATAACTGTCCCGACATCGCTCAAACGCTTTGTGTAACAGCTTCGGCTTTGAAGATATCTTTTGAAATTTCCGGTTTGGGAACATTAAGAGTAAAAGAAACCGACAGACTTTTAGCCTTACATCAAGAATTAAAAAAGCTGGGAACAGAAACAGAGTTTACGGATCTTACCATTAAATCAATCAGCTTTAGTGAGCCTGAAGATAATATTTCCATTAAGACTTATCAGGATCACCGGATGGCAATGGCATTTGCGCCGTTCTGCCTTATTAAAGAATTACATATTGAAGATGAAGGTGTTGTTGAAAAATCCTATCCGATGTTTTGGGAAGATTTAAAAATTATTTTAACTGAGAATTCATGAATACAAAAACAATAATCATCACCGGAACCTCATCAGGAATTGGTTTCGTTTTAGCAGAATATTTCGGAAAAAAAGGTCATAAAGTATATGGCTTAAGCAGAAAGCACACCGAAAGCCCGCATTTCAAATCTATTCCGACAGATGTTACAGATAATGAAGCGGTTCAAAATGCCATTGACGAAGTTTTAAAAACTGAAACCAGAATCGATGTTCTGATCAACAACGCAGGAATGGGAATGGTTGGCGCTGTGGAAGATTCCTCAAAAGAGGATATTTTAAAATTATTCAACCTGAATTTAGTCGGAGCCGTACAAATGATGAGTGCCGTAATGCCGAAAATGCGCGAGAATAAATTCGGACAGATCATCAACGTTTCCAGCATCGGAAGTGAAATGGGACTGCCTTTCCGAGGGTTTTATTCGGCTTCAAAATCTGCTTTGGATAAAGTAACAGAAGCCATGAGATATGAAGTTTACCCTTGGAATATTCATGTTTGCTCGCTGCATTTAGGCGATATCAAAACCAATATTGCTGAAAACCGTGTGCGGACAAAAGTTTCAGAACCATATAAGAATGTTTTCGATAAAGTGTATGCTTTAATGAACAGTCACGTTGGTGACGGAACCGAACCTTTGGAAGTTGCAGAATATGTCGATCAGCTTTTGCTTAAAAATAAATGGAAAGCTCATTATTATTTTGGTAAATTCGGGCAGAAAATCGGGGTTCCTTTAAAATGGATTCTTCCGCAGGGAACTTATGAAAATCTGATGAAGAAATACAATAAACTGGCTTAGTTTCAGTTATTAAAACAAATTTAAATTAAATATATTTTAAACCATTAAGATTTATTTTAAGAAGTTAAGATTAATAAGAATAACAATATCACAATAATAATCTTAACTTGAATTAATAACTTAATTGATCTTAATGGTTTAAAAAATTACCGTTGAAATTAATTCTAAAAATATTTTTTATCCTCTTCTGCGTTTTTATTCAGGCGCAGAAGAAGCCTTATTTTCTTATTGATTCGGAAACAAAAGTGAAAAAAAAGGTGAAAGACTCTGCTTCTGCCGTAAAGTTTCTGGATTCATTGGCTCAGAACAACTATTTTTTCACCCAGCTGAAAGAGGTCAGGAAAAAAGGTGACACTACGGAAATTGTTTTTCATAAAGGGAAAAATTTTAACGAAACCTACGTCAGACTTTCAGATTCTATTTCCGGTAAAATAAAAGGTGAAAAGGAGTTTTTTACTAAAAATTTAGATTCCACCAAAAAGAATATTAACAAAAGATATATTGATGATGGTTTTGCATTCAGCAGAATAAAATCTAAATACAAAGGACAGAAAAACGGCTATCCCATTGTAGAGCTCGACATCAATAAGAACGATAAAAGAACCATCGACGGATTCGTGGTGAAGGGCTATACCAGTGTTCCGAAAAGGTTTATGAAAAATCTTGAAAAGGAATTTAAGGGAAAAACTTACGATGACAAGAACCTTCTTGCGATCAACAAGTCTTTTCAAAGCCATCAGTTTATTTCTCTCGAACGGCCTCCGCAAACCATGTTTACAAAAGACTCCACCAGTATTTTTCTTTTCATGGAAAAGAAAAAAACCAACAGCTTTGATGGGGTAATCGGGTTCGGAAATGACAAAACAGATAAATTTACCCTGAACGGAACCCTGAATGTTAATTTCAGGAATATATTCAACAGTTTCGAAACGATCAATCTTTACTGGCAGCGGAATCCGGATAAAGGACAGACCTTTGACCTACAGACCGACGTTCCTTATCTTTTCAAATCTAATGTCGGATTGAATATGAAGGTAAATATCTTCCGTCAGGATTCTACGTTTGCTAATGTAAAGGCGCTTCCTGCTTTTTATTATCACCTTAATTCAAGAAATAAAATCGGTCTGCGGGGAACTTTTGAAAGTTCCAGCATTATAGACACCTTATATGTGCAGGGGAAAGATTACAACAAAAAAGGGATCGGGATCTGGTTTGAAATGGTAGAACCTACCGATATTGATCTTTTCCTTTATAAAACCAGAATCAACGCAGGATACGATTACCTTGCCACAAAATATACCAAAGATAATATCAACTCTCCGCAAAATCAGTTTTACTTTTTCGGGGAACACAATTACCATATCAATGGAAATCATTTCCTGAACCTCAAGGCAGAAGGAGCAATGATGGATTCAAAGATTGATTTCTCCGCCAATGAATTATACCGCTTCGGGGGCTGGAATTCGATGCGCGGATTCAATGAAAATTCCCTGGCAGCAGATTTCTATTATTACGGAGGTTTAGAATACCGGTATCTCATCGGGAGCCAGGCCTTTTTTGATGTCTTCGGACAGTATGGACAGCTCAACAATAAGTCTCTCAACGTAAAGCCCAAACTCTACAGTGTCGGGCTTGGATTCAATTTCTTTATTCCGATCGGGCTCATGAGCTTCCAGCTTTCTAATGGTAATGAGTTTGGAAATCCTTTTAAGTTTAATGATATTAAAATTCATTGGGGGATTTTGAGCAGATTTTAAGGTAAAATATCTCTGATACCATATAAATAATACTTTAGAAAAAAGTAAAATTCTCTGGAATAATGGGCTTTCCGAGCTTTATTTTTATGTTAATTTTCATTATTGTCTCCTATTGAAATTATATTTTTATTTTAATATCAGCGTAAAACTGTGGTAATAAAGCCTGTCTAAATTTGCCTTTAAAAAAATGAAGAAGACTTTAGCAACTTTTGCGGTTTTTCTGCTTCCCCTTTATCTTACGGCACAGGAAATTAACATTTCTGGAAACGTAAAATCCGAAAATGGTACCGATGTTTCAGGTGTCAATATTACAGATAAAAATACCGGAAAAACGGCTGTTACCGATGAAAACGGTAATTTCACCATCCCGGCGAACCCGAAAGATATTCTTGAATTTTATTCTCCGGAATTTTCTGCTTACACAATTGAAGTTTCAGCCAGAAGAAATTATTCGGTCGTTCTTAAAAAAGTAAATGAAAAACAAATCGAAGGCGTTGTCATTACCGCTTTAGGGATTGCCAAAAAGAAAGAAAAAATCGGATATTCCACACAGGAAGTAGGGACAAAACAATTTGAAGCCATTACCACGCCTAGCATCGGGAATTTATTTTCAGGGCAGGTTGCCGGATTAAACGTTTCGAATCCCACAGGAATGCAGCAGGCACCACAATTTACCTTAAGAGGAAATACCAATCTCGTTTTCGTGATTGATGGTGTGATTGTAGAAAAAGAAGTTTTTCAGAATCTTGACCCGAATAATATAGACAATATCAACGTACTGAAAGGAGCAACGGCTTCAGCGCTTTATGGCTCGAGAGGAAGATTCGGAGCAGTACTGATTACGACGAAAAGCGCAAAGAAAAAAGGATTTACCGTTGAGTTTTCACAAAATACGATGATCTCCGCAGGCTTTACCAATCTTCCAAAAACACAGACTGAATACGGAAATGGTTCTCACGGTAAATATGAATTCTGGGACGGAGCTGATGGCGGTGTAAATGACGGCGATATGATCTGGGGACCGAAATTTGTACCGGGATTAAAAATCGCGCAGTGGAACAGCCCGATCAGGGACAAGCAGACCGGACAGATCGTTCCGTGGTACGGTGCAGTGACCGGAACACAATACGACGACAAATCCAGATATGAAAGAGTACCCATCGACTGGAAATATCATGATAATCTCGACATTTTCCTGAAACCGGCCGTTATCAATAATAATAATTTTGCCATCAGCTATAAAAACAATAAAGATGTTTACAGGCTTTCGGGGAACTTTATGAATTATGATGACCGTGTTCCTGAATCTTATCTTCAGCGATACGGAGTAAATTTTTCATCTGAAAATCATTTGGGAGAAAAATTAATCTTTGATACGAAATTTAATTTTAACCAGACCTTCACTCCGAATATCCCAAATTACGATTACAACCCGAGCGGCCATATGTACACGATCCTGATCTGGATGGGAGGCGATGTAGACGGAAGAGACCTTAAAAACCACCTATGGATTCCAGGAAAAGAAGGCAGGGCACAGGCCAACTGGAACTACGCCTGGTACAACAACCCTTGGTTCGGCGCAGAATATTACAAGAATAAAAACAGAACTGATATCATCAATGCGCAAACCGGTCTGGAATATAAAGCAACAAAGGATTTTTCTGTAAAAGGTAAAATTTCAATCGTTGAAAACCACAACAAGCAGGAAATCCTGAGCCCGTATTCGTATTTCAACTACAGTGCGCCAAGAAGCGGAGGATACATTCTGAACGATACCAAAACATGGAATCTCAACTATGATGTTTTAGCCACCTATAAAAAGAAAATCTCCGAAAATTTTGATTTTACGATCAATGCCGGAGGTTCTGCATTTTACTATAAAAATGATATCGACAACGCTTCGACAGACGGTCTTAAAATTCCTGAACTGTATACCTTAGACAATTCCATAGGAGCCGTAAAATATTATGATTATTTAAAAGAAAAACTCATCTACAGTGCCTATACAACCATTGATGTCGGCTTGTACAATGCTTTTTTCCTGAATGTTTCCGGACGTAACGACTGGTCTTCTACTTTACCGAAAGCAAACAGATCGTATTTTTACCCTTCGGCATCATTAAGTGCAGTGATTTCGAATTTGGTTAAAATGCCGGAATCAATCAGCTTATTAAAATTATCTGCTTCATGGGCAAAAGTGGCGTATGACTTTCAGCCTTACTCCATCAGAAATTACTATGTCAACAACAGCGGGATCACCTTTAGTGGAAACCCTACGTTTTATTATCCAACCACTTTAAACGTTGAAAACACATTAAAGCCGGAACAGACAAAATCTTATGAATTGGGGCTAAGTGCAGGACTATTCGACAACAGAATTACGCTGGATGCCACCTATTTCAGAACACTGGATTATAATAACATCCTTCAGTTTCCAAGCGCTCAGTCTTCAGGCTTTACCTCACAATATGTCAACGGCAATGAATACACTACGAAAGGTTTCGAAGTGTCTTTAGGGCTTACTCCTGTAAAAACAGCTGATTTCACATGGAAATCGTTGATCAACTGGAGTACCTACGAACAGAAACTGACTTCCATCTACGCTGATATGCCAAATTACAATAACATCAGATTAGGTGAAAGAATGGACAGCTATTATGATTACACTTGGCAAAAATCTCCGGATGGAAAAGTAATCCTGAACGCCAATACAGGAATGCCGACCAGAGCCAATACTCCTACTAATCTCGGACACTTCAATCCTGACTGGACTTTTGGATTTAACAATACCTTTAAATATAAAAAGTTTAGCCTGAATATAGGCATTGATGGAAGCATAGGCGGAGTCATGAGATCGCAGGTCGTAGAAAAGATGTGGTGGGGCGGAAAACATCCGAATTCTACCGCATACCGTGATCTTGAATATGCCAACCCAGGAACATATTACTTCGTACCGGATGGTGTCAATTACAATCCATCTACGGGAACATATACCCCTCATACCAAAGCCATCAGTTTTCAGGACTGGGCGCAAAACTATCCTTACCAGGCAAGGGTGACGGAAGATGAAAGTGAACTGTTTGCCAATGTTTTCAACAGAACCTTTGTAAAGCTGAGATCTGTAATTCTTGAATACGATTTCTCATACTTACTAAATCCAAGAGGAATGGTAAAAGGTTTTACAGCCAATATTTCCGGCTACAATCTCGCTATGTGGAAAAAATCCAAAAACCTTTACTCAGATCCCGACTACAAAATCGGAACAGGAAATGATATCCAGGATCCTTCCAGCAGATGGATCGGAGTTGGGTTTAATCTTAAATTTTAATTAAACATATATCAGAAATGAAAAATATTATAAAATCAGTTTTTGTTGCAGGATTTCTGTCGCTGGTTTCCTGTGAATCTAATCTCGATACCATCAACGAAAATCCAAATGATCAGGCAAGCATAGATCCCAAATATCTCTTGACCTATGTATCTTCCAACGCTTTTCAGGTAAATGGAGATAATATGTACGCTTCAAGAATGATGATCGGTACCGACGGAGAAAACGTGTACCAATATCTGAAATGGAACGATGCTTCTTTCGACACTTATTCGAAAGGGCTTCTCAATACGGTAAAAATGATGCAGGAAGCAGAGAAGATCAATAATAAAAATTACCAGGCCATCGGTAAGTTTTACAGAGCATATTATTTCTTTAATTTAAGTTTAAAATTTGGAAGCATCCCGTACTCAGAAGCTGTAAAAGGTGAAGCAGGAATTACACAGCCGAAATATGATTCCCAGGAAACGGTAATGGCAGGAATTTTAACGGAATTGAAAGAAGCCAACGATTTAATTAATGCTAATGATAAAATCGAAGGAGATATTATCTACAAAGGAGATGCTGCAAAATGGAAAAAGCTGATCAACTCTTTCAGACTGAAAATATTAATCACAATGTCTAAAAAGGCAAGTGTGGGGACTTATAACGTTGCTACGGAATTTGCATCTATTGCAGGCAGCCAGCCTTTAATGACATCCATCGCTGATAACGGAGAGCTGAAATTTGCAGATGTGGCAGACAGCCGTTATACGATGTTCAATAACAGTGGATATGGTTCAAGCTTGTATATGGCCAATTATTTTATTGATTTGTTTAAAGCCAGACAGGATCCGAGACTGTTTACTTTTGCAGCACAGACAACAGGAGCAAAAGAAGCAGGAAAGCCAATTACCGATTTTTCAGCATACAACGGAGGAAATCCCACATCTCCTTATTCAGACAATGCAGCACTAATCACGGCAAAAAATATTTCGAAGGTAAACGACCGTTTTTACAAAGATGCCACGAATGAGCCTTCATCAGTTTTAAGCTATTCTGAGCTGGAATTCATTTTAGCGGAAGCTACGGCCAGAGGATGGATATCCGGATCACCAAAGACACATTATGATAATGCTATTAAAGCAAGCTTTACGTTTTATCAGACCTATGTTAAAAATCCGGGGCAGTACTTTACAGGATTTAATGTCAATAATTATCTTGCAACTTCACTGGTTGTTTATGATAATTCCGCTTCACTGTCAGCACAGCTTGAAAAAATCATTACTCAGAAATATATGACTATGTTTCACCAGTCACAATGGACTTCCTATTATGACTATCTGAGAACGGGATATCCGAACTTCCCTTTACAACCGGGAGTTTCGGCACCCTTCCGATTCAGGTATCCCCAGTCGGAATACAATTATAACAATGCCAATCTGCAAGCTGCTTTGACGGCACAATACGGAGGAAATGACAATATTAACGTTAAACCTTGGTGGCTGCAGTAAGAACTTGTTCAAGAATTCCGGAAATACTTTTCATTAAGAAAACAGAAATTAAAGTTTAAAACAGATTATCAATAATTTTTAACATTAAATTAAAAGAAATCGCAGGAAAACCTATTAACTTGCGGTTTCTTTCTATTACATATCCTATGAACAGAAGAGAATTTTTAGAAAAATCAGGTCTTTTGCTGGCTGGGTTGGGAACTTCAAGTGTTCTGCATCCTGCCATCCTGAAGGCTTTAGAGATTGAGCCCGCAGCTTTATCCACCTTTTATGATGCGGAACATGTAGTAATTCTTATGCAGGAAAACCGCTCTTTCGATCATGCATTCGGTGCGTTAAAAGGTGTAAGGGGATTTTCTGATCGCAGAGCTTTTATAAAACAGGACGGGCATTCCGTATTTTTTCAGAAAAACGATGCCGGGAAATATGCTGCTCCTGCCCGCCTGGATTTAAGAAATACAAAGTCAACATGGATGAGTTCGCTTCCTCACTCCTGGAACAACCAGCAGCAAGCTTTAAATAAAGGAAAATACGATCAATGGCTGCAGGCGAAGGCTTCAGGAAATAAAGATTACAAAAATATTCCTTTGACCCTGGGGTATTATAACCGTGAAGATCTGCCTTTTTATTATCAGCTGGCAGATGCCTTTACAATTTTTGACCAGTATTTTTGTTCTTCATTAACGGGAACTACACCCAACAGGCTTTTCCACTGGTCCGGAACTTTACGTGAAGAAAAAAACGGAAAAGTAAAGGCCAATGTTTACAATGAAAATATTGATTATGATAAAAACCATCAGGCAAGATGGAAAAGCTTCCCTGAGATTCTGGAAGAACAGAATATCTCGTGGAAAATATATCAGAACGAAATTAGCCTGCCAAAAGGAATGTCTGGTGAGCAGGAAGCCTGGCTTAGCAATTTTACCGATAATCCGATTGAATGGTTTTCAAAGTTTAATGTAAAATTTTCAAAAGGCTACCATCAGAATATTCCCAACATTATTAATTATCTGCAAAATGAAATTGAAAAACATCCTGATCAGAAAGAGAGACTTAAAAAAATAATAGCAGAGCTGGAGGAAGATAAGATAAAATATCATCCCGATCAGTTTAAAAAACTTTCGCAGCAGGAAAAAAATCTCCACGAAAAGGCATTTACTACCAATATCAATGATCCTAATTATTGGAATCTCGAAATTGGCCAGGATGAAAACGGTGAGAGACTGGTGGTTCCTAAAGGAGACGTTTTACATCAGTTCAGAAAAGATGTTGAAAGTAAGCAACTCCCGCTGGTTTCATGGCTTATTGCTCCGGAACATTTCTCTGATCATCCCGGATCGCCATGGTATGGCGCATGGTATATTTCGGAAGTCTTGAATATCCTGACACAGGATCCCGAAACCTGGAAAAAAACGATATTCATTATTAATTATGATGAAAATGACGGCTATTTTGATCATGTTCTGCCTTTTGCTCCACCTTTAAATCCTGGCCAGCCTGTTGATATGAACGGACCGGATGGCGTGGAATATGTGAACAGAGCTCAGGAATATATGTCATCACCAACAATAAAAGACCACGAAAAAGTAGAAGGTACGGTGGGATTGGGATACCGGGTACCGATGATCATCGCATCACCATGGACTAAAGGAGGATTTGTAAATTCTGAGGTCTCGGATCACACTTCCGTTTTGATGTTCCTGGAAAAGTTTATCCGGAAAAAATTTAATAAAAACGTTACTACAGACAATATCAGCGATTGGAGACGCGCAATATGCGGGGATCTGACTTCAGCCTTTAATTCATCCCAAATAAAAATTCCGGAAATGGATTACCTGGATCAGAAAGAATATGCGAAAACGATCAATTCAGCGAAGAATAAGCCCATTCCCGATCTGAAATGGTATGAGGAAAATGAGCTAAATGACCAACTTCTTAAAATTCAGGAACGGGGGATAAAGCCGTCTAATGCACTCCCTTACAATTTTCACGTCAATTTTGAAAATGGAGAGATCAAAATGCTCAATTTAAAAGAAAAAGCAGTTCCTCTTATCATTTATGACAGAACAAAATTTGAGGCCGATGATTTTTATTTTTCCTATGCTTTATATTCAAAACAGAAATTATCACATCCTGTAACTTCTGAGATCTATGATTATGAGGTTTTTGGCCCGAATGGTTTTTACAGACACTTTAAAGGTAACGATGCTCCTGAACTAGAAATTTCGTTGAATAATCTTCCATCAAAAAATACGGTTGAAATTATTGTTAAAAAGAGTAAAAAAGAAAGCATCACCAGAAAGATTACTTTTGAAAACCTTTATGAAAAGAAAAAAATGCAAATTTCATTATTAACGATACAAGAAAAAATTATTGTTGATTTAAATAAAACCAAAGGCTGGTATGATTTGAAAATAGAATCTGAAAATAATATCTGGTATTTTGCCGGCCGTTTAGAGACCGGTAAACCATCAATTTCCGATCCGCACTGGAGCTGAAATAAGAAAGAAATATGAATATATACATTTTAAGAGGCTGCTCACTTTCGGGACAGCCTCTTATCTTTCAACAGCAGGTATTGTCTAGTACCGTTAATTCCAAAAGACAGAACAATAATATGAGTAATTGGTGATAATTATAAAGCAACATTACAGATTTGAGGTTAGTAATCTTATTGCTGATTTGGGTTTTGGATTATTGTTATTGCTTGTTAGCTGTTGTTTAATTCTGAAATTTTAAATCTTAAATCTTAAACCTTAAATCTCCCGGTCTCTTCTCGTTAGTCCCTTTTACTTTTTCCCTGGCTCTTTGTCATTGGGGTATCCGGTTTACCTTGAATTTTGAATCTTGAATCTTGAATCTTGAATCTTGAATAGTATAAAACGCAAAAAGTCTCACACATTGCTGTATGAGACTTTTAATAAAAAACTGGCGGCGACCTACTCTCCCGCTATTCGCAGTACCATCGGCGCTGGTGGGCTTAACTTCTGTGTTCGGAATGGGAACA